>CACDHV010000004.1 GCA_902552755.1 uncultured Pelagibacteraceae bacterium | reverse complement strand
TCTTTATTTTAAATATGCTCTTAGAGATTTAACAAGAAGTTATAATAAGATCTCAAGTATAATTATTACTCTTTTTATAAGTCTCTTTATTTTAAGTTCTATAATGACAATTGAAGATAGTCTAGAAAATGAACTTAATGAAAATGCAAAATTATTATTAGGGGGTGATATAGAAATTGACTACAACAATAGAGAAGGTGATCAAACTAAAATAGATAAAATTACTAAATTTGCTACAGTCTCTCAAATGGTTGAATTTAGCACAATGATTTCAACTGTTAATAAAAAAATCAATAAAACTTCATTTACTAGAGTAAAATCAGTTGATCAATTTTATCCATTGTATGGAAAAGCACTTTATGAACCCAATGATGCTTTAGAAAAATTAAATCAGATAGAAAGTTCAATATTAGTAAATGAAAACATTTTTAAAAATTTAAACTTAAAAATAAATGACATTGTAAAAGTTCAAGACAAAGAGTTTAAAGTTATTGGTATAGTTAAAGTTTTACCAGATATAGGCGGCGCATTTGTATTTGGTGATTTTGCCTTAACAGGAAAAAAAACCTTAGATAAACTAGATTTAAATACCCTCGGTAGTTTTTTAAATTATGAATATAAAGTTAAATTTAACAAATCTGTTAACAGTAAAGAGGGCATTAAAAGAGTAGAGAGCTTATTTAAAGATCAAAATAGAGTTAGATTAAGATACCCCGAAAATTCAGCAGGAGGCATTAGACGGATTGTTGATAATTTTTCACAATTTTTATCACTTGTATCAATAAGTGCTATGTTAATTGCTGGTATTGGTATAGCGAATACACTTTTATCATTTATAAATCAAAAAAATTCATCAATTGCAGTTCAAAAAGCAATAGGTGTATTTTCTGGAAATATAAAGACAATCTATTATTTCCAATTAGCTATTTTATTAGTCTTAATTACCGTATTTTCATATGGGTTAAGTTTTTTTTTAATTCCAATAGTCGATAAATATATTTCAGATGGCTTGGGTTTAAATATAGAAGCAAGTTTTTCTATTATAAATTTAATTATAGTTTTTTTTGTTGGAATGTTGGTAATGATAATATTTTCTATACCAACTGTTAACTCTATAGATCAAGTTAAAGCATCAAATTTATTTAGAAATGTATTTCAAAGTCTGCAATTTAATTATTCAGTGAAATCAGTAATAATTAGCATGGTATTATTGCAAATATTAATTAGTCTTTTTGCAATTAGGTCTTCAATACCATTTTATAGTGTTGCATATTTCGTATCATTTTTTATTTGTTTATTAATATTTTATTATCTTTCTGTAACAATTATTTATTTATTAAAAAAATATAAAAATTCTAAGATTTCAGTAAAAATAGCAGTCAAAAATATAACTCAATCAAAAAGTATCACACCAATTACAATAATGTCTTTAGGTCTTGGAATGACACTTTTGTTAACACTGGCATTTGTAGGTTCAAATTTTAAAAGAGAAATTTCAAAATCTATTCCAGAAATTGCGCCAGATTATTTTTTCTTAGGAATTCAAAATGATCAACGAGAAAAATTCGAAAAAATGATATTTAATTCTGATAATAAGTCAAAATTAGAGGTAGTTCCTATGGTCTCAGCAGGTCTTGTAAAAATTAATGGGATAGATCCTAATTCTTATATCAAAAATACTAATGACAGTTATTGGGTTATAATGAATGATAGAAGAATATCTTGGTCAGATGAGATACCGAAAGATAATCCTTTAACACAAGGTAACTGGTGGGATTTATCAAGCCCAGACAAATTACAAATTTCTTTGGATAGCAAAGTGGCACAAGATTTTGGAGTAAAAATTGGAGATATATTCACTCTCAATATTTATGGGAGAGAAATAGATGGTGAGGTGGTGAATTTTAGACTAGTTGATTATAGAGATCTTAGCATTAACTTTGCAATGTTGCTAAACCCTCAATTTGCAAATAAAATTCCTCATGAGTACCTGTCGACAGTGAAGTTTAATAATATTGATAAATTCGATGATATTAATTTTCTAGACGAATTCCCCAGTATTTCTATTGTAAAAATTTCTGATTATTTAAAAAAAGTTACTGATGTTCTTAATAAAGTATTTATAGCAGTCATTATAATTTCAACTGTTACAGTAATAATAGGGTTAGTTGTAATATCGAGTGCAATTATAGTGCAAGGAAAAATAAAAACTTTCCAAAATTTAGTTTTTAAGATTTTGGGATTTTCAAAAAAAGAAATAATTTACTCATCTTTAATTGAATTCATAATTACATTTTTTTCTATAATTCTTTTTTCTACAATTTTTTCTATAATTTCATCAAAATTTATTATTGAAAATATTTTTCAACTTAAATGGCTATTTGAATTTGATATATTCTTAAATGTAACAATTACAGTTGGATTAGTAACAATGATATTGATAGTCTTTACAAACCTTAAATATCTGAGTCCAAAAGTTTATCCGCTAGTCAGAAATGAATAAGATTTAATATTCTTTAGATTTTAGTTTCAAATAGAAGCTTTTAAAGCTTGATAAATTAAATCTTCAGTAACTTCACCAATACTTCTGTAAACTTCTGTATCACCCTTGAAAATTAATAGAGTAGTTTGATAAAGAACGTCAAACGAATTTGCTATATCTCTGTTTGTTACATCAAATGCAAAATATTCGATGTTATCAAATTTAATATCTAATAATTCACCCTCTTTTTTTGCTTTTTGCAAAACTTTCATTTGATTTGCACAAGATCCACAATATTCGATCCAAGAACTTATAACTATAATTTTGCCCTCAGACTGGGCTTTGCTAAACAAATCTTTATCAAATGTTGTTTTCTTTTCCATTGAGTTTGCGGCAAATGCAAAAAAACAGAAAATAAAAATAAAAAATTTTTTCATTGTGATTATAAAATTACACCTTTGGATTAATAAAGAAAATAATTTATAATGACACATGTGTTTTCAATTTAGACTGAAATTCAATAAAATTTCATCTCTAGGCTTCAATCCACGAAGCCTAGTATTATAATTAACTTATAATAAGAGAGAGAGATTTACTAATACAACATCAGTCATATTTTAGGAGCGCTAAATGCGAATAATAGCTATGTATAATTCATATAGTTGCTTAACATCTCTCTTTACTTATTTACCATTTAATATAAAAATTATTTTGGGGTGCCATATGGCTGAGAAATACCCAAGGAACCTGTCCGGTAATTCAGAAAGGGAAAAATGGATCAAATAAATATCTTAAATCAATCATCTGCAATTTTATTAACCTTAATTATTAGTATCATTTTTGTAATAGTTGGCCTTGTATATTCAAAAAAATACCAAGGGTTAAACAATTATTTAGTTGCAAGTAGATCTGTAGGGACTTTTTCACTAACAACTAGTTTAGTCGCATCTGCTCTAGGTGCATGGATTTTATTCGGTCCGGCATCAGCAGCAACCTGGGGAGGAGTAGGGGCTGTTATTGGATATTCTTTAGGGACAGCGTTTCCTCTTTTTGCATTAATTTATTTAGGAAAAAAATTTAGAGATAAATATCCAACAGGAAAATCATTAATTGAGGTAATTAGATCTAGATTTGGCTCACAATTATTTAAGTTAATTTTGTTTTTATCTATTTTCTATATGACTATTTTTTTAATAGCAGAAGTTACCGCCGTTTCAATTTTAATTAATTACATTTCAGGAACTGATCTATGGATCACGGCATTTATTGTAATTGTCAGCTCACTTGTCTACACTTTGTATGGTGGTCTTAGAGCTTCAATATTTACAGATAATATTCAATTTATAGTTTTTAGTTTACTTTTATTAATTGCATTTTCTTATTTAATTTCTTTTAATTCTAATGACTTTAGTTTTGAGTTTGTAAAACAGAAAAAGCCTCATTTGTTAAGCTCAGGTTATTTACCTAACTTCACTGCAGGCCTAACTTTTTTTATAGCTGTTGCCGCAACTAATCTTTTTCATCAAGGTAACTGGCAAAGAGTTTATGCTGCTAAAAATAATAAAGTTTTAAAAAATAGCTTAATGATTTCTTTTATAATCATTATACCAATAGTATTCATGATGGGCTTTTCAGGTTTAGTTGCAACCTCCCAAAATCCAAGTGTAGTTCCTGACCTTGCATTCTTTTCTTTATTGTTAAAAGACCAAGCCATGTTTTTATCAATAATAATAGCTATTTTAGCAATTTCACTGACAGTGAGCAGTATAGATACACTGGTAAATGCTATCTCTAGTTTGATTATTGTTGATGGAAATAAAGTTATAAAATTTAAAGGTAATTATTTAAAATTATCTAAACAAATTATAATATTTTTATCCTTGATTTCATTTTTTGTTGCCTCAAAAGGATTAAGTATTTTATATCTATTTTTATTAGCTGATTTATTTTGTTGTGCAGCAGTATTAAGTGTATTTTATGGTTTTTATTCAAAATCATTTAATGAAAAAAATGCATATGTTTCAATTATAGTTGGTTTAATTGGTGGAATTCTATTATTCCCTAGTCCTGATTTCTCAAAATCAATACTTGTGGGAATAATATTACCTGCTGATTTTTTTCCAATATTTATCTCAAAATCTTTGTTGTTTTGCTCATTTATTGTTGCAACACTTTTACCTGTGGTTACGTGGAAGTTGAAGTAATTTAATTTTTTTTAAATTTTTTAAAAGAGAAGTTTTTTGGTCTTTTTCTATTCTTAAATTTTTTCTTAAATTTAAATTTTTTTCTACTATCAGAATTATTACCTTGTTCTTTAAAGTTATCAGTGTGAAATTTTTTAAATTTTTTATTTTTAAATTTAAAATTCTTTTTTTTATCAAAATCACTATCACTGTTGTTTGGCTTATTTGAATTAGACTTTTTAAATTTATTACTTTTAAACTTAAATTTTCTTTTGTTATCTCGCCTATCGTTTCTATTTCCACTATCTTTGAAAGATTTACCTCTTTTTTTAAATTTTTTATTTTTTTTGTTAGATTTCCTATTAAAACTTTCTTCTAATTTAAAATTTGGATTTATTAATTTCTGAATTTCTCTCCACATAGTACGATCATTATTTGTTAAGAAGGTAAGTGCCGATCCTTCTTTACCAGCTCTACCTGTTCTACCAACTCTATGAATATAATCTTCAGGTACTTGTGGTAGATCATAATTTATTACATGTTGGATTAATGGAATATCTAATCCTCTTGCAGCAACATCAGTTGCAACTAGAATTCTACTTTTGCCAGATCTGAAACCTCTAATAACTCTGTCTCTTTTACTTTGTCTTAGATTTCCATGAATTGCTTCTGCTGAATGAGCATCATATTTTAATCTTTTTACAATTTTATCTGCACCATGTTTTGTTTTGACAAAAACTAATATTGAACCTTGTCTCTCAACTAATTGATTGATTAATTCATGGTATTTTTTATCTGGAGTTATTTGAAAGGTTTCTTGTTTAATTTTTTCTATTGGAGTTGAAACTGATCCAACTGAAATTCTTTCTGGTTTTCTTAAATATTTTTCAGAAATTTTTAAAATATTATTCAGCAAAGTGGCTGAAAATAATAATGTCTGATGTTCTTTTGGGATAAATTTTAAAATTATTTCAATTTGAGGTGTAAACCCCATATCAAGCATTCTATCAGTTTCATCTAAAACTAAGTAATTAACTCTTGTTAAATTTAAGCTTTTTCTTATTAAGTGATCGTTAATTCTGCCAGGTGTACCAACAATAATTCTAGCTCTTTTGTTCAACTGTCTTAGTTGTTTTTGCATACTTTCTCCACCAATTAAAAGAGCATTACCAATTCTTATATCTCCTAAAGTGAGTTTAGATATCGTACCCATTACCTGACTAGCTAATTCTCTCGTTGGGCATATGATTAAAGCCATTGCATTTTTGTTAATGATCAATTTATTTATAAGTGGAATTGTAAAAGCTAAAGTTTTGCCCGTACCGGTTTGTGCGGTTCCAAGAACATCTTTTCCCTCAAGCGCAATAGGTATTGCTTGAGATTGAATTGGTGTGGGTGTGATAAAATTTGAATACTTAATTGAATTCTTTAATTTATTTTCTATGTCTAATTCATTAAAGTTTTTCATGCTTGATTCTTTAAAAGATATACGGAAAATGCATATATGTTCTAATGCCAATTACAATAAGTCATTTATTTAAGTCTTTAGAATGCTTATAATTGACATAAACTGGACACTTTGAAACTTGTAAGAAGCCAATATAGTTAATATAAATAGCTCATATGCTCTCTTTTATAATACCATTTATAGTGCTGATTTTAGTAGTTGTTTTCATACACGAATATGGCCATTATTATTTTGCAAAAAGATATGGAGTTGGTGTTACAGACTTTTCAATAGGTTTTGGAAAAGAGTTGATTGGTTGGAATGATAAATCGGGAACTAGATGGAAAATTTGTTGGATACCTCTTGGAGGCTATGTCAAATTTTTTGGTGACAGAAATGTATTTTCTCAAGCTGATCAAGAAGAATTGTTAAAAAAATATAACAAAGAGGACCAAGAAAAACTCTTTGTAACAAAACCTTTGTATCAAAGGTCTTTAATTGTAGCGGGTGGGCCAATAGCAAATTTCGTTTTAGCAATATTCATTTTTTTATTTATATATATGTTTGCTGGAAAAGACTTTACACCTGCAGTTATTAACGAAGTCCAAAAAGATAGTCCAGCAGAAGTAGCTGGAATGCAAAAAAATGATGTGATACTTGAAATAGATAACAATAAAGTTGAGAGTATTCTTGATGTTTCTAAACTGATATTAATGTCAACATCTGAGATAGTTGATTTCAAAATTTCTAGATATGATCAAGAGATATTATTAAAGGTTAAACCAAAAATTGTTGCAGGCGTTGATAATTTAGGAAATAAAATTAATAAAAGAATAGTTGGTATTAAACTAAGTCCATATAATAATGAAATAAATCATAAAAGATTAGGGCCAGCAAATGCATTAATAGAGTCTGTTAAAGAAGTATATTTTGTAACTACTTCATCTCTTAAATATATGGGTTCAATGCTTACTGGATCGGGAGATAGTTCCCAGTTAGGTGGACCAATTAGAATAGCAAAAATTTCGGGACAAGTGGCTGAATTTGGAATATTGCCATTTATTAGTATGATGGCCTATATATCGATAAGTTTAGGCTTAATTAACCTCTTTCCAATCCCACTTTTAGATGGGGGCCATTTGATGTTTTATGCATTTGAAAAGGTTTTAGGAAAGCCACTAAGTCAAAAAACTCAAGAAGGTTTTTTTCGAATCGGAATGTTTTTATTGTTAACTTTGATGTTTTTTGCAACATTCAATGACCTTAAAGATTTAGGCTTATTTTAAAGGGATTTTCTGACGTTAAAAAAGCTATATAAATCAATACTTATTTATAACTATATGTTGTGGTGAATTTTATTAGAGACACAAAAAAAAAGCTTGAATTATCAACGATTTTGTTAAGTATATAATTATAACCTTTAAAACCGGAGCTAAAATGAACAAAAAACAACTTATAGCAAAATTAGCAGGGTCATTAAATCAAAGTAAAGCTGATGCTGAGCGTACATTTGATACTATTACCAACACTATTTTGGACGCTTTAAAAGGCGACGATAATGTTAAAATTGCTGGTTTTGGAACATATAAAGTGGCTAAAAGAAAAGCCCGAATTGGTAGAAATCCAAGAACTGGAGAACAAATCCAAATCGCTGCTTCTCAAAAGGTAAAGTTTTTACCTGCAAAAGCGCTTAAAGAAGTTTTCAATAAATAAACTTTTTAAAACAGCCTTTATTAAAAATTAAAATTTAATAGAGGCTGTTTTTTTTACAAGCATACGGTGTACTACATGCAAATACTGCATATCTCTTTTAAATAACAATCAATAGTTTTTAGTTTTATTAAATCTATAACAACCTCTTTAATTAAACGGAGGTGAAATGGTTAAACTTTTAAAAAAACTGGCTGGTCCATTAGTAAGTTTATTTTTCCTACTAAATATGACTAGTGCAGGTTATGCTGAAACTACAGTTTCAGCTGAAGTTGGTTTCATATTCAATACATTTCTTTTCTTGGTTTGTGGTTTCTTAGTAATGTTTATGGCAGCAGGTTTTGCCATGCTCGAATCAGGGATGGTAACATCAAAAAGTGTATCAGTAATATGTGCCAAAAATATCGGATTATTTTCAATAGCTGGAATTATGTTCTGGATGGTTGGATATAATTTAGCATACGGAATTCCAGAAGGTGGATACATTGGAAGCTTTACACCATGGTCTGATGCAAGTTCAGTGGATACTGGATATGCTGACGGATCTGATTGGTATTTCCAAATGGTTTTCTGTGCAACGACAGTTTCAATTGTATCTGGAACATTAGCTGAAAGAATTAAATTATGGCCGTTCTTTTTATTTGCGGCTATTCTATCAGGAATTATCTACCCAATCGTCATGGGTTGGCAGTGGGGAGGTGGCTGGTTAGCAGCCGCTGGTTTCTCCGACTTTGCTGGTTCAACACTTGTTCACTCAACTGGAGGTGCAGCAGCACTAGCTGGAGCAATTCTTTTAGGAGCTAGAACTGGTAGATTTGATAAATCTGGAGCAGCTAAACCTATGAAGCCATTTGCAGCGTCTTCTGTACCATTGGTAACAGTTGGTGTATTTATATTATGGCTAGGTTGGTTCGGATTTAATGGTGGATCACAATTAGCGATGGGAACATTTGATGATGCAGTAGCAGTATCAAATATTTTCATTAATACAAACTTAGCAGCCTGTGGTGGTGTATTAGCAGCTGGTGCGATAACAAGATTAATGTCAGGTAAAACTGATGTCATTCAAATGCTTAACGGAGCAATTGGTGGTCTTGTTGCAATTACAGCGGAACCGTTAATGCCTTCACCGCTAGCAGCAATTCTTATAGGTGCGATCGGTGGAATAATAGTTGTCTTCGGAACTAAATTATTATTCTCACTAAAAATCGATGATGTAGTTGGTGCAGTACCTGCTCACTTGTTCGCTGGAATTTGGGGAACTTTAGCAGTTCCACTAACAAACGGTGATGCATCATTCGGAGCGCAGCTTCTAGGAGTAATTTCAATCAATGCATTTGTATTTGTAGTATCCCTAATAGTATGGGGAATTATGAAGAGTACAATGGGTATTAGATTGAGCAAAGAAGCAGAAAGACTTGGTACAGATGTTACAGAGTCTGGAGTAATCGCATACGCAATAAGAGACTAAAGAATAACTATCTCTCTCTATAGTTGACAAAAGGCCCCTTAAATGGGGCCTTTTTTTTAGTAATTTTTTATGAAGTCTAAAACCTCTGCAGCATGGCCCGCTGCCTTAACGTTTCTCCATTCCTTAATGATTTTATTTTTCTCAATAATAAAAGTGCTTCTTACTGTACCCATAAATTCTCTACCCATAAATTTCTTTTTGGTCCAAGCTTTATAAGCTTTTAAGGAAGTTTTATCTTCGTCTGCTAATAGTTCAAATTTTAAGTTAAGTTTTTTACTCCATTTTTCATGACTTTCTAAACTATCTTTAGATATTCCAAAAATTGTGCATCCAAGTTTCTCAAATTTACTTAAAAGTTTGTTAAAGTCATTTGTCTCAATTGTACATCCACTTGTATTATCTTTCGGATAGAAATAGATGATGATAAATTTTGATTTTACTTTACTTAATTCAACAGTTTTACCTGATGTAGATGATAATTTAAAATTTGGAGCTTTCATTTAATAACCTTTGTTTATATAGTAATATTTTTAATTTAGTGTAATAAACATTTATGACAATAAAATCAGCATCAACTTTAGTCGCAGAAGCTTTAAAGGAAATTAAAACCATATCACCAGAGGAAGCTCTAGAAAAATTAAATAATGATACATGCAACCTTATCGATATCAGAGATGTAAGAGAATTAGAAAGATTAGGAAAAATAGAAAAGTCTTCTCACATACCAAGAGGAATGCTGGAATTTTGGATGGATCCAGATAGTCAATATTTTAAAGATGGTAAAATTGATATGAATAAGGAAATGGTTCTTTTTTGTGCTGGAGGGCTAAGATCAGCATTAGCTACAAAAACTTTACAAAGTATGGGTTTTAAAAATATTTGCCATGTAGATGGTGGTTTTGGATCAATGCAAAATTCAGGTTTTAAAGTAGTAAAGTAATTTAGCTTTTAATCTAACAAATTTATTCTTTTAGCGTAGAACATTCTTATTATCCAATAAATAACTAAACCTAAGGGACCAATAAAATAAGTTATTATTATTGGAATGAAGACTATGTATCTAGACATAAATAATTTTTGACTATCTTTCATTATCCACGCTCCACAAAATAAGTTTATTGCTAAAAAGTGTGTCCAAAACATTATCAAAAAAGCTTCAGCTTCAAAAAGATTTCTCAAGTCATACAGACCAAGGTACAGCGTAAAATTATAATCAAAATCATATCCAGAAATGTAGAAATAATAACCTAGATAAACATAGACAGCCGTTAAAATAAAAAATGGGAACACAGAAGTAACCAATAATCCACAAATCTTTGACTGTGGAAAAATAATCAGAATTAACCAGAAGGGTATTACACCTATATTTAACCACAAATAAATCATCTCAATGGTAAAAAAAGCTGCTATTTGTTCAATCATATTATTTTTATATTATATTAAATAAAACAATGATTCCCATAAAAAATAAAAAAAAGACTTTAGAAGTAACCGTTGATGAGATGACTAATTTTGCACTTAATTATGTAGAAAAATTTGCGCCATCTAAACAACAATTAAGAACTTATTTATTAAAAAAATATCTAACATCAAGAACCCCTAATATAAAAAAAAATGATGTCTCTAATCTTATAGATATTGTTCTTGAGGATTTAGAGAAATCAAAGTTTATAAACGATAAGTTTTATTCAGAGTCCAAAGCAAAAAGTTTAATACAAAGAGGATCATCTATAAACAAAATAAGAAATTACTTAATGAATAAAGGTGTAGGTGAAAAATATATTAAAAATACAATTGAACAAATTAAAGATAAGAATGAAGATCAGGATTTTTTTTCAGCCATAAAAATCTGTAAAAAGAAAAGAATTGGACCATCAAGACAAGAGGACAATCGACCTTTGTTTTACAAAAAAGATATAGGAGTATTAGCTCGTTCAGGTTTCGATTTTGAAGTTTCAAGAAGAGTTATGGATCTTGAAAAAGATGAATATTTAAAAATAATTAATCTTCTTTAGTTTTTTTATTTTTTTCTTCTAAATAGTATTGAATTTTATTTCTTATATAATTTTTAACCATCACAAATACAATTAAACCAAATATTGATACAGATACAATTATAATTAAAATTATTCTTAATTGTTCACTCATTATAAATTTTTACTTCTCTTTAAGATTATACTTGGATTTTTAAAATCTTTTTTACCATACGTAATTTCATTGCCATTAAAATCTGTTACTATTCCGCCTGCGTTTTCAAGTATAGCGTGCCCTGCAGCTATATCCCATTCACAAGCCCTTGGCTCAGCAACATATCCATCAAATTCTCCTGTAGCTATTACACAAAATTTAAGAGAGCTTTTCATTCGAATGTGGTCTGTTACTCCTAAATCTTTATGTATTTTTTCAATTTCAGGTTTTAGTTTGTTTGAATACGAAACTACTTTTATTGAACCTTTAGGAGTAATTTTCTTACAGTCTAATTTTATAGTTTTGTTAGAAGTAATTTCATATGATTGACCTTTTCCAAAACTATAAAACATCCTTTTTTTTGCAGGCACATTAATTAAACCGGCAACAGCTTTTCCATTTAATATTAATCCAGCATTAATAGTAAATTCCTCACCATCATTTATATAGTCGTATGTTCCGTCAATTGGATCAACTAGCCAGAAGTTTTTTAAATTATTTTTAGATTTATTGTGTGAAGTTTCCTCAGAAACAATGGGTATATCTGGCGTCAACTCTAGCAATTTTTTTGTGATAATTTTATTTACCTCAAGATCACCATTGCTTACAGGGGTATTGTCAGATTTAATCTCTTTATTTAAACCTTTCTCTCTTAGTTTAATAGACAATTCACCAGCGATTAGAAAAGTATTAATTAAATCTTCGACAACACTCTTAATTTTACTTTCATCCATTATTATCAATTCTTTCGAGTTCAATATTATTTGCATTTATTACTTTTTTTCCAACATTTTGGAAATTAACAGTTACTTTGTGATTAATAATAGACTGAACTTGACCAATACCCCAACTTTTATTAGCTGGATTAATAACTTTGTCACCTGGTTCAAAATCTAAAATCATTTAATTTAACTTATAATGGAAATAAGTATAAATACCATCAAATGAATTTAGAAACTAACTCTTTAGGATTTAATAAAAAACCGTCAGAAACTACAGTAGTGGTAGCAATGTCTGGTGGTGTAGACTCCTCAACTGTTGCTGGGATGATGAAACAAGAAGGTTATAACGTAATTGGAATTACTTTAAAACTTTACAATGATGGCAAAGAAGTTGCTGCTTCAAAACAGTGCTGCTCAGGTCAAGATATTATGGATGCAAAAAGAGTTGCACACAAGTTAGATATTGAACATAAGATTTTATATTACCAAGATAAGTTTAAACAAGGTGTTATAGATAACTTTGTAGATAGTTATTTAAAGGGTGAAACACCAATACCATGTGTACAATGTAATCAGACAGTTAAGTTCAAAGATTTATTTGAATTTTCTAAAGATTTAAATGCAGATGCGCTAATTACTGGTCATTATGTAAAAAGTTTAACTAAAGATAACTCAACGAATATGTACAGAGCAATTGACGAAAATAGAGATCAAAGTTATTTTTTATTTAATACCACAAGAGAGCAATTAAATTATATAAGATTTCCACTAGGTGGACTTCTTAAAGATAAAACAAGAGAAATTGCAAAAAATCTGAATTTAAATGTTGCTGATAAACCAGATAGTCAAGATATATGCTTTGTACCCAACGGAGATTATGCTTCTGTAATAAAAAAATTCAAACCAGAATCATACAGAAAAGGAAATATTAAAAATTTAGATGGAAAAGTTGTTGGAGTACATGATGGCATAGTCAATTTTACTATTGGTCAAAGAAAAGGAATTAAAGTTTCAAACGAGGAGCCATTTTATGTAATTAAAATTGATGCTGAGAAAAATGAAATTTACATTGGTCCAAAAGAAAAGCTGGCAAGAAGTAATATAAATTTAAAAAACGTAAATTTACTAACAAATATAAATGAATTAGATAAAAATATATTGGTCAAAGTAAGATCTACTGGCAAACTTTTAGATGCAAAAGTAGATATAAAAGATAATGAAAATGTTAAAGTAAATCTTCTAAAACCAGAATACGGAATATCTCCTGGCCAAGCTTGTGTATTTTACAAAAAAGACCAATTCGGTCACAAAGTTCTAGGTGGTGGTTGGATTAAAGATTAAATTTTCTATTTCTTTTTATTTTTTTTTCTTGCTCTTCTCTTTTTAGAGCCCATTTTTCTACGGCCTCTATGTTTTTTTGGATATCCCATAATCTCCTTAGTTTTACTATTTTATTGACTTATTTGGTGGATATAGCATTGTCCTAAGTACATATCAAATTTTTTATGGATTATTCCTTTAAAACTTTTTTAAAGCATACAGCTAAAGATTTTCACAACCATTCTGTCAATCCACCAGTTGTAAGGGCATCCACAATTATTTTTAAATCAATGCAAGATTTAAGAAAAATGCAAAGAATGGCATTAAAAAAACCATTAGGTGGACATTATGATTACGGTAGAAAAGGTACATCAACTACTTTCATATTACAAAAAATTCTTACCAAACTGGAGGAATCATACAATGTATTTTTAACTCCAACTGGATTTGGATCGGTATTTCTATCAATATTTAGTGTAACAAGACCAGGAGATGAGATAATAGTTTCAGATCCACTTTACAATCCAACTAGAAATTTAAGTGAAAATTATCTTAAAGAATTTGGAATTAAAACAAAATTTTATAACCCTCATGATTTAAAGTCTCTAGAAAAAAGCATAACAAGTAAAACTAAACTAATTTACGTTGAGTGCCCTGGAAGTAATACTTTTGAATTCCAAGATCTAAAAAAAGTTATTTCTATTGCAAAAAAAAATAAAATATTTACTGCAATAGATAATACCTGGGCAACACCATATTTTTTTAAACCCATTAAATTGGGTTTTGATATGTCAATAGTATCAGCAACAAAATATTATTCAGGACATTCCGATGTGATGGGTGGAAGTTTAGCTGTTAACAAAAAAGTATATAAACACGTTAAAAAGGCAGACGATGTTTTGGGTTTAAGATTAGGTCCTGATGATGCTTATTTAATAACAAGAGGCTTAAGAACTTTAGATATTAGATTAGATAAACATGAGTCTAATGCTAAAGAAGTCTGTAAATTTCTTTCCAAAAGCAAAAAAGTAAAACTTTTGTATCCTTATAAAAAAAACTCTTTCAATTTTAGAATGTGGAAAAAATACTACTCTGGCTCATCAGGTCTTATGGGATTAATTATAAGATCTAAAAGCAGAAAATCTGTTTTGAAATTTGTAAATTCGTTAAAATTATTTGGTCATGGTTATAGTTGGGGTGGGTTTGAAAGTTTAGCATTGCTGCAAAGTGATATTGAGATGGGCGATAGAAAATTCCTAAATTTAGATAAAAATGAACACTTGGTAAGATTACATGTAGGACTAGAAGACCCAAAAGATTTAATTGCAGATATTAGAAAAAGCCTTATGCTCGTTAAATGAGCAAAGAAAAATTTTTCACTAGTAAAAAGGCACTGGTTACCCTTATTGCAGCTTCATTAACAGTTATTTTTGCAATGGGTATTAGGCAAACATTTGGCTTATTTTTTTTTGATTTTAATACAGATCTGAATATTTCTATCTCACATTTTGGTTTTGTAATAGGTTTGCAACTTTTAATGTGGGGAATCTTCAGTCCAGTTTTTGGTTTCATAACTGATAAATATGGAGGTGCAACAGCTATATTTGTGGGTTTTTTATTTTTTTTATCAGGACTATTACTTTTCTACTCAGGACTTAATACTGGACACTACTTTACTCTAACGATTGGAATATTGATTGGTATAGGATTAGGTGGTACTGCTATAAGTATCCCAGTATCAGTTGTTGCTAAACATTTTCCCGCTTCTAATAGAACAATAGCAACAGGTATTGTTACATGTGCAGGATCATTTGGTTTTTTTGTTTCACCTTTATTGGTTAGATACTCATTAATTGAAATGGGGTGGGAAATTACAATTTTATATTTTTGTTTTCTATTAGGAGTTGGATTAATTGTTGCTCTATTTGTAAATACACCAAAAATTCCAGTTGGAAGTAGTAATTTAGATAACAATCAAACAGCATCAGAAGCTTTAAGAGAGGCTTTTGGAAATAAAAGTTTCATATTTTTAACTCTTGGTTTTTTTGTTTGCGGTTGGCATATTGCTTTAGTGGCTACGCATATCCCAACTTATATGATGGATAGAGGGCTACCCGATTGGACAGCAGCAATGATATTAGCTCTAGTTGGCGTTTTTAATATGATTGGTACAATTGGTGCAGGTTATTTAGCAACTAGATTTAGCAAAAAGAAAGTTTTAAGTGCTATTTATTTTTTAAGAGGTGTATCATTAATTTATTTTATATTTTTACCTCCAAGCGTATTTAATTGTATAGTATTTGGAGTAACATTTGGGCTTCTGTGGCTTTCAACTGTACCCCCAACTAATGGAATAGTGGGGCACATATTTGGAACAAAACATCTAGGTCTTTTATATGGTATTGTATTTGTCAGTCATCAGGTAGGATCCTTTCTTGGAGCATATCTAGGTGGGGTTTTTTATGAAATGCATGGTAACTTTGATTATGCTTGGTACGCATCTATCGCACTTTCTATTTTTGCTGGTGTGATACACTTACCTATAAAAGAGAAAACAATTGAACGAGTTCAGGCAGCATAAACTTAAGTTTAATAAATATTTAGAAAAACTTTATCAGTCAAATAAGCCCCTTATTATTTATAAAGTTGACGGGGGTTATAATATTTATACTGATTTTTCAAAGAAGATAATGCTTAACAAAAATAATATTGCAAAATTTTTAGATAGCTTTTCTTCGAAAAAATATAGAAAAGAAACTGACTTATATGTGGGATTTTTTGGTTATGAGATTTTATGTAGTCTTTTAAATTTATCTATAAAAAACCAAAAAAATTTAAAATTTCACAAGGGTATTTTTTATAAACCTGAAACTGTAATTAAAATAAGAAAAAAAATTACTATTCATTCAAATATAAAAAGAGCTCAATTCAATGAAGTCTTTCAAAAAACCAAAATTCTAAGCCCTTTTAAGCTCAATTTAGATTTTAACAAATATCAAAAAATATTTGATACATTTTCAAGAAAAATTAGAGAGGGTGAAACGTACCAAATTAAAATATGCACAAAGTACAAAAATAAATCTACAATTAATTCGGTAAATTTCTTTTGGAAACTAATGAAGATTAACTCTGCGCCTGAATCATTTATGATTAGAGATAAAGATTATTCAATAGTTAGCTGTTCTCCTGAAACTTTAATCAATCGAGTTGGTAATTTTATAAATACCAAACCTATTGCTGGTACCTTAAAAAAAAATAAATATACAACAAAATCTAAAGCTCTCAAATTCTTTAGAAATAACATCAAAGAAACTAAAGAACATAATATGATTGTTGATCTTGAAAGAAACGATTTATCTAGAATATGCAAACCAGGTACAGTAAAAATCAAAAAACAAAAATATGTGGAGGAATATAAGCACCTATACCACTACGTAAGTAGCATTATTGGAAAATTAAATCAAAAAACATCTGTTAAAGAAATAATTAAGTCAATGATGCCAGGTGGATCTGTCATTGGTTGTCCTAAAATAAGAACATTGGAATTACTTAATTCGCAAGAAAAAGAGGATAGAAATATTTTTACTGGAAGTTTTGGGTATATAAAATTTAATCAAGATATGCGGTTTAATATAATTATTAGATCAATTTTAAACTTTAAAAGTAAATCAGAAATATCTGCAGCTTCTGGAGTTGTATTAGATAGCAATTCAAAAAAAGAATTCAATGAAAACTTTATCAAAGCAAAATCACTTTTGGAATTATTTAAATGATTTATATTATTGATCATCAAGATTCATTTACATGGAATGTGGTTCACCAATTTTCTGAATTTGATGAAGTTTATTGCTCAAACTACTTTGATATAAATAAAAAAATGTTAGATAAATGTAATACGATTGTTTTTTCTCCTGGACCAGGATCTCCCAAAGATTATCCAATATCTATAAAGATTTATAATAAATTCAAAGGAGTAAAAAAAATTATTGGTATCTGTCTTGGTTATCAATTGATCTTACACAGTGAAAATGGAAAAATTATTCAGCAAAAAAATATTTACCATGGTTTTCAATCGACTGTTAAAGTTACAAGCAATAATTCTATTTTTAAAAAAAATTCAATTTTTAAAGTTGGCAGGTACCATTCACTCAAGTTAAAAGAACCTTTTATGAAAGAGAAATTTAATATCACAATGAGATGTACTAAATCTGATATAGCAATGGGTTTCGAAAATACTCAAGATGATGTATATGGATTTCAGTTTCACCCAGAATCTTTTTTGACAAATAATGGTAAAATACTTATTAAAAAAATCTTATCAGCGTAAAAACTTTAAAGAAATTGAGTTTGATGATCTATGGAACAAGGATGGAGTTTTTACAACAATGTGGATCTATAATAAGCCACCTAAAATTCTTTTTTTTAAAACACACATTGATAATTTAATAAAATCATTAAAGGCTTATAAGATATATGATAAAGGAATAAAAAGTAAAATATTAAAACTAATAAATGAAAATATAGATAAAACTAAATCTTATAATCATTTACTCAGAGTTGCTTTAAATAAAAAAACTATTTCAATATCACTTAGAAATAGAGTTAAACCTAAGCAAAAATTTGGTATTAAATTAGTCCACTATGAAAGAGTTAAACCTGAATATAAAAATTTAAAATATAAAAAAATACTAGGTTATTTATCAAAAATGAATACTTCAAAAGAAGACATTGCTTTATGTGTAAATGATAAAATATTTGAAACTGGAACTTCAAATTTATTATTTGTAAAAAAGAACAAAATTTATTCAGCAAAAAATAAATATTATAGAGGAGTAAACCTTAAATTTTATGAAAAAAAATTTAATATTATTAAAAAAAATATTTATCTAAAAGAATTAAATCAATTTGATGAAATCTTGCTTGTTGGTTCTGGCAAAGGTGTTGTTTCTACAAGTTATATTGTAGATAGCAATTGGAGGAGAAGAAAAAGCAAAATATTTAATTCAATGTACGAAACTTTTGAAAAAGAGTTTAAAAAAGAAAAATATATTTATAATTAAAAAATGAGAGATCCCAATAACCCATGTTTATTTTGTAATATATCCAACAATGATTTCGAGCTAGAAAATGAATTGGCTTATGTTAGTTATGATACTTACCCAGTTTCAAAGTATCATGCTTTAATTATTCCAAAAAGACATGTAGAAAATTATTTTGAACTTAATAATAAGGAAGTTCTTGCTTGTGATGCGCTTCTAAAAGAACTTAAAAAAATACTTGAGCATAAGGATAAAACAATTGAAGGTTTTAATATAGGATCAAACTCTGGTAAAACTGCAGGACAATCAATTAATCATTGTCATATTCATCTGATTCCAAGAAGATCGGGAGACGTTGACAATCCACAAGGTGGCGTAAGAAGCGTAATTTCATCCAAACAACATTATGTGCGTAAAACCAAATAATAATTACGATTATTAGCTGTTGAAATGTCATTATATCGCGGTTGATCTATTTTAATAAGTGTACTAGAAATCTTATGCGGAAGGAACAAATTCACAATGATATCAACTAATCCATTTTTAATACTTGCAGAGACTGTACCACCATTTTTGATGCAATCATTTGTAATTTTAATGGGTTTACTAATTCTAGTTGGAACAGTTATGGATATTATTCATAAAAAAAATGTGAAGTATTTCTTTAACAATGCAAAAAAAGCAAAATTATCAGCTACAAAAACCTTATCAACAGGAGAGAGAATATCTGTAATTTCAAAAACTATAGCAAGCGACATTGCTACTACATCAGAACTTGGAGCAGGTAAAAGAAGAGTGGCACATGTAATGGGAATGTATGGAACAATTTTGTTTTGGATTGGATCAGTTGTGATGATATTTTTTTATACTACCCCAAATTCAGTAACACCTGCTTTTTGGCCAATCATCTGGCATGTTGGTGCGGCTTTAACAGTTCTAGGTGGAGGTTGGTTTTGGTTTTTTTTAAGAGTTGATGTCTACTCCGAAGCTCAACCATGGTATAGAATTATACAAGCAGACCTATTTGTACTTGCATTGATTGCATCCTCATTGTTCGGATTAATTTGGTCATATCTTCAATCTTTAAACTTACAAGGCAGATGGGATGATTTTGTATTTTTAGCTTTATTTATAGTTGCAAATTTAGTTTTATTTGGAGGTGTATATTGGTCTAAATTTGCTCATATGTTTTACAAACCGGGTGCCGCTTTACAAAAAAATTTAGCTGAAGCTGATGGATCTAGAGATAATCTTCCACCTGAGGCCGACGCTCCTGAGCAATTTGGCCTAGGTATAAAAAGAGAAGAGCCAAAACATTATTAATATGATACAGAACTTTAAGGAGAAAATATAAATTATGTCAACTTTTGTATACATGACAAGATGCGATGGCTGTGGTCATTGTGTAGATATTTGTCCATCAGATATAATGCACATCGATGAAACTATCAGAAGAGCAAAAAATATTGAGCCAAATTTTTGTTGGGAATGCTACTCATGTGTTAAAGCATGTCCTAACCACGCAATTGATGTAAGAGGTTATGCAGATTTTGCTCCAATGGGTCATAGTGTGAGAGTTAGAAGAGAAGAAGAAAAAGGAACAATTTCTTGGAGAATAAAATTTAGAAATGGAACTGAAAAGAATTTTGTGTCGCCGATAACTACTAAGCCTTGGGGTAAATTTATTCCAAAATTAGCTGAGGGAGATAAGCCCAATCAAGGAGAAATTAATTCTCAAATATTATATTCAGAGCCAGAGGGATTAAATACAAATAAAGAGTTACCAAAAGTAGATAAGAGTGCTTTTAAAAAAGGAGTTTATTATTAATGGCTAGAAAAACTATAGTAGAAAATTGCGATGTTTTAGTTGTTGGTGGAGGAATGGCTGGTACTGGTGCAACTTTCGAAGCTAGACATTGGGGTAGAGATTTAAAAATAGTTTGTGTTGAAAAAGCAAATATAGATAGAAGCGGTGCAGTTGCTCAGGGACTTTATGCAATCAATTGTTACATGGGAATGCAATGGGGTGAAAACCAACCTGAGGACCATGTAAGATATGCAAGAAATGATTTAATGGGATTGGTCAGAGAAGATTTAGGATATGACATGGCTCGTCACGTAGATTCAACTGTTCATATGTTTGATGAATGGGGTTTGCCAATGATGAAAAATAAAGAGACAGGTAGATACCAAAGAGAAGGTAAATGGCAAATAATGATACATGGTGAAAGTTATAAACCAATTGTTGCAGAGGCAGCAAAAAAATCAGCAGATAAAATTTACAATAGAATAATGATTACCCATCTATTAATGGACGAAAATAATGAAAATAGAGTTGGTGGAGCTGTTGGATTTAATATGAGAACAGGTGACTACCACGTATTTAAATCAAAAACAGTTATTGTTGCTGCTGGAGGAGCTTCACATATTTTCAAACCTAGAGCTGTGGGTGAAGGAATGGGAAGAACTTGGTACGCTCCATGGAGTAATGGATCGGCATATGCATTACCTATTGCTGCTGGAGCTAAAATGACTCAAATGGAGAATAGAATTGTTCTATGTAGATTTAAAGACGGGTATGGTCCGGTTGGCGCTTATTTCTTACATTTAAAAACATATACACAAAATGCTAACGGTGAAAATTATGAGAAAAAATGGTACGAAAAAACTAAAGAATTAGTTGGAGAGTATATTGATCATCATCCTACTCCTACATGTTTACGTAACCATGCTTTCATCCAAGAAACAATGGCCGGTGGCGGACCAATTCACATGGTGACGAAGGAAGCATTCCAAGATCCACACTTAGAAACAGTTGGGTGGGAAAATTTCTTAGGTATGACAGTTGGACAAGCAGTTGTATGGGCTTCACAAAATATAGATCCAAAGTACACAAACCCTGAGTTAACAACATCGGAACCTTATGTTATGGGTTCTCACGCCACATGTTCAGGAGCATGGGTGAGTGGACCAGAAGATTTATCTCCACCCGAATATTTCTGGGGATATAACAGAATGACAACAATTCAAGGCTTATTCGGCGCTGGAGATACTGTCGGTGGAAGCGCCCATAAATTCTCATCTGGATCTTTTACTGAAGGAAGACTAGCTGCAAAAGCTGCTGTAAAATATATAGAAGATCAAAAGGCAAATGATATTGAAGTAAGTGATAAACAATGTGACGAATTCAAGGAAGCTATATATAAGCCGTTAGAAAATTATACAGTTGGAAGAAATGAAATAACGGGTGGAACAGTGTCTCCAAGCTACATTTCTCCAATCCAAGGTTTACAAAGACTACAAAAAATTATGGATGAGTATGTAGGCGGGATTAGCTACAATTATATGACGAACGAAAACACTCTTAAAAAAGGCCTTGAGCTACTTGCATGGCTTGAAGAGGATTTAGAAAATGTTGGAGCTGAGGATTATCACCAACTTATGAGAGCTTGGGAGCTAAAACATAGAACAATTACATCTCAATGTGTAACAGAGCATACTTTGTTCAGACAAGAAACTCGTTGGCCAGGTTATTATTATAGAGGGGATTATATGAAATTAGATGATGAAAATTGGCATTGTCTCACTCTATCTAGAAGAGACCCTAAAACTGGTAAGTTTACTATGGAAAAGGCACCTGTTTACCACATAGTTGACGAAAAAGAGAAAAAAGAAGCTTCTTAAGTTCAATAGATCATAGAAATGGCTTTATTAGAAAAATCCGATGAGGAAATTATTAAAATAGCCGAACCTATTTGGGCAAACCTAGTTAAATCATCAAACATAAAAGATTACGGTGGATTTACAAGAGATCTGTCATCACAAATGATGTATGGAGCTAATGAGGTTGAACTTGGCAAACAATGGGCAGGAAATAAATTGATTTCGAGTTTAACCGAGGGATGTGAAGCAATAGGGTGTCTGAGAAGAGGCTTATATATAACTATCTTATATAAACAGACTAGCACTGAGATACCAGGTGACTTTCTTGGAAGATTAGTTCTTGGTGAAGAAGGAGAAGAGGTAAAAGTCTTCGGGGCAACTATTTTCTAAACAGATAAAATATTATTTGCATTTATCACAACCTGTGGTATTCCGCGAGTATGTTTCAAATAATAAATAATAATTTAAAAAAATTACCTTTATTCTTTGAAAATCAATTAAGCAAAATAATTAAATCTTTTTTATACCTTTTTATCTTCTTTGCTTGGGGTATTATAATTCTTAGTACAGCCCAAAATTTTATCTAAAAATATTCATATTTATTGACTTTGTATTCTTAGAGGAATAGTTACTTCATATGGAGTATTTTCTTCCAATAGCACAAGTTGAAATAAATTTACTTTTTATCTTCGGTTTAAGTTTAGTGGTAGGAATTTTGTCTGGCTTGTTCGGAGTTGGTGGTGGATTTTTAATGACCCCTTTTTTAATTTTTTTAGGTGTTCCACCTATTTATGCTGTACCTAATGAAGCAAGTAACATTCTTGGAACTTCTGTTTCAGGTTCTACAACACATTATCTCAAAGGGACACTTGATTATAAAATGGGTTTCATGATTGTAATTGGTGGGATAGTAGGAACAGTTCTAGGAATTATAACTTTTTCATATTTTAAAGATATTGGAAAAATTAATGTGGTTATTTCTCTTGCTTATATGTACATCCTCGCAATTTTAGGAACTTTTATGTTAATTCAAGGTGTTTCAGAAATTGATAAAGCTAGAAAAAAAATTACTGAGAGAAAAAAATTGCATAAACACTATTGGATACATGGATTACCTTTGAGAATGCGTTTTAAAAAATCTCAACTTTATGAAAGTGCGTTTACCCCAATTATAATTGGTTTAATTGTTGGTTTCATAGCAGCGATTATGGGTATTGGAGGCGCTTTTATACTTGTTCCAGCAATGATTTATATTATTGGAATGCCAACAAGGTTGATACCAGGCACATCTCTATTTGTAACTATCTTTGTTAGCGCAATTGTAACAATTCTCCATGCATTAAACTATGGAACTATAGATTTAATTTTAGTTTTTGTTTTAATCTTAGGATCAATAATTGGAGTGCAGTTTGGACAAAAAATAGGTGAAAAAATTGACAGTTCAGAATTCAAAACTATTTTAGCAATTCTTTTGCTTTTAGTAGGTATAGCTATTGCTTATGATACATTTATTAAGGATGATAATGCAATTAGTGCTATTGCAAATACAAGTGATAATTTAGGAGCCCTAAGTAAATTTATTTTAAATTTTTCAGAAGATATGCCAATATTTTATGGTCTCACATCTGTATTGCTAGCTGTAGTGCTTGGAGTTGGTGCTGCTATGATTAGAAGGTTTTATTCTAATTGGAATGATACAAGATTAGCTAAACTAAAAAAGTAACTAGGCGCTTCTATACAA
Source organism: uncultured Pelagibacteraceae bacterium (assembly GCA_902552755.1). Classification (GTDB taxonomy): domain Bacteria; phylum Pseudomonadota; class Alphaproteobacteria; order Pelagibacterales; family Pelagibacteraceae; genus Pelagibacter. The sequence goes on along the minus strand of CACDHV010000004.1, from coordinate 42,387 downwards.
TTTAGTCATAACAAACTCTTTATGACCTAAAGCTTCTGCACAAGTTAATCTTCCATTTGCAACTCTTAAGGTTGATTTAATTAACTCATCTCCTGCTTGACTTAAATTCATCTCTCTAGATAGAATTTTTGATACATCTACATCAATGTGTTCACTCATAGTTTTTGCTGTGAGTGGATTAGCAGTTAATTTAATCACTGGTTCTATGGGGTTTCCAATTATATTACCTTGTCCAGTTGGGAATAAATGAATATTAAAACCACCTGCTGCCTGCAAAGTAACGCATTCAGCAGCAGCTGATGATGTGTCCATAAAGTATAAACCAGCTCCTTTTGTTGGTTCTTCTGCAGGTTCTAAAACATCTATAAATTTACATCCACCAATCTTTTGAAAGTTTCCAAAAGCTTTTTCTTCAATAGTTGTCAATCCACCAGCTATATTCCCTGCAGTTGGTTGACTTTCCGATAGATCATCTGTTGCTTCTCTAAGAATAAAGTCATTGTAATCGTTCCAGGTTTTTTTGAATTTTGCTTGTGCCTCAGGTGTTTTTCCTCTTTTCTCACAAACTGTCTCAGCACCTGTTAGTTCAGAAGTTTCTCCAAAACATAAATGAACACCTAGTGGCTCTAATTTATCCATTAGGTTACCAACCGTTGGATTAGAAGCTAATCCAGATGTCGTATCAGATTCACCACATTTAACTGAAATCCATAAATCGCTCATTGGACATTCCTCTCTTTGTTTCTCAGATGACCACATTGAAAATTCTTGTGCTTTTTTTGATACTTTTGCAATTGTATCAATATCACCCACACCTTCTATACTAAAACCCTCAACTGGTTTACCAGTAGTGGCTATTGCATCTACAATTCTTTTTGTCCATTTTGGTTCAATACCAATAACTATAACAGCTGCAACATTAGGGTTTTTTCCTGTACCAATCATTGTTCTAAAATGAAGTTCTAAATCTGCACCAAATTGTAATCGTCCGTAAGAGTGGGGTAGAGCTATTGTACCTTTTATATTATTTGCTACTGCTTCTGCACATGCATTTGAAATATCGTCTACAGGAAGAATAATGACGTGATTACGTGTTCCAGCTCGTCCATTTTCTCTTTTATATCCTAAAAAACTTTTTGGAATTTCCATAAATTACCACTTTTTTGTTTTTACATTATGAACATGAACATGCTCACCTTTTTTAATATTTTTTACTACTTTCCCAATATCATGTCCGTATTTTAAAATCGTATCACCTTCATTTAAGTCAACCATCGCAATTTTATGCCCTAAAGGTATTTCGTCTTTTGATTGAATTGAGACAGATTTGTCGTTCTCCATAATCCAGCAGTTACAGTCTTGATTTGGAGTTATTTTTTCAATAACTACAACACCTACATTGTCTTTCTGATCGTGAATTATTATATCTGTATTAGACATTGTGACGATTTCTTTATTTGAATTTCGAACAATCTTATATATTAATCGAACACTTTAACAAATAAAAAAAGAATTAAGAAAGGCTGCACTATGACCAAAATGACTACAGAAGAAGCATTCATAAAAGTTCTTCAAATGCATGGCATTGAACATTCGTTTGGAATTATAGGGTCAGCTTTTATGGCAATATCTGATTTGTTTCCTAAAGCAGGTATTACTTTTTGGGATGTTGCTCATGAAACTAATGGAGGCTTAATTGCAGATGGATATACAAGAGCAACTGGAAAAATGTCAATGGTTATTGCTCAAAATGGGCCAGGAATAACAGGATTAGTTACACCAATTAAAACAGCTTATTGGAACCATACCCCATTGCTTTTAGTGACACCACAAGCAGCTAACAAAACTATGGGTCAAGGTGGTTTTCAAGAAGTAGAGCAGATGAATTTATTTAAAGATATGGTTTGCTACCAAGAAGAAGTTAGAGATCCTTCAAGGATGGCAGAAGTATTAAATAGAGTAATAGAAAAAGCATTTAGAGGTTCAGCACCAGCACAAATAAATGTACCAAGAGATTATTGGACACAAGTAATAGATATTGAATTGCCACCTATTGTAAGATTTGAAAGACAAGGCGGAGGTAAAGAAGCTATTGAAAAAGCTGCAAAACTTTTATCAGAGGCTAATTTTCCAGTAATATTATCGGGGGCGGGTGTAGTGATAGGTAATGCAATTGATGAATGTAAACAGTTAGCTGAAAAGTTAGATGCCCCAGTATGTAATGGTTACCAACATAACGATAGTTTTCCTGGAAGCCATCCTTTAGCAGTTGGCCCATTAGGATACAATGGTTCAAAGGCTGGAATGGAGTTAATTTCAAAAGCAGATGTAGTTTTAGCATTAGGAACAAGATTAAATCCTTTTTCAACTTTACCTGGATACGGAATTGATTATTGGCCAAAAAATGCAACTATTATTCAAGTAGACATGAATCCAGACAGAATTGGGCTTACAAAAAAGGTAACAGTTGGTATTTGTGGAGATGCTAAGATGGTTTCACAACAGATTTTAGAAAAACTTTCACCAACAGCTGGCGATAATGGTAGAGATGACAGAAAAAATTTAATTCATAAAACAAAATCAGCTTGGTTACAAACTCTTACAAGTTTAGATCATGAAGATGATGATCCGGGGACAGTTTGGAATAAAGAAGCTAGAGAAAGAGATGCAGACAGAATGTCCCCAAGACAAGCTTGGAGAGCAATACAGGCTGGAATGCCAGATGATGTAATTATTTCAAGTGATATCGGAAATAATTGTGCAATAGGTAATGCATACCCAACTTTTGAAAAGCCAAGAAAATATTTAGCACCAGGTTTGTTTGGCCCATGTGGTTATGGTTTTCCATCAATACTTGGAGCAAAAATAGGATGTCCAGATACACCAGTAATTGGTTTTGCAGGTGACGGTGCTTTTGGAATAAGTATGAATGAAATGAGTTCTTGTGCAAGGGAAGAATGGCCTGCAATTACAATGGTAATATTTAGAAATTACCAATGGGGAGCAGAAAAGAGAAATTCTATATTATGGTTTGATGATAATTTTATTGGAACAGAACTAGACCCTGAATTAAGTTACGCTAAAGTTGCTAACGCCTGTGGTTTAAAAGGTGTTGCCGTTAAAACAATGGAAGAAACAACTAAAGCAATAAAGCAATCATGCGAGGATCAAAAAAAAGGAATTACAACATTTATAGAGGTAATTTTAAACCAAGAATTAGGTGAACCATTTAGAAGAGATGCTATGAAGAAACCAGTAGAAGTAGCAGGAATTGAAAAAGGTGATATGAAGCCTCAAAAATCATTGGTAGGTTAAATAAATATATGTATGATGTTTTATTCATACTGTAATATATGGACGTTAAATTAGAAAAGTGGTTCAGACCTAATATTAATAAAGAAGTCTTAAAAGAACTAACAAAAAAATCAGATATCAAAGGATTAATACATGTAAGTATTTATTTTAGCTTACTAAGTATTGTTGGATATTTAGCATATTTAACTTGGGGTACCTGGTGGTCAGTACTATGGTTTTACATTTACGGAAATATCTTTTGTTTTTGTAATCCAATTTGGCACGAGACAGGTCACAAAACAGCATTCAAGACTAAATTTTTAAATGAAATATTTTATTACATCTCATGTTTCATGGCATACTTTGAACCCACTAGATGGAGATATACCCACTTTGTTCACCATGGAAATACTTATTCAACAAAAAATCCTTATGATCATGAAATTGAATATGACAATAATTTAAAAGATACTCCTAAAAAATTATTAATGAATTTAATTCCTTTTGGTGAATTATTATTTTTTAAAAAAAGTATTGCATTTGAAGTTATAAAGCATGCTTTAGGCTTAAAAACTAAAGTTATGATAGATAGTATTCCAGAAAAAGCAAGACCAAGAGCTATTTTGATTTCAAGAATTTTTGTTTGTATTTGGTTATATATAATTATCTGGTCTCTTTTGGTATCATCTTGGTTACCAGCATTGTATCTTTTGTTGCCTCACTATTACGGAAAAGGATTACATAAATTTGTTGCCTTTACTCAACACGCTGGATTAGCAAGAGATGTAAAAGACCATAGATTATCAGCAAGGGATATGAAATTAAATCCAATACTTAGCTTTTTATATTGGAAGATGGAGTATCACTGTGTACATCATATGTTTCCAACTGTTCCAGCTTATAATTTAGAAAAATTACATTACCATTTAAAAGATCAGTTACCCAAAATTAAAAGCGGATTATTTGAAACTTATAAAGAAATAATTCCAGCTCTTAAAAAACAAAGAGATGAACCAAACTACCACTTAGATATTTCATTACCAGAGCAACAAACTTCTTAATGTATAAAAATTACAAATTATTATTATTTTTGGCAGCAGCAATTATTTTTCTTTATTTAAGTGTTGGAAAATATGAGGAATTTAGTCTTCAAAAATCTATATCTGCATGCACAATTGCAAAGAGTAAACTACAAAAAAAATTGAAGCCAGAGGAAGCTAGGTTAATTTGTGAAAAAGAGATAAAAAATCAAAACTAAATAGTTTAAAGAAGACTTGGCAACCAAGTAGAAAAGATTGGAAATAAAATCATCAATATTCCATAAATAATTCCAACAATCGTAAATAATGGTACTTCTTTAAATGCATTGGCAGGATTTTCTTTTATAACGCCAGCTGCAGTATAAATTCCTACACAAACAGGAGGCGTAATCATTCCTATCCCGGCAAAAGCAACAAATACTACATATAAATGAAGTAAGCTTTGATCAAAAGATAGTGTTAAAGCCGCAAAAATTGGAACAGTTAAATAAAATACTGGAACTATTTCTATAAATGTTCCTAAAATTAAACATATTGTCCCTAACATTATCCAGAATAAATTTACACTTACTCCCATATCTGTAAAATATGTTATAATCTTTTGAGGGGCTTGAGTATAAGTAAGTACAACACTTAAAAAAGTTGCGGTCGCAATAATTGAAAATATAACAGCAGTAATGATAGCGGTATCTTTCAAACAACTTAGTAAAGACGAAAAAGTCAATTCTCTGTAAATTAAAAATCCTATCGCAACAGCATAAACCCCAGCTATAGCTGCTGACTCTGATGGTGTTAAAAAACCTGCATATATCCCACCTAAAATTATAATTGGGGTTATTAAAGCTGGCAGTGCTGCAATAAAAGAACTTAATCTTTCTTTAAGTGTTGCCTTTCTGTCGGCTCTAATATGTCTACATTTAAATAAAACTAATAGCACCATTAAAATTAAAAGTATAATTCCTGGTATGACACCAGCTGCAAATGTTTTAGAGACAGGGACATATGTAAGTGCGCTAAATAAAATAGCAGCATTTGATGGAGGAATTAAAGCTTCAAGTAAAGCAGCTGATGCAGCTAGTACCACAACAAATGGAGTAGGGTAGCCCTGCTCAATCATTTTTGGCATCATGATTGTTCCTACTGCTGTAATTGCAGCTAATATAGATCCACAGAATGCCGCAAAGAATCCCATCGCAATAACCATTGCAACACCCAAACCTCCTGGCCAATGCCCAACTAAAGTTGTTGCAAATTTTACAAGTCTAAGTGCTGCCCCACCTTTAAGCATCGCCATTCCACTAAAAATAAACAATGGCACAGCTATAAGGACATGTTTTGTTAAAGCTCCAAAAGAAACTTGAATCAAAACAGACCAAGGGAGATTTAATCCACCAATAGCAGCTATAGAACTACCTAAGCCAAATACTAAAAAAATTGGAACAGAAATTATTAAAGCTACAAAAGATAATATAGATGCTAAAGCAAACATTTAATTTCTTATTATATTTATAATGTTATCGAGTAATAACTCTAATGAGGTAAGAGCTAATATTAAAAAACCAACAGGGAATGCTAAAAACATCCACCATATAGGTATACTAATTTCAATCTCCATGACTTGACCCAAATTGAAATACATTATTGTTGCATCAAGCCCTGCCTTAAAGAAAACACATGCTGATAAAAGGGCAACTATATTTACAATCAAAAACAAAAATTCTTTATTTTTTTTTGAAAGCATAGGAGTTAAAAAATCAACTTTAATATGTTGTCCTTTTTTTAAGAGGGGTCCTAATAATGGAAATACTAACCAACTAACTAAAACTGGTGGTAGTTCTATAAACCAAGCAAATCCAGTGCCTGTAATGAATCTTGTAGCTGCACTTAAAAATAGTGCAGCAACCATAATGAAAATGATAAACATTGCGAGAGCTAATGAAGCCGAAGCTAAAAAATTATTAACTGCTCGCAACGCTTTCATTTTATTAGATTAAGCAATTAACTTATTCTAATTACTTTTTGCGTAGTCTTGTGCTGCTTTTAAAGCATCAGAGTCGATCATTTTAGCCATCGCAGGCATAACTTTATCTTTCATAAGCTTATCAAATTTTGCTTTCTCAGCTCCTGAAAGAGTAGTTACAACACCACCTCTCTCTTGGAATTCTTTAAGAACAGTTTCACCATGATCCATAATTCTGTCTGTTGAAAGTGTTCCAACTTCTTTACCAACATCCATAATTATTTTTTGTAAGTCTGCTGGTAAACTATTAAACCAAGTAGAGTTAGCCATTATATATGCATCAGCATAATATTGGTATGGCTTTTGAGCGTATTTTAAAAATTCCCACCAGCTATAAGCCTTTATACTTCCTGGAGGGCTATTTATTGTATCTATCATTCCAGATTGCAAAGCGTTGTATACTTCACCTGTTTTTAAAGATACACGATTTGCCCCTAGAGCATCCCACATAGGCTCTTCACTTTTAAGTAATCTTCTAGCTTTCAAACCTTTCATGGCATCTATACCAGTTAACTCTCTAGCACTTGAAATTGACATTACTGGGCCAACTGGATTGTACATTACTAAAGTTGAATTAGTTTTTTTAGTTAATTCTCCCCAAATTTCTTTTCCTTTAGCAGAGTTTTGAAAAAAACCTCTTTGTTGTTCCCAAGAATTAAATAGGCCTGGGAAAGATGCAACATTAAAGTTTTTATTTATTGGTGGAAAACTTACAACACCAACAATTCCACCTAACTCAACTGCACCTGAAGTTACAGCGCCCATGACTTCTCTAATTCCAAAAAGTTGCTTAGATGGATAAACTTCAATTTTTAATTTTCCATTTGCTCTTTTGTTAACTTCATCAGCAAAAATTTGAGCGTGTTTTGCACTATGGTGTTTAGGACTCCAATGAACTGAAAGTCTACCTACTATTTCTGCAAATGCTGCTGTTGAAGATACTAAAAATGAAATAACTAAAACAAAACTCATAAAAGTTTTGCTGATTGATTTAAATTTAATCATTTTTTTCCTCTCTCTATATTTTTAATAATAGCAGTTTATTATTTGATAAAGATAAGACAATCTAAAATTATTCTCTTATCAATTGAATAAGTAATATTATTAGATTAAATTAGAATTATAAAAAAATCTATGAATCCAACAGATATATTATTAAGTATTGCAATAGTGGGAATTTACACTCTCATTTATGTATATTTAAAATCAAAATATGATGATAACAAAATAATTATCAAATTGTTTGTTGTTGGCTTTGTTTATGCAACAATAATTACTGGTATACTTTATTACTTAATAAAATTTATAGCCTCATAAATTTAAGTGACACATAAATTAGAATTAATATATTTTAAAATGAGAGCTTTGGCAGAAGCTCCTCGTTTATTATTTCATTATTCAAATATTGAGTATGAAGATCTTATGTCATGGGATTACTATGATAAAGAGTGGTCAGATGTAAAACCTAGCATTCCTTTTAAACAACTACCAATGTTAATTGTAGATAAGAAACATGAGATTTGTCAAAGTATGGCAATAATGACATTTATAGAAAATTTAGCAGGCATCAACATTACTGATCCAATATTAAATGCCAAAGCAAATGCTATTATGCAGAGTGCACAGGAACTTTTTATGCCTCTAAACCCTACAGTAAATTTTGCAACAGGAGAGAAATTTAAAAAGAAAAAAAATGACATGATGTCATTTTTATTATCAAGATTTGAAGATCTTGAAAAAGTTATTAAAGAAAATGATAAAAAATTTTTTATTTTAGATGAGCCTAGAGCATGTGATTTTGTAACATTTCATCATTTAGATTTATCTAAAATGCTTGATCCTACAATAATAAAAAAATTTCCTAGATTAGAAAAATTTTTAGAAGACATGATGTCTATTGAGAGTATAAAATCTTACCTAGAAAATCGTCCTAAATTAATCGATGTAAGTGTGGAACCAAAATTAGTTATTGATGGAATTCCACACCCAACAGGAGTTAAAAAAACTTAATCTTTTAATAGTTGATTGCGTTATATAAAATTTCTATTATAACTTTCATGAATTTATGGCGGGGTAGCTCAGTTGGTTAGAGCGCGGGACTCATAAGCCCGAGGTCAGTGGTTCGATCCCACTTCCCGCTACCAAACTAATGACCAGGAAATTCCATTAAATTTTCAACTTTATATCCTTTTTTTTTGAGATTATCACAACCACCTAGGTCAAAAAGATTTATAACAAATATAAAGGCTGCAACATGTCCTTTAGAAATTTCTATAAGTTTCGCTGCAGCATCTGCAGTTCCACCTGTTGCTATCAAATCATCTATTATTAGAACTGAGTCATTTTCTGAAATTGAGTCTTTATGAACTTCTATTGTTGCTGTTCCATATTCCAGTGCAAAATCAACTGAATGTACATCAGCAGGAAGTTTGTTTTTTTTTCTTAGCATAATAAAAGGTTTTTTTAAGATGTAAGAAACAGCAGATGCAAATACAAAACCACGTGATTCAATTGCAGCTATTTTATCTAGCTTAAATTTTTTGGATCTCTCAACGATTTGATTAATTGTTTCCTCAAAAGCAGTTTCATTCTTTATTAAAGTAGTTATATCTCTAAATAAAATACCCTTTTTAGGATAATCTTTAATTGAGCGAATATAATCTTTTAAATCCATAATAGTTATTTATAAATACAATATAATTACTTTTTATATGTCAAATAATAAATTAGCAATAATAGGTGGAAGTGGTCTATACGACGTAGAGGAGTTTAAAGATAGAGAATTAATAGATTTAAACACTCCTTGGGGAAAACCATCAGATCAGATTTTAAAAACAATTTATAAAAATAAGGAAGTTTATTTTTTACCAAGACATGGTAAGGGACACTTTATTTCACCATCAAACATAAATTTTAGAGCAAATATTGACTCGTTAAAACAATTGGGAGTAACAGATATTGTCTCTGTATCTGCTGTTGGTTCTTTGAAAGAAAACTTGCCACCCGGTAAATTTGTTATTATTGACCAATTTATAGACAGAACATTCGCTAGAAATAAAACTTTCTTTGACGATGAAATAGTTGCTCATGTATCAATGGCACACCCGACCTCTAAGAGTTTAATGAATGCATGTGAGGATGCAATTAAAAAAGAAGGAATAGATTATCAAAGGGGAGGAACTTATGTAGTAATGGAAGGTCCACAATTTTCAACTTTAGCTGAATCGAATCTTTACAGATCATGGAAAGCCGATGTGATAGGAATGACAAATATGCCTGAAGCCAAATTGGCAAGAGAAGCAGAAATTAGATATGCATCTGTCTCAATGGTAACAGATTATGATTGTTGGCATCCAGATCATGAAAATGTTGATGTGCAACAAGTGATAAAAGTATTATTAGATAATGCATTTAAAGCAAAAAGTATGATTAAAAATCTTATTGATAATTTTGATACTCATATTGACCCGAATGACCCAGCAAATAATTGCTTAGATGTTGCTATAATTACTGCTCCAGAAAAAAGATCACAGAAAACAAAAGACAAACTAAAAACAGTAGCTGGAAGAGTTTTAAATAAGTGACAGTAAAATTATCTGATAAGCAAATTTTAAATTATAAAAATGATGGTGTAATTTTAATCAATGAAGTTTTTTTACCTTGGATTGAAAAACTTAAAACCGGATTTCATAAAGTGTTAAGTAACCCAAGTTCATATGGAAGAGAAAATATTTCAAAACAACAAAGAGGGAGATTTTTTGAGGACTATTGTAACTGGAGAAGAATTGAAGAATTTAAAGATTTTATTTTTAACTCACCCGCAGCGGAAATTGTTGCTCAATCAACTCAATCTAATCAAATTCAGGTATTTCACGAACATATTTTCTTGAAGGAACCTGGGACAAAAAAGGAAACTCCATGGCATCAAGATCTTCCATACTATTGTGTAGATGGAAATGATACAGGAAGTTTCTGGATACCATTAGATAATGTATCAAAAGATAACTGCCTAAAAGTTTTGAAAGGATCCCATAAGTTACCAATGTTAGTAAAGCCTACCAAATGGTCAAATGAAACTTTTTGGTATAAAAATAATAAGAATTTTATGGATATGCCAAATATAGATAAAAATAATATTTTTAGTGCAGAGATGAATATGGGAGATGCAATATTATTTAATTTTAAAGTTTTACATTCATCTTCAGGAAATAATGACAAAAAAAGTCGTAAAGCATTCTCTGCAAGATTTATTGGAGACGATCTAAGATACATTGATAGAAAAGGAGAAACTTCTCCACCTTTTGAAGGAATAAATTTAAATTCAGGAGATAAAATGAGAAAGGATTGGTTTCCTGTGGTTTGGAGTAATTAAATGAGAATAAAGGGCAAAAAATATAGAACAATTTGGTATGAAAATAATGTAGTAAAAATAATTGATCAAACCAAACTTCCACATCATTTTGTTGTTAAAGATTTAAAGACAATAAGAGATGCAGTAAAAGCTATAAAAACTATGGAGGTAAGAGGAGCACCTCTTATTGGTGGAACTGCTGCTTACGGTATAGTATTGGCAATACAAGAAAATAAAAATTTAGATTTCATTAAAAAAAGTTCAGAAGAATTAGTTAATTCAAGACCTACAGCTATAAATTTACAATGGGCAGTTCATAGAATGAATAATAAATTATCATTTGTGAAGTCTGATGAATTATTAGATGTGGCATTAGAAGAAGCAAAATCAATATGTGATGAGGATGTAAAATTTTGTGAGAATATAGGATTTAATGGACTTAAAATTATCGAAGAAATTTATAATAAAAACAATAAAACTGTTAATATCTTAACCCACTGTAATGCAGGTTGGTTAGCAACTATAGATTGGGGGACAGCTACCTCACCAATTTATCACGCACATAAAAAAGGAATTCCCATCCATGTTTGGGTTGACGAAACAAGACCAAGAAACCAAGGTGCAAACTTAACTTCATATGAATTAAATGAAGAAAATATTCCTAATACTATAATTGCAGATAATACAGGTGGAATATTAATGCAACGAGGAGAGGTTGATATGTGTATTGTTGGAACGGATAGAACTTTATCAACTGGAGATGTGTGTAATAAAATAGGAACTTATTTAAAAGCATTGGCTGCTTATGACAATAATGTTCCTTTCTATGTAGCCTTACCAAGTTCTACAATAGATTGGGATATCAAAAATTACAAAGATATTCCTATTGAGGAAAGAAATTCTGAAGAACTATCTTATATTGAAGGAAAAGATGAAAAAAATAATATTAAAAGAGTTTTGATTTATCCTAAAACTAGTAAAGCAATGAACCTTGCATTTGATATAACACCTGCAAAATATGTAACAGGTTTAATTACTGAAAAAGGTATATGCGAGGCATCTACCGTTGGATTAAAGCAAATGTTTAAAAGATAATGAATAAAGTTAAAAATATATTATTTATAATGGCTGATCAGCTAAGGTTTGATTATCTTTCTTGTTATGGCCATCCTCATCTTAAAACACCTCATATAGATGGTTTAGCAAAAAAAGGAGTTTTGTTTGAGTCAGCTTATGTCCAAGCTCCTGTTTGCGGCCCATCAAGAGCATCGTATTACACTGGGAGAACGGTATTTAGTCATGGCTCAACGTGGAATCAAATACCTTTACCGATTGGGGAATTAACAATTGGAGATTATTTAAGACAATCTGGGATAAGAACTGGTGTTGTTGGTAAAACTCATATGAGACCAGATTTAGATGGAATGAATAGACTTGGAATTTCAAAAGATACAGAAATAGGTTTAACAATAAGCGAGCCTGGTTTTGAACCGTATGAAAGAGATGATGGGCTTCACCCAAATAACCATATTAAAAATTCAAACAAAAAATTATCCTACAATGAGTGGTTAAATCAACTTGGATATGATGGTCAAAACCCTTGGGATAGTTGGGCAAATTCATCAGAGGATGAAAATGGAAATATTTTAAGTGGATGGAGATTAAGAAATTCTAATAAACCTGCGAGAGTTAAACAGGAGCACTCAGAAACTGCTTTTATGACTAATCGATCTATGGAGTTTATTCAAGAAAGTGGAGAAAGACCTTGGTTTCTGCATTTATCATTTATAAAACCTCATTGGCCATATATTGCACCTGCACCTTACCATAACATGTATTCAGCAAACCAATTTTACCCAGTTCATCGAAGTAATGCTGAAAAAGAAATAGATCATCCAGTGTACAAAGCTTTCATGGAAAATAATATTTCAAAGACTTTTTCAAGAGAAGAAGTTAGAAACACTGTTCTTTCAGGATATATGGGGTTAATAAAACAAATTGATGATAATCTTGGTAGGTTATTTAAATTTTTAGAAGAAAAAAATTACATGAAAAATACAATGATAGTCTTTACATCAGACCATGGTGATTATCAGGGTGATCATTGGCTAGGAGAAAAAGAACTATTTCACGAACAAATTGTTAAAGTGCCGATGATAATTTATGATCCTAGTAATTTATCAGATAATAGTAGAGGAATTAGAGAAAAAAGGTTTGTAGAGGCCATAGATTTACTACCAACTTTTTTGGACTCTGTAGATAGCGATGTAAGTAAACATCGCCTTGAAGGACAATCTTTGTTACCAATTATTAGAGGAAATGAAGTCTCTAATTGGAAAGAGAGTGTATTTAGTGAAATCGATTACTCATTTAACGAAGCAAGAAAGATTCTTAATGTTGGAGCATCAGATGCAAGAGCTTATATGATTAGAAATAATAGATGGAAGTATATTTATTATAAAGGTTTTCCACCTCAATTATTTGATTTAAAAAATGATCCAGATGAATTCAATGATCTAGGGCTATCATCAGAACACAAAAAAATTGTTGATGAAATGAAGGATATTTTGCTTAAAAGAATTACAAATAGAAAAAATAGGGTTGCAGCAACAGATGAATTTGTTTTAAAAGAGAGAGACTATACAAAAGATGATGGAATTATGATAGGAGTTTGGTAATGAACCCTTTAATATTGTCTTTAATTTGCTTAGTTTCAGTTGGAATTTCTGCAAATTTAATAAAATTAATTCGTGGAAATAGAATTTTACTAATTATTTCTTTATTACCTTGCATTTATATATTTATCTTTGGTTTGTATGCAACTTTAGGCCCAATGGATTTATATAAAGATGGTACAGACAATTTTTATGCTCAAAATCCAGGTAAAGAATTACCAATAGTGTTTGTATTATTAAAATTCTATCAATATATTTTAATGATTGTAGGTGCAGTTTTTGGATTTATTTATTTTAATTATATAAAAAAAATAAAAGATACTAGTGAGCCATTAGACTAGGCAAATATAAACAAATTGCAGGAAAAGCAATAATTAAAGCGAGCCTAATTACGTCAGTCATCAAGAATGGAAGAGTCCCAAACCATATAGTTTGTAGAGGTGTTTTTTGCATTACACCTTTAATAACGAATAAATTCATTCCAACAGGAGGTGAAATTAATCCAAACTCAACAACTATCACTGCAAATATACCAAACCAAACAGGATCAATTCCAGCATCAATAATCACTGGATAAAATACTGGAATAGTTAAAAATAACATTGCTAAAGAGTCCATTACAGTGCCAAGAACTAAATAAATTGCGCAAATTACTAAAATTATTCCTAATGGAGTAAGCTCAAGATAATTTATAAAATCAACAACCGCAAAAGGTAATTGTGTGACAGTTATAAGATAATTAAATATACTTGCACCAATAACAATTAAATATAATGAACCAACAGTTTTTATAGTCGTCCATAAAGCATCTTTCAATAAACTTAATTTTAATTGACCTCTAAAAAAAATAAAAATTAAAACTAATATTACACCTACTGCAGCACTTTCTGTTGCTGTAAAAAAACCTAAATAAAGTCCACCCATCATGATTGCAAATATTAAAAAAATTGGAAAAACTTTTGATAATGCAGAAATTCGTTCCTTCAAGGGCATCTTTGTTCCATAACCACCCTGTGTGGGATAAATTAAAAGATAAATCCTAATAGCAATCATATACAGTACCACTGCTATTATCCCAGGTATCAGTGCAGCAAAAAATAATTCTTGAACAGACTGTTCAGTTAAATAAGCATATATTACTAATATAACACTCGGAGGAATTATAATTCCAAGCGTTCCACCAGATGCAATAGATCCGCTTATTAGGGCATCACTGTAACCATGTCTTCTCATTTCAGGGCCTGCCATTTGAGACATTGTTGCAGCTGTAGCAATTGAAGATCCACAAATCATTCCAAATCCAGCGCATGCTCCAACAGTAGACATCGCTAAACCGCCTTTGTAATGACCCACTATTGCATAAGCTGCATCATATAAATTTCTTGATAAATTTGAACTGTTGGCAAGATTTCCCATTAGAACAAACAAAGGCAAAACTGATAATGTATATTTTGAGACAGCATCAAAAGGAGCAGTTCCCAAAACAAATATTGCAGGGTCAAATCCTGAAATCACTGCAAAGCCGATAAAACCAACAACCAACATTGCAATTCCTATTGGTACATTTAATACCATCAAAATTAATACAGCGGCAAAAGACAATCCACCATTAATTACAGCTTCTAATCCCATTATAAATTCTCAGCTTTTGAATTACTTTTAAAAATAGTTTTAATAAACCATATGATGATAGCAAAAACACTTAACCACATACCAATAGAGCATATGAAATAAAAAGGATAAAAATAAAGTTCTAGATCAATCGTTACTCTTTGATTATTCATAAACTTGTATGATGTCAAAGAGGTAGAGTATGCCATTAAGGACATAATCGATATCATTAAAACAAATTTTAAAATTACCAAATAAGTTTTAAATATACCCAAATTTAAATTATTTATAAAATCTGCTGAAACATTAGCATTTAAATAAAATGCTCTTGGCATTGCGAGGAAAGCTACTAATGCCATTCCTATTTCAACTAACTCTATTGTACCTGTAACTGGTGAATTTAAAAATCGTCTTCCAAAAACGTCACAAAAAGTTAATACAGCTAATAAAAGCAAAACTATGCCTGAAGCTATCGCTGAATAATCAAAAACTTTACTGACTTTAGAAATCATAAAAATGTTGCTTCAAATTATTTAAACATTAACATATAAGTAGTTTCAAAAATATAAAGTATTAATCATGAAGTTTATTTCTTTTAAACATAATAAACAAAATAAGTTTGGCATTATAAATAATAATAAAATTACAGATCTAACTGGAAAAGTATCTAATTCAAATACACTTAAAGATTTAATTCAAAACCAAGGAATTGAAGATGCGAAATCTTATGCAACAAATAATCCAGGTAATATAAATGACTCAGATATTGAATATTTGCCCTTAATTCCAAATCCTGGAAAAATTATTTGTGTAGGTTTAAATTATAGTGAACATGTTAAAGAAACTAACAGAACAGTTGAAGAGAACCCGGTAATTTTTCATCGATTTCCAGAAAGTCAAACTGCACACTTACAACCAATTCAAAGACCTCTAGTTTCACAAAGTTTAGATTTTGAGGGTGAGATGGCAGTAATTATGGGTGAAGGTGGCAAACACATAAAACCTGAGGATGCTTTAAAGCATATAATTGGTTATTCATGTTATAATGAAAGTACTGTAAGAGAATGGCAGAGACATACAAGACAATTTGGGATGGGTAAAAACTTTGAAAAAACAGGGAGTTTTGGTCCACACATGGTTTTAGCTGAAGACATTAATAATTATAAAAATTTAACAATTGAAACTAGATTAAATGGCGAAGTCATGCAAAACGCAAAATTAAGTCAACTTATTTTTGATATTCCAATCTTAATCTCGTATGTTTCTAAAGCTATGGCTTGGAGAGCAGGTGATGTACTAGTCACTGGTACGCCTGGAGGGGTAGGGTTTAAAAGAAACCCTCCAGTATTTATGAAGCCGGGAGATAATGTAGAAATAGAAATCACAGAAATTGGCACTTTATCTAATACAATTAAGGATGAAATAATCTAATTTTCAAGTTAAACTTTCTTATAATTATTTAATAATAAGAGGGGATTAACATGAAAAAAAAAATAATTGGTTTTGTTATAGGAATTTTTTCCTTAAGCATTATTAGTACAGCATCAGCTACAGAATTAAAGTTAGCAACTTTTGAACCACCAAAAGCATTTATAGCAAGTAAGATTTTAGCTGCTTGGGCAGATAAAGTTAACAAATGTTCAAATGGTGCTTTAAACGTTAAAATGTATGCAGGAGGAGTATTAGGAAGTCCTCCAAAACAATATGATATAGTAACTTCAGGAGTTGCAGATATATCTTGGACAGTTCTTGGATATATTGGTGGACAATTTCCTTTAAGTTCAGTTGTAGAACTTCCATTCCTGACCAAAACATCAAAAGCTGGATCTAGAGCTTTAAATACTCTTTTTGAAGAAGGTTACCTAGATAAAGAAATGGCAGGAATTAAACTGATAGGACTTCATTCGAACCCTGGATACCAAATCCATATGAAGGATACCAAAGTAGTTAAACCTGCAGACTTTAAAGGTAAAAAAATGAGAGTTCCAAGCAAAATAGCTGGAACTATTCTTAAAACTTTAGGAGCAACTGGAGTAAAAGTACCAGCACCAGGAACTTCAGAAGCATTAAATAAAGGTGTTATAGATGGCACACCTTTCCCATACACAGCAATTGGTTCATTTAGATTATTTGATGTTACTAAATATCATACAGAAGTTAACATCACTAATGCTACATTTGGTTTAATAATGAATGAGGGGAAATATAATGGTCTTTCTTCAGCAGCAAAAGGATGTGTTGATAAACATTCAGGTCAATGGTTTGGCGATTGGGCATCTAATTTAATTGATACTCAGAATGCCAAGATGAGAGTTCAAGTAGAAAATACTCCAGGGCACGAAATAACTGTTGCATCTGATTCTGTGTTAGCTGAATACAAAAAAATATTAGCTCCTATCGAATCAGACTGGTTAGCAGAAATGAAAGGCAAAGGTCTTGATGGAGATGCTGTATTAAAAAGGGCAAGAGAAGTAATTTCTAAAATAGACGGTTAATAGTTAAATTCGAGCCCGCTAATTTCATAGCGGGCTCTTTCAAAATTAAGTATAATAGTAAAATGGCAGTAAAAGCTTTAAGTTATATTGGAGTTAATTCAGATAAATTTGAGGATTGGTCAGACTATTCTCAAAAATACCTCGGCATGCAACAGATGGACCGTGGAAAAGAAATTCTGTCTTTTAGAATGGATGACCAAAAACAAAGATTAACGATAACTGGCGATAAAGGAGATGGATTAGGATTTTTAGGATGGGAAGTTGAGAGCAAAGAAGATCTTCAAACCTTTGCAAATAAATTAGAGGAAAATAAAATTGTAGTAAATCATGGAAAGACTTCTTTTGCTGACAAACGTTTTGTTGAGGATCTAATATATTTTAATGACCCACAAGGAAATCGTATTGAGCTAGTGTATAAGCCTATGTTGGATACAGATCCTTTTAAACCAGGCAGGCCAATTTCAGGATTTAAGACTGGGGCACTAGGGATGGGACATGCAGTTGTGCATGTTAAAAATATTGATGATTTAATTCCATTTTACAGAGATGTAATGGGATTCAAGATAAGTGATTATAGTCATACTCCAATATCATTATGTTTTTTTCATGTTAATGGCAGACATCATAGTTTAGCTTTATTCGGCTCAGGTGGAACTGGTTTCCATCATTTTATGGTTGAATACAATAACTTAGACGACGTAGGTCAAGGTTATGACTTGTTACAATACAAGGATAATGCAATTGCTTATACAATGGGACGGCATACCAATGATTATATGACATCATTTTATTCAATTACACCGTCAGGATTTTTTATTGAAAATGGATGGGGTGGGAGGATTATTAATCCAGACACATGGCAGCCAATTGAAACATTTGAGGGGCCTAGTTTTTGGGGGCATGAGAGACTTTATTTACCAGATGATGAGAGAATGAAATTTAGAAACAAAAGACTCGAAACTGCTTCTCAAGGAAAACAAGCTCCATTGTTAATTGATTGTCCTTGGTTATATTCAAATTTAAAAAAAAAATAATTTTTAAAAATATCAATGAAAGAATTTGATGTCATAATAGTAGGATTAGGACCTGCAGGAGGGACTTTAGCAAACCTTCTGGCAATGCATGACTTTTCAATATTAATTCTCGATAGAGAAAAAAGTTTTTACCCACTTCCTAGAGCGGTTCATTTTGATGATGAAATAATGAGAGTATTTCAAACAATAGGAATTACAAAAGAATTTTTGAAACACACTATAATTAATAAAGGTACTAAATTTGTTAATTCTAAAGATAAAGTAATTTTAGATTGGCCAAGACCAAAAAAAATTACAGAAAATGGATGGTATCCAAGTTATAGATTTCATCAGCCTGATCTTGAAAAAAAACTCAGAAAAAAATTAAAAAATTATAAAAAAGTCTCAATAGAACAAAATTCCGAAGTTATAAAAATTAACAATTTAAAAAATCATGTGGATATAACTTATTTAAACATAAATAATCACAAAGAGCTTCTAGCAAGATCAAAATATTTAATTGGTTGTGATGGTGCTAACTCTATAACTAGAAAACAAATGAAAACAAAAATGGATAATTTAGGTTTTACTCAAAAATGGGCAGTAGTTGATCTAATATTGAAAAAGAAAAAAAATAATTTACCAGATAGAACAATTCAATATTCAAATCCAAAACAACCAGCGACTTATTGTAGAAATGTTGGTAGACGTAGAAGATGGGAATTTGCAATTAAGAAAAATCACAGTGATAAAAAAGTTTTATCAGAAAATTATATTTGGAATTTTCTAAAACCTTGGCTAAATAAAAGTGAAGCAATTATTGAGAGAAAAACAATTTATACATTTGAATCTGCTATTGCTAGAAAATGGCGCAAAGGTAGAATTTTTTTAGCCGGTGATGCCGCTCATTTAATGCCACCATTTATGGGACAAGGAATGTGTGCTGGAATTAGGGATGCATCAAATTTAGCATGGAAAATTGCCAACTGTATTAGAAATAAATATGATGAAACACTTTTAAACACATATCAATCGGAAAGATCTCTTAATGTTAAAGAATATATTGAAACTACTATGAGAATGGGAGAATTTGTAAATGCTGTTGAGTCCATTCAAATAACTGACAATATAAAATCTGATAACAAAGGTATTAAAAGTATGCAGTCAATTAAACCTAAACTAGGCAAAGGTCTAGGCAATATAAAGGATGTAAATAGAGGAAAAACTTTTCCTCAATTCAAACTTAAAAATAATAAAACCCTAGATGATCATTTTTCAAAAAAAGGAATGATAATTTTATCATCAGATATAAAGCCTAAAACCTCAATTAATTACTCTTCATTGAATGCAAAGAATTTGAGCAATGTATCAAAATATTTAAAAAATATTAATTCAAAAGCTATTTTAGTAAGACCAGATAGATTTATACTAGCTTCAGCAAGATCAGATAGAGACGTTAGTTTACTTTTAAAAAAATATTCTTCGATTTTACGATAGATTGAACATCTCATTTACAGCTAATATTTTTGAATGATTGTTTGGAGCAATTTCTCCATTTGGCATATACAAGGAATTTTCAAATCCTACTCTAATTTTACCACCTAGGTTGATCGCTTTTTCCAAACAACTCATTTCTTCTTTTGCAAAAGCGCATATTGACCAATCTAAATTGACATTATTATTTTTCATTACTTTTAAAAACTCTGGAATTTTTTCTGGATAACTAATTTTACCTGTGTAATGACCAATTACAAATAAACACCAAGCTCCCTCAATTGGAATTTCTGCTTTATTTAAAAGGTTTACTAATAAGTCTACATCCTTCGGATTATACAAAATATGCTGTATTTTAGTTCCAGCTTCTGTCAAATATTTATATAATTTTATATCTTCCTCTGTCGGGTTTCTGGAGGGTATTAACTCAGCCGTACCAATTGATGTACCTGGTGGAGTAACATCATATGCAAGTTTCCTCATTTCCTCAGGAGAATACTTTCCAACTGCCTCAGTAGTGACCTGAATATGCATTTTAGGAACTTGGTGTTCTAATTCATTTAATGCCTCTTTATAAAGTCCAGCATCCAAAACATGTTCTCCTTTATCATTTCTTACATGCAGATGAATAGCACCTGCCCCTGCTTCAAAACAGTTTTTAGCAACATCAACTGTTTCTCTTATTGTTAAGGGAACATCTGGATGATCTTTCTTGATTTTTCTTGCTCCATTTGGAGCTACCATTAATCTAGGCAATTCATTTGGTTGATAAAAAGGCATAAACTATCTTAAAGATGCAGCAATATTTCCGCCATCAACTGTTAGAATAGCTCCTGTGGTTTTTTTGGATATTGAAAGATGAAAAAAAGCTTTGGCTACATCTTCAGCTTTTACCTCATTTAAAAGTAAATTACCTTTCATATATTCATCTGTCGTAACTTCTCTAGCCTTTGCTCTTGATTTTATCATTTTATCATTTAGAAGCCCACTTCTAATTCTGTCTGCATTTACCCCATTGGATCTTATCCCATATGATCCATAATCAACGGCATATTGTTTGCATAGATTTAATAATGCCGATTTTGGCAATCCATAAGGCCCAAAATTTTTACCTGGATTTACAGATTGTTTGGAAATATTAAATAATAAACAACCTTCATTATTTTGAAGTTTCATAATTTTTGTAGCTTCAGAAGCGCAGTATTGATGAGAAAAGAAATTATCTTCAAAACTTTTTCTTAAAATTTTATCACTAACCTCAGCAATAGAACCTCCTGTTGCAGTTCCTGCATTTGATATTAAAATATCTACTCCTCCAAATTGAGATGAAATTAAATTAAATGCTTTTTTAACACTTTCTTTGTTTGTTACATCGCAATAAATACAAAGGTCATTTAATTTCTTGCTCATTTCATTGACCTTTTTTTTATTATTGTCTATTAAAATTACTTCTGCGCCAGATTTTTTGAATAATTTATATGTTGCTGTTCCTATTCCACCAAAAGCACCAGTAATAACAACAATACTCCCTTCTAATTCCTTTTTTTCTTTTTTTAATTTTGCTTGTTCAAGAGACCAATATTCAACATCAAAAATATCTTTTTTTGGTATAAATTTATACTTTGAGGTTTCTTCAACAGATGAGATTACTCTTGCATTAGTTTCTGTCAAATCTGCTGCAATATTTGCAGCTTTAAGACTGTTGCCTACACAAAATATTCCAATATTTTGTACTATTATTACTCTTGGTGAAGTATCTAGCATAGTTTTCTTTTCTTTAACCTTTTTTTGGTTTTGCTCAAAATATTTCAGATATTTTTTCCTGTAATTTATAAATGCTTTTTTTGCAGTTTTTTCAAACTCACTAATAGAGGAATTAAGTTTGGGTTTTATTATTAAAGGAAAGGGTTTTACTCTTATTACATGATCTGGAGTAGCAGTTCCCTCTGTAGAATATCTTGCCACTTCTACTCCGTTAATAAAATACTTTAATATCTTATTATTTCTAAAAGTAAGAATAAATTTACTTTTTGAGCCACTAGATGTAAGTCCTCGAAGTATTGGTGCTATTTGAGCAGGAGTAATTTTCGTATTTAAACTTTTTATTTGTTTAATTTTTTTTCTTTTTAATTTTTTTATAGCCTTTTCAGCGTCACTCACATATTTAATCATTAGATCGTATGATTCTTTTGCTTCGTTAGAGAATGTGAAAATTCCATGATTAAGTAAAATAAGACAGTTTATATTTGGATTGTTTAAGTAAACCTCTTTAATCTTCTGAGCTAATCCATACCCTGGCATTATATAAGGAATTATACTTACTTTTTTTCCAAATATTTTTTTGCAAAAAGTAATTCCATTTGGTCTATTAGTTACATTCATAATCGCATCAGAATGCGTGTGATCAACAAACTTGAAAGGTAAAAAGGCATGTAGAAAAGTTTCGACTGATGGATTTGGAGATTTGATATTAATTAAATTCCTTTTTTGATATGATACCATTTCTTCATCTGATAATTTTTTTTTATTCTTTAATGCCAGAAGAGGATTTAGTTTTACAGCTGGCAAACCTTCTGGTTCAATTTCTGCCATATCCCATCCACTCCCTTTTACACATAAAACATCATAGTTTTTTCCATCTAAATCTTTTACAGTAGTTTTAACAGAGGTATTACCGCCCCCATGTAGAACCAATTCACTATTTCTTCCAAGTAATCTAGTTGTATAAACTCTCAAAGCCATATCTCTAGAATGACCAAGTTTCTTGTATTTTGATATATATTTTTTTGCTTCTGTATTTGACCAATTATTTTTCAAAGTAATATCCTCGAATAAATTATTATCGTAGTTTTTTATTTGAAAGAAGTAAAAAATTAAATTAGTAAAGTTATTAAATATTTATATGACTAAAGTTGGAGAACATATTACTCTTGATATAATTGGCACAAAAAAGGAATATGACCCTGCTTTTTTTGAGAAACTTGTTTATAAAATCGCGAAAATAGCAAAGGTTACAGTGCTTGAAATTTCTAAATATAAATTTGAGCCACAAGGATTTACTTTAGTTGCTTTGCTGGCTGAAAGTCATATTAGTTTTCACACATTTCCAGAAAAGGGAATAATAAGTTTTGACTTTTTTACATGTGCGAAAATTTCTCCCTCTATTGCTTTAGATGTTATTAAAGATGAAATAGAACATGCACAAATAATTAAAAAAGAATTTAATAGAGATACAGTAGATCTCTATCATGATAATTATAGTTCACCTGGTTTAAAAAAATCATATGTAGTAAAAAATGTTATCGAAAATTTTAAGTCAGGGGTAGGCCAACATATTGAGATTCTGGAATTAGAACAATTTGGAAAAGCTTTATTTATAGATAATGAGATTCAAGTAGCAGAAAAAGATGAATATCTTTATAGCTCTACTTTTGTAAATTCAGGACTTGACTTAAATTCAAATAAAGAAAAAGCAGCTATTATAGGTGGTGGAGATGGTGGTGTAGCACGAGAATGTATTTCGAAAAATTTTAGTTTTATTGATTGGTATGAGTTAGACCCTGAAGTAGTTGAAGTTTGTGATAAGCATCTAGGCAAAATAGGCGAGAAGGCTACAGAGAAAAATTCAGTAAAATGTGTTTGGGGAGATGCATTTGAGAGCATCAAATCAGTCAAAGATGATACATATGATCAGATATATGTCGATTTAAATGATGATCAATACTGCATAGATTTGGCCTCTAAAAATATGAATTCACTTGCAAGAATTTTAAAGCCAAAAGGAGTTATTACAGCTCAGGTTGGTAGCCAGGATAAAAAACCAAAACAAGTAGAGAATTGGTTAAACATATTTAATGAAAATTTTGGCAATACTAAATTATCTAGAATTTATATACCAAGTTTTGACTGCTCTTGGAATTTCTCATCTTCAATAAATCATTAGAATTTTCTTTTTAAATCTCAAAAACTGTGAAATAATTATTCTTTTAACGGAGGAAATAATGAATGTAATAAAAAATATATTTTTAACAGTTTTGTTATCTTTATTTTTAATTAGCACATCTAATGCTGATAAAATTAAGATTGGAACTGAAGGTGCTTATCCACCCTGGAATTCAAAAGATGCTTCAGGTAAACTTATTGGATTTGAGGTAGAACTTGCATGGACACTTTGCAGATATATAGGAGAGCAGTGTGAAATAGTTGAGCAAGACTGGGATGGAATGATACCAGCTTTAACATCAAAAAAATTTGATGCTATAATGGCTGGGATGTCAATTACAGAAGAAAGAATGAAAACAATTAATTTTTCACAGGGATATGCTGATGAAGTAGCGTCTTTGGCTGTTATGAAAGGTTCAGACTTAGAAGGAATGGATACACCAGAAGCAGTAAATTTAAATTTAGGTGGTTCATCTGTAAATAAAGCCATGAAAACTTTAACTTCAGCGTTATCAGGAAAAACAGTTTGTACTCAAATTGGTACAATTCACCAAAACTTTCTTGAATCTGGAGATGTAGGAAAAATAAATTTAAAAACTTACAAGACACAAGATGAGGTTAATCTTGATTTGACTAACGGTAGATGTGATGTAGCTTTAGCTGCTGCGGTAGCATTTACTGACTATGCTGAAAAATCTGGCGAAGCTGTTGTACTTGTAGGACCAACTTTTTCAGGTGGTGCATTTGGTAATGGTGTAGGGGTAGGTATTAGAAAAGAAGATACTAAACTCTTAAAAGCATTTAACAAAGCTATCGATAAAGCAAGAAAAGATGGTCATATTAGCAGAATTGCTATCAAATGGTTCGGCTTTGATGCATCTATGTAATTAATTTTAGATATGGCGACTATAATATATAGTCGCCAATCTATATGGAACTTCTTTCGTTTGGAGATACTGGTTGGGGAGACGAACTCTTTTTAGCAACTTTAATGACCATTGCTGTTTCTATCGCAGCTATGGCAATAGGATTTTTATTCGCATTAATATTTACACCTTTAAAACTATCTAAAAAAAAATCACTTAATATCATTGGAAATTGTTACACTACTATTATTAGAGGGGTTCCAGAATTATTAGTAATATACTTATTGTTTTTTGGTGGCACAGGAGCAGCAATGTATGTAGCTTCAATTTTTGGGCATGATGGTTATATTGAAATAAATGCATTTATAACTGGTGCTCTTGCAATTGGGATTATCTCTGGAGCTTATTCTACTGAAGTTTTTAGAGGAGCTATATTATCAATTGATAAAGGTCAATTTGAAGCTTCAAAAGTTTTGGGAATTAAAAAAAATATTCAATTTTACAAAATTATTTTACCGCAAATGTTGAGGTTATCAATTCCTAACCTAAGTAATGTTTGGCAAATTACTTTAAAAGACACTTCTTTAATTTCTGTAACAGGATTAGTAGAAATAATGAGGCAATCTTATATTGCCGCCGGTTCAACTAGAGATCCTTTATTTTTTTATTCAGTAGCAGCTGTCTTATACCTAATGCTTACTTTCTTAAGTATGAAATTAATTAATAAATTAGAAATAAAATATAACAAAGGATACTGATGGATATAAAATTAATGATTAGTATTTTTCCCGACTTATTAAGTGGTGCAGTTATCACTCTTCAACTTTTAGTATCATCAATGTTTTTTGGATTAATAATAGGTTTAATTTTTGCAATTTTAAGAATTAATAAAAATCCAATAATTAATAAATTTGCCTATGGTTATTCTTATTTTTTTAGAGGAACACCATTACTAGTTCAATTATATTTAATATATTATGGTTTAGCTAATATAGAATTATTAAGAAATTCATTTTTTTGGGTAATAATTAAAGAACCATACTGGTGTGCAATTATTGCATTTTCATTAAATACAGGAGCCTATACATCTGAAATATTGAGATCAGCATTTCAGACAATTAAAAAAGGTTATATTGAGGCAGCACAAAGTTTAGGAGTAACAAAAAAAATAACTTTTTACAGAATTCAATTACCAATAGCTGTAAAACAATCACTTCCAGCATATGGGAATGAAATAATATTAATGTTGAAAGGTACTTCACTTGCAAGTGTTATAACTATCATGGATTTAATGGGCGAAGCCAGAAAAGTAAATGTTTTAACTTTTAAACCTTTTGAAGCATTTATAACTGCAGGAATTATTTACTTATTTATTACATTTATAATTCACAATATTATAAAGTATTTAGAAAGAAAATATGGATTTCAAACATGAAAGTAGCATGTATTCAGTTATCGAGTGGGGAAGATTATAATAAAAATTTTAAAGATATTATAAAATATATTAATCAAGCAATTACAAATAAAGCAGACTTAATAATTACACCAGAAACTTCTTCATTAATGTCTGCTGACAAAAAAAATTTATTTAAATATTCATATAAAATGAAACATGATCCAATAATAAAAAAAGTAAAAATTATAGCCAAAACAAAGAAGAAATGGATACTTCTTGGTTCAATGTGTATTAAAGAAAAAAGCAAATTAAGAAATAGATCTATTCTTATTGGACCTAAGGGTAAAATAAATGCATATTATGATAAAATTAATATGTTTGATGTTAAAGTTTCAAAAAAAGAACAACATAAAGAAAGCAAAGTATTTAAGGCAGGAAAAAAATTAGTATCTGCTAAATTACCTTGGGGAAAAATAGGTCTTTCAATTTGTTATGATTTAAGATTTCCAGAACTTTATAGAAACTTGTCAAAAAGAAATCTAAGTTTTATAACTGTCCCATCTGCATTTACTAAAACAACCGGTCAAAGACATTGGTTAACTTTATTAAAAGCAAGAGCAATTGAAAACTTTTGTTATATTTTTGCACCTAATCAAACAGGAAAAAATACGATTAAAAGAGAAACTTTTGGACATTCAGTTATTATTTCGCCTGATGGTAAAATAATGGCTATTAAGAGATTAGGAAAAGGAATTATTTATTCTAATATAAAACCAAAAATATCTATGGATTTAAGAAAAGTTATTCCAAGTATGCTTTAATAGTTTGTGTATTGTTTAATCTCTTTTATCTTTGAACCAGTTTTATTGTTTATTGCTAATTTAATTTTTGCTCTATCATCATTTAGAAAATGAACATCTCTCGATAGTTTTATAAAATTTTCACCAAAATCACTATTTTTTTCACACATTCTTTTATTATCTTCTATATCCCAAAGTTTTGCATTTATTGCCTTTAATTCTTCATAAAGTTTTTTTAATTCATCTTTTAAAGTTATGTTTTCATCTAATTGTTTTGTTAAAACTAGATATTCATCATTAATAAATATTAATTTATCTGAGTCTTTAATTTTTTCTTTTTTGATTTCTAAAATTGAGATTTTATCTAAAAGCTCACCTACAGATACTTCAACTAGAATTTTATTCATAAATAAACATAGTGTGTTAAGTTGTTTAAAATATGTCTAATATTCTTATAATTAAACATGGATCTTTAGGTGATATAGCCCAAGCGAGTGGTGCAATTCAAGATATTTCTGATTTTCACAAAGATGATAAAGTCTATTTATTAACATCACAACCTTTCATTGATCTTTTTAAAAAAAATCCATATTTGGAGGACATAATTTTAGATAAGAGATTATCAAGATTTAATCTGATTTATTTATTTAATCTCATGCGCAAATTAAAAAAATACAAATTTATAAAAGTTTTTGATTTACAAAATTCCTCAAGATCAAGCTTTTATAAAAGAATACTATTTCCAAGTGCAGATAACGCAATTTGGTCATCATCAGAAACAACTTTACCAAAGGATGAGACAAAAGAGAAATTTGATAAAAATCCTGTTTTAGACAGATTTAAGCATCAATTAGAAACATCTGGAGTCAGTTCTAAATATACTATGTTTCCTGATTTTAATTGGGCTTGTTCTAATATTGAAAATATAAAAAAAAAATTTGATTTAAATAAATACATAATTTTATTTCCTTTTTGCTCTCCACATTTACAGATTAAAAAATGGCCAAATTACAATAAACTTATAGATTTAATTAGGGATAAATTTAAAGATGAATACAAAATTATATTAGCCCCAGGTCCAAATGAAATTAATAAGACAAAAGAAATTAATGCTATTCCAATTTTAAAACAAAACAAATCTTTAGATATCTCTGAACTTGCTGCATTAATAAAAGACAGTGCTTTCGTTGTAGCAAATGATACTGGACCTGCACACATAGCTGCACATTTAAATGTAAAAGGAATAGCTTTATTTGGTTCACACACTACTGCATATAAAGTGAGCATAGAGAGAGAAAATTTTAAAGCAATTCAAGTAACAGATTTAAATAAATTATCACCTGAAAAAGTTTTTGAATATTTAACAAAATCATTAAAATAATGGAAATAAATTTCCTTTTTTTTATAAGTGTTGTTCCTGCAATTATTTTGTACGGTATTGCAAAGTCTGGTTTAGGAGGTTCAATATCACTAATATCAGTCCCATTGATGACAGTTGTAATGCCATTACAGCAGGCATTAGCAATTATTCTACCTATTTTAATTTTTTCGGACATGATTGCTGTTTACAGATTTAGAAGAGAGTTTAATTTTAGAATACTCAAGGTAATAGTCCCTTTTGCAGCAATAGGAATTATAATTGGTTCCTTTACATTCAATCATTTTTCAGAGGATCTACTTAAATTAATAGTTGGAATAATGGGGTTTTTATTTGCTGGACATTATTTTTTGTTTAAAAAAGAGAAGACAGTTCCAGCCAAGCAGAACTTCTTGAAGGGTGCAATTTGCTCGTCCATCGCAGGATTTTCGAGTTTTTGCGTTCATGCTGGCGGAACACCTACAAGTCTTTATTTACTTCCATTAAGATTGAAAAAAGAAATTTATGTAGGAACCAGAATTATCTTTTTTTGTTGTGTTAATTTAATAAAGCTACCTTTGTATATTTATCTATCAATGATGAATTTTGATACATTATTTCAATCAGTATCTCTTTTTCCACTAGCTTTAATTGGAATATTTATTGGATATCAATTGCTTAAAATTATAGAGGAAAATTTGTTTTATAATATTATCTATGGTTTAATTCTTGTCAGCAGTACAAAGTTAATATTTGATTTTATTTAAACTTTGTCTTTTTAATAGAGTTGTTACCAAATTTTTTAAGCAAAAATGGTAAAAAAGCTACAATTATTAATATTCTTAAAAAATGATGATAACTTACAAAAATAGGATCAATATTATAGGCAACGCTAATCACAACCATTTCATGAATTCCTCCCGGAGCAAAACTTAAAAAAGTTGGAATAAAATCAAATCCTAAATACTGAAGAAGGTATGCGGTAACCATAGCAACAACTACTAATATTGAGCACACAATTATTCCATGAAAAATATAAAAAAATAATTCTTTAAGTTTTAATCCATTTAATCTACTTCCAAGAGCTGTACCTAAAAAAATAAATGCTATATTTATTACTGTGTCTGGAAATCTAGAATTAACAACCTCAAAGGTGTAAAATAAGCCAGATAAGGCCATAGCACCAACAAGTATAGGCGAAGGTATACTTAAATTTTTGAGCAAGATAGAAAATAGATAACAAATAATAATTAAAAAAAATATTTCTAAAAAATATCTTAAATCATAAATATTTTCATAATTATATCCTGCAATTTCAGAAAATCCTAACTTGCTAATAAATAGTATAGGTACAAAACTTACAATAAATATAACTCTTGTAGCCTGAGGAATTAAAACTTGTTTATGATTTTCTTTTTTCCCATACTCTAAAAGTGCAGCAGCTATTGGGACAAATGCCCCAGGTAGCGCAGCAAGTGTTGCAATAAACTTATCAAATTTACAAACTTTAATAAAATAATATCCTGCTAAAATAGTGCTGATTACAGTACAAACAACCATAGCCATAGATGAGAATATCCATAAATGAATTTTATACAATAAAGATACATTCAACGTTCCGCCTAAAATAATACCAACCATCAGAAAAACTGGATTAAGTAATTTTGTTGAGAATTCAATTTTAAAATTAGTAAAAGCAATACACAGATTTAAACCTAAAGCACCTAGCAACCAAGGCAAAGGAAGACCAATTAGAGTTCCAATATAACCACCAATTACTCCTATGATTAAAGCTTTATAGCTAATGTTAAGTTCATTTAATAATCGTTTAAATGGTATTATGCTTAACATGTAAGTAGTAAATCCTCATTGACACTGAATTTTAATTTATGTTTAATAACTATTTATAATTATAATAGGAGATAAAATAATGAAACTAATTAAATCAATAATTTCAGTTTTATTCTCAGCAATTCTTATACTTTCAGCAACAACAACTAGTTCAATAGCAATTGATAAATTGCACTTTGTAATTGGTGGTGGTGCTGGTGGTGGTTGGGATGGAACTGCTAGAGGTACTGGAGAAGCTTTAACAAAAGCTGGTATGTTAAAAAGTGCATCATTTGAAAATATGTCAGGTGGTGGTGGTGGAAAAGCATTAGCTTATATGATTAATAATAAGCCTGCAAATACAGTCTTAGTTCAATCAACACCATTAGTATTAAGATCAATTACAAGACACAAAGGTTATGTAAGTGGAAGTGGAACTTTGTCATATAAAGATGTTGTGCCGATAGCGGGAGTCATTGGTGATTACGGTGCAATAGCAGTTGCCAAAGATTCACCTTATAAAAATTTCAAAGATGTAGTTGATGCGTACAAAAAAGATGCAAGCTCTATTAAAATGGCTGGTGGATCAGTAAGAGGAAGCATGGACCATTTAATTGGTGCTTTAGCTTTCCAAGCTGCTGGTGCTAATCCTAATGATGTCGCTTATATTCCTTATGATGCTGGTGGAAAAGCTTTAGCTGGACTGTTATCTGGTGAAACACAAATTATCTCTACTGGTTTAGGTGAGCTTATGGGTGCTAGAGACCAAGTAAGAATTATTGGTATTACAGCTCCTTCAAGAGTTTCTGATGCTCCAGATGCACCAACTCTAAAAGAACAAGGTTATGATGTACAATTTGTTAACTGGAGAGGTTTCTTTGGACCTCCGGGAATGAGCAATGCAGATAAATCTAAAATTGCAAAAATGTTAGGCGATGTACAAAAGACTTCTGAATGGGAAACTGTTAGAGCAAGAAATGCATGGGTTAATATTTACAATCCAGAAGGCAAGTTTGTCTCTTTCTTAGAAAAACAAACTGAAGAAATGACGGCTCTTATGAAGAAATTAGGAGTTATATAATCTTAACGATTATTAAATATTAGAGCAGTGAATATAAATACTACAAAAGTTATATCACTGCTCTTTTTTATATTTTCAGTATTTTATTTATATACAGCTTATCAAATTCAAGTTTTTGCATTCGATGAAAATGCACCTTTTAATGCAAGAACATTCCCAATTTATTTAGGATATGCAGGGCTTTTTTTCTCAGGATTAAAAGTAATTTTGCCGGAACCTAATACAATTAAAGTCCAGCATAAAAATTTAGAATACAAGAAAACAGGGATACTTATTTTAATTGCTATAATTTATGGAGCTACAATTTTAAAAGTTGGATATTTTTTAACAACTTCATTATTTCTATTTACATCATATTATTTCTTGGGAGAAAGAAGATGGGTCTTAATGTTTTTATTGTCTTTTCCTTTTGTAGCAGCCTTTATGTATTTGCTTCATGGTGTTCTTGATATTTATTTAAGAGATCCATTCTTACAATCAATTGGAGTAATGGGATGATAGAGGGAATACTAATTGGTTTAACAACAGCTCTTACTTTTCAAAATATTTTAATGGTAATGGTTGGTTGTTTTTTTGGAACAATTATTGGAATGTTACCAGGACTTGGACCAATGACAGCAATTGCTTTAATGATACCAATTACTTATGGTTTTGATCCAGCAACTGGTTTAATTTTAATGGCAGGAGTTTATTATGGAGCAGTATTTGGAGGTTCTACATCATCAATACTTTTAAACGCTCCTGGCGTTCCTGGAACGGTTGCAACATCATTTGATGGCTATCCAATGGCACAACAAGGAAAGGCAGGGAAAGCTTTAGCCATAGCCGCCTGGAGTTCATTTGCTGGTGGAACTTTGTCAGCAATTTATCTTTTATTTATGGCACCCAGTTTGTCTAAAGTAAGTTTGTCATTCAGATCGCCAGATTATTTCGCTTTAATGATTTTAGGTTTAACTGCAATCGCAGCTTTTTCTTCAAAAGGTCAATTTTTAAAAGCAATGATGATGGTAGTGCTAGGATTAATGCTAGCTTCTGTTGGCCAAGATAGCTTATCAGATATTACAAGATTTACATTTAATAATATGAACTTAACTGATGGTATTAGTTTCGTACTTGTTGTGATGGCAACATTTGCAATGAGTGAAGCTTTAACAATTATTTTAAAAAGAAATGATCCAACGAGTGCTGCAAAACAAGTGTCATTAACAGAACTCGGTTCAATTAAAATTAATAAAGAAGAAAGAACTAAAATGTATAAAACTATTCCAAGGTCATCAATTATAGGTTTTTTAATTGGTGTATTACCTGGTGCTGGAGCGACAATCGCTTCTTTCTTAGCTTATGGAATGGAAAGAAATGTAGTTAATGATGAGGAAAAAGAAAAATTTGGTAAGGGTAGTGTGAATGGATTATCTGCTCCAGAAACCGCAAATAATGCAGCTTGTTCTGGTTCATTTGTTCCCATGCTTACTCTAGGAATACCAGGAAGTGGAACTACTGCTGTTATGCTGGGTGCACTATTAGGTTTTGGAGTTCAGCCAGGACCAAGGTTGTATATGACAAATCCTGAGATTTTTTGGTCTATAATTATGTCTATGTATATAGGTATGGTTATATTATTAATTTTAAATCTTCCTTTAATTCCATACATTGCAAGAATTCTTGCTGTTCCAAAAAACTATTTAATTCCACTAATATTATTTTTTTCAGTTACAGGAATTTATGTAATGTCTTTCAATAATTTTGATATTTATTTGATGATTGGAATTGCAGTTGTTGCAACATTTTTAAGACTATATGATTTTCCTATGCCACCTCTAATACTTGCCTTTGTATTAGGAGGTCTTATGGAGGAAAATTTAAGACGATCTTTGCTATTAAGCAACGGATCATGGGAGTTTCTATGGGACAGAACACTTACGTTGTGTATTCTTTTAACGACTATTTTAATAGTTGTCTGGCATTTTTATAAATCTATAATAAGAAAATGATTAACAGAAGAAAATTTCTAAAAACATCTTTATCGTCATTAGCATTATTAAGCCTACCTAAAATATCCCTCGCTCAAAATAATTACGATGTTGTAGTAATTGGTGCTGGAGCTTCTGGATTAGCTGCAACTTCAAATTTAATGGCATCGGGCAAATCTGTACTATGTATTGAAGCAATGAGTAGAAAAGGTGGAAGATGCTACACTGATAATTCTATTTTTGGCGTTCCATATGATATGGGTGCTCACTGGTTACATCAATACAGTAAAAACCAAATAGCAGAATTTGGCAAAAAACATAAAGATAAATTTAATATCTACAAAGATAAAGAGCCTTTGATGATTTATGATGGAGAAAAGAAAATTAAGGGCTTTAAGCTTGGTTCACTGTATTCAAAAGTTGAAAAGAAACAATGGAAAAAAAATGATATTCCATCAAAAGATGAGCCTTTTATGAGCCAAATTCCAGAAAAATGGAAAAAGAATAAATGGTTTCATTCTGTCCATCAATTGCTTGGTCCGTGTCAGCCAGCTGTGGACTTTGATGATTATACTTTAAACGATGGTCATACTAATGGGACACATGAAGGCGAGGGAGATGGATATGTAAAAGAGGGATATGGAACTTTGCTTGCCTATTACAGGAGAAATGTACCAGTTAAATTAAAAACTGTGGTAAATGAAATTAAATGGGGCGGTAAAGGTGTGCAAATAGAGACAAATCAAGGAACTATAAGTGCAAAAACATGCGTGGTAACAGTTTCAGTAGCAGTATTAAATGCTGGAAAAATAAAATTTAGTCCTGCACTACCCCTAGGAAAATACGAAGCATTTGATGGCATAAGATTAGGAACTTACAATCACATTACATTTCAGCTAAAAGATGATTTTTATAAAGAATACAAAGTGAAAAATGATACATATTTTGTAAACAGAATTGAAAATACAATAAATGGATCTCCTGCTGGCTCGTGTGCAACGCTTAAAATTTCAGGAACTAATATTTCATATTTTGATGTAGGAGGAAAATTTGCTCAGCATTTAGAGGCTGAAGGTAAAGATGCTTCTATTGATTTTGTATTAAATAGGCTTCGATCAGCATTTGGGTCTAAAATTGATAAATATTTCATAAAAGCACATGTAACAGCATGGGGAAAAAACCCATTTACACTTGGATCATATTCAAGCGCCATACCTGGAAAATCTCATTTAAGAAAAAAATTAAAAATACCAGTTGCAAACAAATTATTCTTTGCTGGTGAAGCAACCACAGGGGTTTTTGCAACATGTCATGGAGCAGATCTAAGTGGTGAAAGAGCTGCGAAACAAGTTTTAAATTTTATTTAAGTAATATAAATTTTATCTGATAAACCGTAACAAAGTATAGCCATCATAATTAAAAAGACTGTAGGCGCTATAATGCCTTCATTTGTAGCTTTTTCATTAAGACCAGTTTTATCAATTTTAAGTGAGTAGAAATTTGTTCCTAAAACACATGCATGAATAATAAATATTAAATTAAAAAAGGCCCAAGTTCCCTCAACTCCATTTGGTCTTACAAACATAATATAAATAGCCATTATTACCCAACCAAGCATTAGCGCTCCAACAAATCTAATCATTACAGCTGCACTGTGATCTATACCAAACTTATCCATAAATTTTTTGGTTCCAACAATTGTTTGAAAACAATATGCAGCTATTCCTATAAAATGTGCAAGAAAGATAATTAAGTAAAAAATATTGTTAAACTTTGCAATCATGTCTCTATTTTATAAGATTCTCTTATATTTTTCAATTATCTTATCCCATAGAAAGTTTGTAGAATTAATTTTTGCTTCTTTGCCATATTCTAGATATTTATTTTCTTTAAAGAGAGTATCTATACTTGCGTAAATGTCCTCTAGTTTGTTACCATCGCATATTAAACCAGTTTTTTCATGAATTATTGCATCTGAAGCTCCTCCATCTTTACCACCAATTGAGGGGATACCATATTGTGCAGCCTCGACATAAGCAATACCAAAACCTTCAACTGACTTTTTATAAATTATTGAAGGCATTACAAAAATATCTGACTTAGAAATAAGAGCATTTTTTAAATCTGAAGGAATATCTTTTAAGAAAGTTACTTGTTCTTCTAATTTAAGTTCAATTACTAATTTTTTTAATTTTTCCTCTTCCTCTCCGTATCCGACACATGTATAGACAATTTCGGGATAAATTTCTTTTAGATTTCTAACAGCCATAATTACTTTTTCATGATTTTTTCTTTTATCGAATCTAGAAACTGTAATTATTCTATATTTTTTGCCTTTAAGTATTTCTTCTGCCTCATTCAAATATTTTTCAGGAACTTCAACGGCTGGATCAACACCAGGATTAATAACAACTATTTTTCTTTCATCTACTCCAAGATCTATAGCTAAGTTTTTTGTATAATTTGAATTTGCAACAACTTGATCAATATTATTTAGAACAGATAGTACTTTCTTATTTAATCCAGAGCCTTTAGGGTGATTTATTTCCTTTGAATGAATTAGACAGATTTTTTTTTTATTTGTTTTGATTAATTCTAAACTTTTCCAATGATCAGCAATTAAACATTCTACATTTTTGTTATTTTCAATATAATCATTAATTAAATAAGATTTTCTATATTTTCTAATTAGCTTCATTCCACTTACTCTTTCTATTGAAAATGAAACTGTATTGTCAAACTCTTCATGATTTTCATGATAGTCTGCAAAAACTTTTATAAGATTAAGTTTTGAAAGTGACCTTGCCAGTCCCCACATTAAATTTTGCATACCTCCTAATTCTGGAGGAAAAGTTCTAGTTATTACTAAATACATTATTTATTAAAACCACTTAATACTACAGCCCATACTTGGAAATTGTTCTTTTGGACCGTTGTTAGTTTTTGCAATCATTTTCAAAGCTTTTTTAAGTTCGCTATCTCCACTTTCTATTGGTTTTAAATTTTTTAACTCTCTTATTCTTCCTCTATATTGAAGTTCAAGATCTTTGTTGTATCCAAAAAAATCTGGAGTACAGACTGCACCATAAGTTTTTGCTACTTCTTGAGTTTCATCTATTACATATGGAAAATTAAAATTATGATTTTTTGAAAATTTAATCATATTATCAAATGAGTCTTCTTCATATCTTTTTGGGTCATTTGACATTATTGCTACAGATTTAATTCCATCATTTTCTAAATCTTTACAGTCTTCGACAACATTTTTGATCACTGCCAAAACATATGGACAGTGATTACAGATAAACATTATTAGTGTTCCATTTTCACCCTTTGCATCATTTAGTGAAATTATTTTATTATCTGTAGATTTAAGTTCAAAGTTATCAGCTTTTTTACCGAAGTCACATATTGGAGTTTTAGTTAATGCCATGTTAAAAGACTATATAATTTATGTTTTACGATTTAAAAGACAAAAAACCAAAAAACCTTGGCGAAAATTGGGTAGCACCAAACGCTGTTATAATTGGTGATGTAACATTAGATAAAAACTCTAGTGTCTGGTTTAATGCAACATTAAGAGGTGATATAGAAAATATTTATTTAGGAGAAGGGTCAAATGTTCAAGACGGAAGTGTTTTGCATACTGATCCGGGATATCCTTTAAAAATTGGAAGTAATGTAACCATAGGTCATTTAGTAATGCTTCATGGCTGCACAATTGACGATAATTCTTTAATTGGAATCGGAGCTGTAGTTCTTAACAAAGCAAAAATTGGAAAAAATTGTATCATTGGAGCCAAATCATTAATTACAGAAAATAAAGAAATTCCAGACAATTCTTTAGTAATGGGATCACCTGGAAAAGTAATAAGGCAGTGCACTGATGGTGAAATTGATGCAATAAAACAAAACGCAATTAGGTACCAAGAAAATTGGAAAAAATATTCAAAGTCTATTTTTTAATGAAAAAACTTTTTTATAGTTTTATAATATTAGTTTTATTAACTCAATTCTCCCAAGCTTTTGAAAGATTTATACCTTTAGAGCTTTTCACAGGTGGAAAAATTAGAAATGATACAGAAATTAAATTTACAAATGCTAATTTGGTGTTTGGCGAAAAGAAAAAAAAGAAAATTATAGGTCCCGAAGACTGGCATCATCCAGAAACTGGAAAAAAAATAAAAGTTTATAAAAGAACAAGAAAAGGGCAAAGTGGTCTCAAAACCCAGCTATTTACTGTAACTAACGATGGACAATGCATAGGAAGAATTTGGGATAGTAGACGTGGTGGTAGAATAATTGAAAATGGATGTAAATTTCCCTTAGGGATTTGGAAACAAGGAGAAACTAGGTCTTTTGAAGGGTCTTCTGGAGGGAAACCTAGAAAAATTGAATTAACAATTTTAAAATTAGGAAAAAAACAAAATAGCAATCTTAAATTTAATTGGAAATTATATAATTTGAAAAATGGAAAATTAATGGATGATAATGATTATACTTTTGCTCCAGGAAAAGCGATGGTAGACTTAAATGATAAAAACATATCTAAATGATTAAAATATTAATAATAGTATTTTCCCTATTTTCAAATGTTGTTTTTGCATCAGATGAAAAAGCTGGAAGATATTTTGAGGATCAGCCAGATGTTACTAATGAACCTCAAGTTCATTTTATTTATCTCTTAAACAAAGATAGCGAGGATAGAGAATGGGATATCAATGGAAAAATGGAGAAGGAATTATTAGAGGCCAATGAAAAAATGCTCGAAATGACAAAGGGTAATCAGAAGTTTAGGTATGACTTAAGGGAAGATGGAAAAATGGATATTTCCTTCGTTAGATTTGATAAACAATATAAAGGAAATTATGGAATGAACTATCCTGACGCTTATTTAACAAAATTAGGATTTAATAGTCCAAATAAATTGTATTTTGCATGGGTAGATGTAGGTCATAGGGATGGTGGACAAGGGAGCGTGCATCATGGATATATTTTTTTAAAAAGTAAACATAACCCAAGTAAAAAAAAAAGAATTTTAATTACATTACACGAATTAATGCATGTAAATGGATTTGCATGGGCTTGTACAAAAGGAAATAAAAATGGACATAAGAAAGGAACTATAATTGGCGGCCCAGATGGAGGTGATAAATATAAGTTAGGCTCATTATATAATCATAAAGATCCTACTTGTCCCGATTTTAAAGACTCTGTCTTTCTAGACCCGACTTCTAGTAAACCATTTAATCCCGTATATTTGAAATGTGCAATGGCAGCAGAGGTTGGTAGAGGTATTTCTCCAGATAGTAATTATGAATGGCGGGATAGATATTCCCATAAAAAACTAAAAAAAATTAAAAAGAAAAGAACTTGGTGTACCTATAATAGGTATAAAGAATTCAATAATTTCTAGAGATGAAAAAAATATTAATAACTTTTATTTTATTAACTTTAATAATTTCAAATGCATATGCTGATAAATGCTATGATAGTAACACAACTCCAGTAATTTTAGATAGCGATAAAAAACCGGGCAGATTTTTTGAAGATCAACCAGATGTTAATGATGATTTTCAAGTTCACATTGTTTACAGCTTATTAAAGGATTCTAAAGATAAAGAAGGAGATATTAATGGAGATTTAGAAAAATGGGTAGAAATTGCAGATGATTGGATTTTGAAGAAAACTGCTAAAGCAAATAAAAAATCAAATTTCAATGATGGTGAAGGTCAGAAATTAAAATGGGATAGACGTGAAGACGGAAAGCTGGATATAACATTTCTTAGAGTTAACAGAACCAAAAAAGATATGAAAAAATCTAAATGGGGAAGTTGCGCAAATGTATTTGGAAGATCGATAATTAACAATGGTATGAATAATCCTAAAAAAATTTATTTTAACTTTGGAGACTTTAGTTATAAAGATTGGCCATTTTCCGGTGGGTTTCCAATATTCAATGTATTTTCTAAACATCAAAAAAAATGGCCGCTTAATAATAAAGAAGTTGGATATTTTATTTTACACGAAGTTTTACATGCTATGGGAGGAATTTATACATGTTCATCAAATTATATTGAAGGACATAATACTAAAAAAACAAAAGACATGATGAGCAGGTCAGGCGATGGAACAAATCACACTTTAGACCCAAAGAATGATGATTATTGGGGTCATGACATTGAAAGTTGTCCAGATATGCAAGATAGTGTTTATTTTACTCCTACTTCAGACACGCCTTTTGACCCATTTGAATTAACCTGCCTTTCAAAAGATAAATGGAAAGTTACTAAACATGATTATATAAAATTTGAACCTGAAGAAGGTATTGGATATCAATGTTTTTATGCTAGAAGAGATGTTACTGCATCTTGGGAAGATGAGTTAGACATTTATCAGGAAAACTAATTTATTTAAAAAGCAAATCATTAACAGAATAAACAATTAATCCTAAAATAATTACAAAAAATATTAAAAAAGCTATTTGTTCACTAACTTTCTTAGTAACTCTAGTTTCACCCTTTTTAAATTTTCTGATTTGGAAAATACCAAATCTCATTACAGCTAAGCCACCTAATACAAGTGCTACAGCAATAATAAATCCAGTTAACATTTTTTACGGAATTAGCCAGTTTTGTTTATTATTTGAAATATCAAATCTTGCTCTTCTATGACCTTTTGCTGCAAGATAAAGCCACTCAATACTTTCAATATTACATTGTATTACTGTAAAGTTTTTATAACCTTCTTCACTTTGCTCCATCGTAAAGCCTGATTTTTCAATATCTTCACTTAAACCTGAGCTTGGTTCATCCGTTTTTGTCCCTGGTCCATTGTTTACTAGATAACATTTTCGACTTACGTGAGCAGTTTTTAACCATGATCGCTCAGTTATTTCATTATCATGATTGACTATGCAATTAACTTTAACTCGAAGCTGAATTTTTTCTACTTTATCGTAGAATATAAGTGCTGCATTGCTGTTCTTTTTTATTTTTGGAATTTTGTCAGATCGTATATCGCTATGAAATTGAAGAAGATTATTTGATTGGTCAGATTTTCTAAGAACAACAATTCTTCCATCAAAGTCTGATTGGTTCCCACAAACAAAAACTGGAA
The DNA here is from genome assembly GCA_902552755.1 of uncultured Pelagibacteraceae bacterium. Lineage (GTDB taxonomy): Bacteria > Pseudomonadota > Alphaproteobacteria > Pelagibacterales > Pelagibacteraceae > Pelagibacter. The sequence goes on along the minus strand of CACDHV010000004.1, from coordinate 2,033 downwards.
TTCGAAAAGGTGATGATCTATTAGTCACTGCATCATCAAGCATCGACCATATTTTTTTCTTTATTTCAGAAAAGTCCTCATAGTATGGGACGGTATTTGACATTAGATTACTTCTTTTTTTTGAGTCTAGCAATTAAACTAGAGCTATCCCAACGGTTACCACCCATTTTTTGAACATCAGCATAATACTCATCAACTATTTCAGTAATTGGGACTGGTGAACCATTTCTTTTTGCTTCTTCAATTACAATCTTTAAATCTTTTCTCATCCAATCTACCGCAAAACCGTAATCAAATTTGTCTTCAACCATAGTTTTATATCTATTTTCCATTTGCCAAGATTGAGCTGCACCTTTTGATATTGTTTCCATTACTTTATCAATGTCTAAACCAGCATTTATTCCAAAATTAATAGCCTCTGATAAACCTTGAACAACTCCTGCAATACACATTTGGTTCATCATTTTTGTAAGTTGACCACTACCTGATGGACCAATTAATTTTACTTTTTTACTATAGCAATCAATTACAGGCTCTGCTTTTTTGAAAATCTCTTCATCACCCCCAACCATAACAGTAAGAATTCCACCTTCAGCACCTGATTGACCACCAGAAATTGGTGCATCTAAAAATGCAAATCCTTTTTCTTTTGCTTTACTATAAAGTTCTCTTGATACTTCTGCAGATACAGTTGAATTATCTACGTAGATTGAACCTTCTTTAGCACTATGAAATAAACCGTTTTCACCTAAAGTAACTTGTTTCAAATCTTCATCGTTACCCACACAAGTAAAAATAAAATCAGCACCTTCCGCAGCTTCTTTTGGGGTTGAGGCCATTTTACCTTTATATTCAGAAATCCATTTTTCAGCTTTAGCAGTAGTTCTATTAAAAACAGTTACATTGTGCCCAGCTTTTGATATATAACCAGCCATCGGATAACCCATTACCCCGAGACCTATGAAAGCAACATTACAAGTCATAAATTATTTATATGTTTAAAAGTTTAAGTTTAAAAGTAATTATTTTTGGTTTTATTTTTACATTTTTTTCGTGTTTTGGACAGAGTTTTTTTATAGGTTTATTCAATTCAAGCATCAGAGAAACTCTTTCTATAACTCATGGACAATTTGGCACGATTTATGCATCAGCAACTCTATTTAGTAGTTTACTTCTTATTTGGATTGGAAAAAAAATTGATGATGTAAATGTGATAAAATTTGCAATCTTTGTTACGATACTTTTATCTTTTTCCTCATTTTTCTTTTCCAAAACATCGTCAGTAGCTTTTTTATTTGTCGCAATATTTTTAATGAGGTTTTCTGGACAAGGATTAATGTCTCACACAGCCTCAACAACTATTTCAAGATATTTTACGAAATCGAGGGGTAAAGCGTTAAGCATTATTTGGTTTGGTTTATCTTCTGCAGAATTTATAATGCCTGTATTAATTGTTTATCTTTTAACAATGATTATTTGGCAAGATTTATGGGTAATCTTTTCTTTAATAGTTTTAATTTGTTTACCTTTGGCATCTTACATTTTAGTTAAAGATGTGAAATTAGATACCAGAGAGAGCAGCCAAAATGAAAAATTAAAAGAGGATAATATTAAAAACTGGAAAAGAATCGAAGTTCTTCGAGATTATAGATTTTACATTGTTTCATTAAATATGTTAGCAATGCCTTGGATAGCAACTGGAGTATTTGTATATCAATCATTTGTCACTAATTCAAAAGGGTGGGGTGAATATACAATTGCGCAATCCTTTATGTCTTACTCAATTTTTTCTGTACTTACTTTAATTGTTGCTGGTTATTTAATTGACAAGTTTACAAGTAGAAAATTATTAATCTATATGAATATACCATTATTCTTAGGAACTTTAGTCATCATATATTTTGATGCTCCACAAACTGCTTTTTTATTTCTAGGATTGGTTGGAATATCAAATGGTCTTGCTAACTTATTAGGATCATCAACGTGGGCAGAAATTTACGGCGTAAAGTATATTGGATCAATAAAAGCATTAA
>CACDHV010000003.1 GCA_902552755.1 uncultured Pelagibacteraceae bacterium | reverse complement strand
ATGGGCTGAATATGGAAGAATATAAAAATGAAAAGATCTACTAAAATAACATCAATAATAGTAATTTTTTTTCTAATTATTGCAGGAGTGATCATTGCTCGGACAATGATTGGAAATCATTTTAAAAAAAAATTTAGCAAAAGACCGCCACCAGGTATTATAGTTAAAACAGTTGAGCAAAGAAAATTTCAAAATATTATTGAAACTTTTGGAACAGCCGTTCCAATCAAAACACAGTCATATAATATTGAAAAATACGAAATTCTTGAAGAAATCAAATATAATACCAAAGTTAAGTCCGGTGATATTATCGCAAAATTAAAAAATAGAACTATAGTAGCACCATTCGATGGAATAATTGGTAAAAGAAACTTTTCTGATGATATTAATGTTTCAGAGAGTTCTGTTGTAATTGATATCGAGGATGCATCTTCTTTATTTATTGATGTTGACGTTCCAGAAATATTTGCACCATTTGTAGAAAAAGGACTAAGCGTTGATGTAAAATTTTCTGGCAATAAAGATAAAACTTATAAAGGTATAGTAGATTCTTTGGCTAGCAAAATTGATGTTAGCAATAGATCTTTAAGACTTAGAGTTAAAATGCAAAATCCAAATTCTGAGATTTTGCCTGGTGCTTTAATGGAAGTCACAATAAAATATAATGAGAGAGTTTCTTTAGGAATACCAGATACAAGCGTAATCTTAGAAGGTAACAAGGTTTATATTTATAAAGTAGATAAAGAGAATGTAACAAAAAGAGTTGAAGTTAAAGTTGGTAATAGAAACAAAGGATATCTAGAAGTGGAGTCCGGTTTAAATGAGGGCGATATAGTTGTTGCTGAAGGATTGAAAAAAGTAAGACCCAATGGAAAAATTAAACCCATTAAAGATGGTGAAAAAAAAAGTGATTCTGGTTGGGGTAAAAAAGAAAATAAAAGTAAATAATTAAATGTATTTAACTGATGTTAGTATTAGAAGACCAGCATTGTCATGGGTATTATCCTTAATACTAGTTGTATTTGGAACTTTTGTTTTTTCAAAATTACCAGTTAGAGAACTTCCATCTGGTCTACAACCACCTGTGGTTCAAGTCCAGGTAGAATATGCATCAGCGTCAGCTCCAATTGTTGATGAGGAAGTGACACAAGTAATTGAAGAAGTTATAGGTGGAGCAGAGGGAATAAAAAATATAGACGCTAAATCAGAGAATGGAAAAAGTACTATAAATATCGAATTTGATACAGATATAGACCTTGATAATGCAGCAAACGATGTAAGAGAGAGAGTTGCAAGAATTGTCGGAAGACTGCCAGCCGAGTCTGAGGCCCCAAGAATACTTAAGCAATCTGCGGGTTTTACAACTACAATGTGGCTTGCTTTATCCTCAGAAACCTGGAGTGATCTTGAGCTCGGAGACTATGCAGAACGATATTTAGTTGATCAATTTTCTAGCATTAAAAATGTTGGTCGAATAAGAACGGGTGGCCTTAGGGAGCAGAGTATTAGAGTATGGATAGATCCAATTAAATTAGCTGCAAATAACTTAACTATTCAAGAGGTAGAAAGATCTTTAAGAAACGAAAATGTTCGATTGCCAGCGGGTACACTTGAGGCTGAAAATATAGATTTAACGATCAATATCGATAAATCATATAATGATTTAGAAAAACTTAAGGAACTGCCAATTAAGAAAGCTAAAGATAATATAGTAAGACTATCTGATATTGCAAATTTAGAATTAGGTCCTGTCACAGAGAAAGTTTTATTTAGAGCTCAAAGTAAAGGAGCATTAAATTTAAAAACCATGGGTATAGGAATTTATGCAAGAAGCGGGGCATCAACTGTTGAATTATCGAAAGATGTTGAAAAAAAAATCAAAGAAATTAGAAAAACTTTACCTGGTGACTTAAATTTGGAAATAGCTTTTAATAGAGCTACTTATATCGGCGAAGCAATAAATGAGGTTTATAAAACTTTAGCTATAGCTTTTGCACTTGTAGTAATAATAATTTATTTATTTTTAGGAAATTTAAAAGCAGTTATTGTTCCTGCAATAGCTTTACCTGTAAGTCTAATTGCTACATTTCTAGGTTTATATATTTTTGATTTATCTATTAATATATTTGTCTTATTAAGTTTTATATTAGCAATTGGAATTATTACTGATGATTCGGTCATTATGACCGATGCAATATATAGAAGAATTGAAAATGGTGAGACACCGCTAGTAGCAGCATATAAAGGCTCAAAACAAATTACATTTGCAATTATTGCAACAACTCTTATTTTAGTTGCAGTATTTTTACCTTTAATTTTCATTGAAGGTATTGCTGGAACTTTATTTAAAGAAACTGCAATAGCACTATCATTTGCAATAGTAGTGTCATCATTTGTTGCTCTAACACTTTCACCGATGTTAGGTAGTAAATTTCTTGATAAAAAGAAAAAATCTAATTTCCTTACAAGAGGATTTGATAAATTTTTTCAAGGATTTTTAAAATTTTACACTGAGACATTAGGATTTTGGATGAATAAGAAGAAAACAATAATAACATTCATAATTTTTATTATAGTTGCCTCTGGGGCTTTGTATAACTATACAAAAAAAGAATTGTTACCATTAGAAGATCGTGGAGTTTACTTAGTTATAGGATTTACTGATGAAGGAAGTTCATTCCAATATACTCAAAAAAGGGCGGAGGATGTAGAAAAAAGACTTATTCCACTGCTTGATGGCGATAATAGCCCATACAATAGATTTTTAATGATAGTTCCAGGTTTTGGCTCAGAAAACAGCTTCTTAATTATCTCACTTTTAGATAATTGGAAAAATAGAAAACAGAATTCTCAAACAATAATGCGACAAGCGATTGGAAAAATAGTTACGGTACCTCAAACACTAGCTTTTCCAATTTCTCCTCAGTCCATAAGAGTCTCTAGTTACAATAAGCCTGTTCAAATGGTTATTTACGGAAATACTTATGAAGAGCTAGAACAAATACAGTCTCAAGTTATTAGAATGTTAAGAAAGAACAGAAATTTATCAAGACTTGAGTCTGACTACACCAGAAATAAACCTGAGGTAAATATAAAAATTAATAAAAATAAAGCAAAAGACCTAGGGATATCAACTGAAGCAATTGGTCAAACTTTAGAAACTTTGTATGGAGGTAAAACGGTCACAAAATTTAATAAACTTGGAAAAGAATACCCAATTATTTTACAACAATATTTAGAAGATAGAAAAAATAAAGAAAGTTTGAGTAAAATATTTGTTCGATCAGAAAAAACTGGTAATTTAGTTTCACTCTCTAATCTTGTTGAATTTCAAGAAAAAGGAACAGCTAGTAAGTTATCCAGATATAATAGACAGCGTGCTGTAACAATATCAGCTAACATAAGTGAAGGTTATACTTTAGCTGAAGCGATTAAATATTTAGAGGAAACGATGACAAGTGTTGCTCCAGACAAACAAATTACTTGGAAAGGAAAGTCTGAAGAATTAAAAGAAACCAGTAACGAACTTTATATTATTTTTGCTTTAGCATTATTGACTGCTTATCTTGTAATGTCAGCTACTTTTAATTCATTTATACACCCATTTATAATTATATTAACTGTTCCACTTGCAGTATTTGGGGGGTTAATTTTTATACTATTCTTAAATTCATCAATAAATATATTTTCACAAATAGCCTTGGTAATACTCATTGGTATTTCAACAAAAAATAGTATTCTTATAGTTGATTATGCAAATCAATTAAGAACAAAAGGTAAGGAAATTGAAAAAGCTGTAAAAGAAGCCTGTAATTTAAGATTTAGACCAATTATAATGACATCCATAAGTACAATGATTGCAATGTTACCTTTAGTTATTGGAAATATTGGTCCTGGTGCTGGAGAAGGCTCGAGACTTGCTGTAGGTGCAACTATACTTGGTGGAATGATAATTTCTACATTCTTTACTTTATATGTAACTCCGACTATGTATTTAACTTTAGCGAAAAATACGAAGAGAATTGATGCAGTTGATATAGAACTTAAAAAACAATTAAACTAAAATATAATATATTTCTTTGTAGTAAGTGAATTACGACAATTGTTAAGCTGTGCCTTATATTTTTTAGACTGATTTTCAACTTTTTTTGCTAAAAGAATAATTTTTTGATTATTTTTATAATTTTTGTAATTTCCCCATCCCTCATGATAAGCAACATATTGTTTAAAAGCGTCATTTTTTGAGATTTTTAAGATCTTCTCTGTTTTATTTGTATACCAACCAATAAAATCTACACTATCTTTAAACCTTGTCCTAGTAGCATACTTGTTTCCTGTTTCCTCTTTGTATTGCCTCCAGGTTCCTCTAACTGCTTGAGAATAGCCAAAAGAACTTGATGGTCTTTTATAAGGAATAACCTTAAATAATTTTTGTCTAGGTGGTTTTGCCAACCAATCGAAATCTGACTCCATTTTAATTATAGCAAGTTGTAAATAAATAGGTGTTCCCCATTTTTGTTCAGTTTTTTTTGCATGTTTATACCAAAGATATCTTTCTGAAAAAATTGAACAGCCATCTGCAGTATTTTTAGGGATTGAGGAGCAAGCAGAAACTATAAATAGGAATAAAAATAAATATACATTTTTATTTCGAATCATTTTCATTATTATCTATTTTTTTTTCTCCATATCCAAGGATATTCGAATTGCATTTTCCATAAACCTAAAGAAAGATTTTTTGCATAAATCTGATGTTTTCTAAATTTACCATTTGAATACTTAGGATAATCAAATGCATAACCATTTTTGACCATAAAAACTGAGAGACTCTTATTTTTTACAAAACATTCTCCAATTAACCTACTATATTGATCTTTATTTTTTTCTATCCTACAATTGACAATCTGATTTCCAATTTTTTCAATAAGTTTTTCTTTAGATAGCTTTCCACATAGAATTTCAACATTGTTTAGAATACATAATTGTTTTTTTCCAAAAAAATAACTTTCAGGGGCATCAATTCCACTAAAACGAATTTTCTTATTATTAATCTTAAGTGTATCACCATCTATAATTTTTGGTTTGCCTGAAATTAACAAATAATTGTGTTCTGAAGAGAATAAGGAAATATTATTAAATAAGAGAAAAAAAAAACTAATTAAAATCAGTTTTTGCTTTTTCATTTAATTCGTCCATTTTTTTTCTAAGTTCTTCGTCTGAAACGTTTTTCGCTTTCAAGTCATCTTTAATTTTTCTAAAAACATCTTGATCACCTGCTTCAGCAAAATCTGCTTTAATGACTGATTGAATATATTCTTTTTCTTGATCTGGATTAAAATTAAGCATCTTGGATACCCATTCTCCTAAATATTTATTTCTTCTAGCACTAACCTTGAATTGAAGCTCTTGATCGTGAGCAAATTTCTTTTCAAAACTTTTTTTTCTATCTTCAAATGAACTCATTTTAACAAATTAAAAAGATTTAGCTTTATGTCAATCTAATTTAATTTATATTTGTGTTAAATTTATGAATAATTTAATACTTGTTCGACACGGGCAAAGTGAATGGAACCTGGAAAACCGTTTTACTGGCTGGGTAGATGTAGGTTTAGCTGCCAAAGGGAAACTTGAAGCTTGTAAGGCAGGAGAATTAATTAAAGAATTAAACCTTGAATTATCTTATTTTTACACATCCTTACAAACAAGATCAATTGAGACACTTAATTTAATACTCAATACCATGAGAATTAAAAATCAAGATATTGTTAATGCTTGGGAACTAAATGAGAGACACTATGGAGCGTTAACTGGTTTAAATAAAGATGAAATGAAAAAATATTATGGAGAAGAAAAAATTCATACTTTTAGAAGATCCTGGGACATCCCACCGGAGCCACTTAAAAAAACAAGCCCATATCATCCTTTGAATATTAATATATATAAACACGTTCCAATAAATAAAATTCCAGATACAGAGTCGCTAAAAAATACTTATGAAAGAGTAATACCTTTTTATAAAAAAAACATTGAACCTAAATTAGATAAAAATATTATTGTGTCAGCTCATGGAAATTCGATTAGATCATTATGTAAATATTTATTTAATTTAGATAATGAAAATATTTCGAACTTAGAAATACCAACCGGTAATCCTTTATTGATTGAAACTGAAAAAGGAAAGATTAAGAATGTAAGATATTTAGATAAAGATAGAGCAAAAGATCTTTTGGTTTTCTAAATAAATAATTTTTCATATATTTCAAAATCTGTTAAATGCTTAAAATCACCCTTATGCTCATATCCATAAAGATTACTTTCTTTCAAAAGAGAGTCCCATATTTCAGATATAGGAAAATAATTTAATTGTTTATGTGATATTAATTCCTTATTAAAAATTTGGCATCCGGTATATTTAAAATTATTTATTTTTTCTTTTAAAAGAATATTATTTTCTATCTCAAAATCCCCATTAAATCTTTTATCAAAACATGTCGAGTTGTTTACAATTAACAAGATATTTTTTAATTTTCTTTCGAAGTAAATTTTCTCCATAGCGTCAATTGATTTGATATAACTATCATCCCAAATTGTATCTGGATTGATTACTAGAACATCATCCTCATTAGATTTGTTAATAAGATTTAATGTACCGCCCCCTGTGCCTAAAATTGTTTCACCATCATCTACAATTTCAATACTTATTGGGAAATTTTTACTATTAATAAAATCAATAATCTTTTCTTTTAAATAAAAAACATTAATTTTAATTTTTTTGATTTTTATTTTTATAAGAAAATTAATTGTATTTTCTAATAAAGTTTCATTTTTATAAACTATTAATGGCTTAGGCAAACTGTCCGTTATTGGTTGTACTCTCTTGCCAAACCCAGCGCAGAGTATAAGGGCAGTTTTAATTTTCATAAGATTTTCTAATTTTTCTATCAAAGTTTTTACTTAATAGGTAATTTAAGTCTTCAAATATTGGATTATTCAAAGTTCTATAATCAATTAACTCCCATGCGTGGGGTATGAGTTTAAGATATTTATTTTTGTTATCTCTTACAGATAATCTAGTAAATATGCCAATAATTTTTAAATTCCTTAAAACGGATAAGATGTCAAAGTCATTTTTGAACTTTTTAAGATTTAATTGTTTATTTTTTTTTATGAATTCATCAAAAATATATTTTTTAGTCTTTAAGTCTGTTTTAAACCTAACATCATCGATAAGAGAGGCTAAATCATATGCAATATTACCATATACAGCATCTTGACTATCTATCAATCCTAAACCTTTTTTAGTTATCATTAAATTAGATATATGAAAATCTCGATGTACAAAAACTTTATTTTTGTAATAAATATTATTTATTAATTTTTTAAATATCTTATTAAATTTAATTTTTAAAATTTTATCTTTTCCTCTTTTAACATATTTTGGTAAATACCAGTCTATGAATAAATTAGTTTCATCTAATAATTTTTTTAATGAATAGTCTGGCACTTTATAATTAGTTTTCAAAAATGTTTTTTGATGTTTAGTTTTTATATTTTTGATTTTTATTAATAATTCTAAAATTTTTTTATAATATATTTTTTTATTTGTTGATTTTTTTTTGAATTTTTTAAGAACTGTTAAATCACCGAAATCCTCAATCTCAATATAATTATTTTTGTAATTATGAGATATTAATCTAGGCGCTAAAATATTTTTTTTAATTAATATTTTGTTAACAGCATCATATTCTAACAAGTTACTTTTTTTATTTTTTACACAATGAACCAGAATATTTTTATTTCCTCTGTAAAAATTTCTAAATGATGCATCTCCAGTTAGTTTTCTTAATTTATTTAAATCCATTAATTATTTTTCTGTTTTTCGAAATTATTGTAAGATAGCGCTCAGTATAGTTTTTATTATATTTGAATATTAAACTAATACTATTTTTAATTTTTAGTTTTTTTGCTATTTTGGGCCATTCAATTAGAGTTATTTGTTTCTTTAAATTTTCTTGGATACCTAAGTTATTAAGCTCTTTTTCATTTTTAACTCTATATAAATCGTAGTGTTTTATTAAAATTTTTTTTATCTGATACTCATTAGTAATATTAAAAGTAGGACTAGGGACTTCCGACATTGCCTGTCTATTTATTCTTTGAAGACAATTAATAATGTATTTGATGAAAGTAGTTTTTCCTACCCCTAAATTCCCACTTAAAAGTATTAAATCTCCTAAACCGATAAGCTTACAAAATTGTTCAGCTACAAGTTTTGTATCTTTTTCTTTAGAAATATTTATTTTGCCACTTCTAGTAGCGATAAGCATGAGGCTTGTATGGTCCCTCTGGTGTTACACTTATATAGTCAGCTTGCTCTTTCGATAATGGTGTTAATTTTGCACCAACCTTATCTAAATGAAGTCTTGCCACTTTTTCATCTAAGTGTTTAGGAAGCACATAAACTTTATTTTCATAGTTATCTGAATTGTTCCAAAGCTCAATTTGCGCAATAACCTGGTTTGTAAATGATGCACTCATAACAAAACTTGGGTGACCAGTTCCACAACCTAAATTTACTAGTCTTCCCTCAGCTAACAATATTAATCTTTTATCATCTGGGAATGTTATTTCATGAACTTGGGGTTTTACTTCATCCCATTTATAGTTTTTCAATGCCTCAACTTGTATTTCATTGTCAAAGTGACCGATATTACATAGAATAGATCTATCTTTCATAGCTCTCATATGATCTGCTGTTACTACATCTTTATTTCCAGTTGCAGTTACAACAATATCTGCTTGACCTATCATTTCATCCATTAAAACCACTTCGTAACCTTCCATAGCGGCTTGCAATGCACAAATTGGATCAGTTTCAGTTACTAAAACTCTTGCTCCACTTTGTCTTAAAGATGCAGCACTTCCTTTTCCAACATCACCAAAGCCTGCAACGATTGCAACTTTTCCTGACATCATTACATCAGTAGCTCTTTTAATTCCATCAACTAAACTCTCTCTACATCCATATAAGTTATCAAATTTTGATTTTGTAACTGAGTCGTTTACATTAATTGCTGGCACTAACAATTGTCCTTGCTCTTCCATTTTTTTAAGTGCTAGAACACCTGTTGTTGTTTCTTCACTTAAACCTTTTATGCCTTTTAATAAATCTTTATAATCCTTATGCATAAGTGCAGTAAGATCTCCACCATCATCTAAAATCATATTTGGGATCCAATCTTTTTTACCCTCAATAGTTTGCTTAACGCACCACCAGTATTCTTCCTCTGTCTCACCCTTCCAAGCAAACACTGGAATACCAGCTTTGGCAATTGCTGCCGCTGCGTGGTCTTGTGTAGAAAATATATTGCATGAAGACCATCTACATTCTGCACCTAAATCGACTAAAGTTTCAATCAAAACTGCTGTTTGAATTGTCATGTGAAGACAACCTAAAATTCTTGCACCTTTAAGTGGATTTTTGCCTTTATATTCAGCTCTTACTGCCATTAATCCTGGCATTTCAGTCTCAGCTAGAGAGATTTCTTTTCTTCCAAAGTCTGCTTCGTTAATATCTTTTACTTTATAATCTGTCATAAGGTAGGGCTTGTAACAACTTTATTTATATTAATCAACTTTTCATTGGGTCGCCGGGAAAATTATTTCAACTTTTGCACCCTTATCTTTATTATTTTCAGCTTTAATTTGTCCATTATGTAATTCAACTAAGTTTTTCACTATATTTAGGCCCAAACCAGAGTGTTCTCCAAAATTTTGAGGTCTATTGCTGTAAAATCTATTGAAAATTTTAGTAGTATCCTTCTCACTAAAACCAGTCCCCTCATCAATTACGATAAGTCTAGGCTTGCCTTCTTTGTCTTTGCTGACCTCTACTATAATTTCTTGATTCTCGTCGCTAAAAGAAATTGAATTTTCAAGTAAATTTGCAATAATTTGTTCTATCCTATTGTTGATACCAAGTATAAAATAATTTTCAGATCCATTAGACTTTAATCGAATTTGTATTTTTCTTTTTGAATTATAAATATTATTAAAATCATCAACTACAGATTTTGCAATATCCTTTATATCAATTTTTTGCATTGTTTCTGTGGAAATTACTGCCTCATCTTTCAGCATTTGAGAATAATCAGTAATCAATCTTTCTATTCTCTCAACATCATGTGATACTATATTAATTAATTTTTCTCTTTTAGTTTTATCCTCTGTTTCTGAAATAATCTCAGATGCACTTTTTAATGAGGCAAGAGGATTTCTAATTTCATGAAGTAAGTCTGTTGAATAATTTTCAGCAGTTGTAATTCTTTTATTTAATTCACTGGTCATTTCATCAAGTGATTTTGATAATATTCCTAATTCATCATTTCTTGTCTTAACTCTTTCTATATCTGTTTTTTCGTTACTTTTGTCTTTTATGATTTTTGTATAAGTCACTAAATTTTTAATAGGTTTTAAAAAATATCTATTTAAAACATATGAGAAAATAATGATAACCAAAAGTACTACAAGAGCTGTTCTAATAATAAAGTTCTCTCTCTCTTCAATTTGTGCAATTATGTTATCAGCGTTTTCAGATATAAGAATATAGCCATTATTATTCAAATAATTTATACTCTTAATACTAAATACAAAAAACTGTTCTTGGATTTGTTTTAAATTAGTTAAAGATTTTTCAGATCCTGATAAATAATATTTATTAAGATCTTCATCGAAAATTGTTTCATTTTTATTTTCTTGATTATTAAAATTATTCTCACTTGATTGTTCAGTTAATTCTTCAATTAGTAATAATGATGATGGAATGGATCTTGTATCTCCAATCCAATTTAATTTATCGTCAAAAAATATTACTCTATCTAGTTTTTCAAAATAAGGAAATCGGGATTTTTTGGAAAATAAAAATTCGCTTATTCCATATTCATTTAATTTTATATTTGATTTTTCAAGATTTAATATTGTTTGAGTAATTATATTTGTATGATTATTTTGTTTTTCATTAATCAAATTTTTTTGAATAGCACCTAAGTAAAAAAACGTGATTATTATTATAAATATAAAGACTACTAAATTAATAAATAAAAATTTCTGTAATATAGAAAGATTTTTTAGTATTTTTCCCATAATTATTTAACATTCCATCTATATCCACTTCCATATCTTGTTTCAATTGCTGAAAAATCACTATCTACCTTTTTAAATTTTTTTCTTATTCTCTTAACATGACTATCAATAGTCCTATCTTCTATATCTGTATCTTCTCGATAAGCCACATCCATGAGTAGAGCTCTCTCTTTAATCATTCCTGGTCTTTTTGCTAGCTCCTCAACAATTTTAAATTCTGTAGTAGTAAGTTTATCAGGCAATTGTTTACCATCCCACTCGCATTCGAGTTGGGAAGGATCTAATTTTAACTTACCGTGAGAAATTACATTTTTATTTTCTTCTATATTAATGTCCTTATCTTTTTTTCTTAATTGCACTTTAATTCTTTCAACTAAAACTTTGGTTGAAAATCCTCCAGTTTTACCAACAAAATCATCTGCTCCGAGTTTTAAACCACTAACCTCGTCGGTTACTTCATCTTTAGAAGTTAAAAAAATAACCGGCATAGAAGTTTTTTTTCTAAGTTTTCTTAGAAGCTCTTCACCGTCCATTCTTGGCATTTTAATATCAATTACAGCAAGATCTGGTGGTGTTCTTGATAATCCAACAAGAGCATTTTCACCATCAATATAGGTTTGAACTTTAAAACCTTCCTTTTCTAAAGCCATCTGGACAGATGTTAATAAATTTCGATCATCATCTACTAACGCAATTGTTTGTGACATAAATTAGAATAAAAATACTAAATTGTTCAGATTAGGGCAATTGTTTGTTTTCAATGAAGTTCACCCCAATTTTCTCCAATATTCATATCGACTAAAAGAGGTATTGAAAATGAGTGAAGTTCACTATCTTTAACACTCAACATCAAATCCTTAATTAATTTAATACTTTTTTTTGTTTCTTTTGAGCTTTCTTCGAAAATTAACTCATCGTGTATTTGTAACAACATTTTTAGACTATTATTTTTATTATTGGAGATTTCTTTATTTATTCTGATCATTGCTAATCTCATTATCTCCGATGCTGACCCTTGAATTGGAGCATTTATTGCTGCCCTCTCCTGAAAATTTCTTACATTGAAATTTTTATCGTTAATTCCAGTGAGATGTGTTTTTCTTCCAAATATATTATTTACATAGCCACTTTTTCTACAAAAATTTACAGTTGTATTCATATAATCTTTAATTTCTGGAAATTTTTTAAAATAAGAATTTAAAAATTCTTCTGCTTCATTGTTTGAAACATTGATTTGTTTAGCTAAACCATATTGTGAAATACCATAAATTATTCCAAAGTTTATTGCTTTTGCCTTTCTTCTTGTTTCTGAATCAATTTTATTAATTTCTTTTCCAAAAACCTGACTGGCTGTCAAAGTATGAATATCCTCATTGTTTAAAAATGCCTTTTTTAACTGTTTTACATCTGCTAGATCAGCCAAAATTCTCATCTCAACTTGGTTGTAGTCTGCTGAAATTAATTTGTTGTTTTTTTCAGAAACAAACGCTTTTCTAATATCCTTACCATCATCTGATTTTATTGGAATATTTTGTAGATTTGGATCACTAGATGCAAGTCTACCTGTTGTAGTAGCTGCTAACAAAAAAGATGTATGAACCCTTTTAGTGTTTTGATTTATATGTTCTGGCAATGCATCTGAGTAGGTATTTTTAAGTTTACTAATTTGCCTCCATTCCAAGATGAGTTTTGGAAATTCATAACCCTTAAAAGCTAGGTCTTCTAAAACTGAAGCACTTGTAGCAAAACTTCCTTTTTTTGTTTTTTTTAAAGCTGCTATTTTTAAATCGTTATACATTATTTCACCAAGTTGCTTCGTTGATCCAATGTTAAATGTTTTCTTTGAAATCTTAAAAATAGATTTTTCTAATTTTTCGATTTTAGTTGAAAATTTTGAAGACAGTTTGTTAAGTGAAGATTTGTCAAGTTTAATACCTTTTATCTCCATCTCTGCTAGTATTTTAATTAATGGTTTTTCAAATAACTCATAAATATTCAATAATTTTTCTGCTTTTAATGATTTTAAAAAAATTTTATACAATCTAAATGTAATATCTGCATCTTCTGCTGCATAATCTTTAGCTTCAGATATGTTAACTTCAGAAAAATTTAGTTGTTTTTTTCCAGTACCTACTAGATCTTTAAATTTTATAGTTTTATGACCTAGATGGATCTCTGAAAGAGTATCCATATTATGCCTATTTTTACCAGCATCTAATGTGTAAGACATAAGCATAGTATCTTCCATAGAATTTAAAGTTATTCCACGGTGATAAAAGACTATAAAATCAAACTTAATATTTTGTCCTATTTTTTTAATACTCTTATCTTCTAAATAATTTTTTAGAACGCTTAAGACTTTTTTTTCGTTAAGATTATTTCCACTAACGTGATTTAATGGAATATAACATGCATTTCCAATACTGTTAGAGATTGAAATACCTACTAACTTTGCTGTATGAGGGTCTAATGATGTTGTTTCAGTATCTATTGCAAATTCACCTATTTCCTCAGATTGTTTCATCCAATCTTCAATTTCCTTCTCATTATTAATTAATTGATAATTTTTTTTCTTGATTTCTGATGTTTTTTCTGAATTTTTCTCAATATCTTTATTTTCAGGATTGTTTTTACCCCCATACTTTGAGATTGCAGAACTCAATAGCCTATTAAATTCCATTTCTCTTAGAAAAGTATAAAGCTTGTCTTGATCAACACTTTTTAACATGAATTCTTCGATTTTATTTTTTACAGGCACATCTTTTTTTAATGTAACTAGTTTTTTACTTATAATTGCATCTTCCTTGTTATTTATTAAAGTTTCTCTTCTTTTATTCTGTTTTATTTTTGATGCATTTTTTAATAAATTTTCTAAAGTTCCATATTCATTTATCAATTCTGCAGCTGTTTTAACTCCTATACCAGGTACACCAGGTACATTATCTGTACTATCACCAGCTAAGGATTGCACATCTATTACTTTTTCTGGAGTAACTCCAAATTTATTTTGCACATCATCTTGATTTATAAATTTATTCTTCATCGGGTCATAAATTCTTACTCCTTTTTTATAAAGCTGCATTAAATCTTTATCTGAGGAAACAATTGTTACCTTTGCACCTAGGTCTAAAATTTTTTCTACATATGTTGCAATTAAATCATCTGCCTCATAATTGATTAACTCAATTGAAGGTAAATTAAAGGCTTTTACAGATTTCCTGATGTATTCAAATTGAGGAATTAGATCGTCAGGAGCATCAGATCTATTTCCTTTATAATCTGAATATATTTCATTTCTAAAATTTTTTCTTGCTGAATCAAATATTACTGCAAAGTGTGTTGGTTTTTCTAAATTATCATCTGATTTAGAGTCCTCTAATAATTTAAAAAGCATGTTACAAAAACCGCTGACAGCACCAACTGGTAATCCATCACTTTTTCTGGTTAGAGGAGGAAGAGCATAATATGCTCTAAAAATGTATCCCGAACCATCTATTAAGTAAAAATGGTCACTTTTTTTAATTTTCTCCATAATGTAATGATATCTTAATTTTTATAAATGTAATAAATGTATGCCCTCATATGAATAAAAAAAACGTCTTAACTGTTAAAAACTTGAATAAAGTTTATTCAAAAAATGGTTCGAAACAAACGCATGCGCTTAATAATTTAAACTTAGAGGTGAAAGAAGGTGAAATTTTTGGTTTATTAGGACCAAATGGGGCTGGAAAGAGTACATTTATAAACATATTAGGTGGATCAGTTGTAAAAACTGGTGGTGAAGTAAATGTTTGGGGTTTTAACTTAGATAAAAACCCTAGACAAGTTAGAGCCTCTATTGGGATTGTTCCACAAGAAGTAAACTTTGATCCATTTTTTAGTCCCAGAAAACTTTTAGAGCTTCAAGCAGGTCTATACGGAATTAGAGAAAAAGATAGAATTACAGATACTATATTGAAGTTGGTATCATTAGAAGAACAAGCTGACAGTTATGCTAGAGCACTATCTGGTGGTATGAAGAGAAGATTGCTTGTAGCAAAAGCGATGGTGCATCAACCTCCAATTATTATTTTAGACGAGCCTACCGCAGGAGTTGATGTGGAGCTAAGAAATACATTGTGGGAAAATGTAAAATCTCTGAATAAACAAGGGGTAACAACAATACTAACAACTCATTATCTTGAGGAAGCAGAAAAAATGTGCGATAGGATTGGAATCCTAAGTGGAGGAAAATTAGTTGCTTTAGATACTACTAAAAATCTCTTAGAAAGGATTCAAACAAAAATTGTGTATGTCACCACAAATAAGAAAACTAATATTAACGACAACACTTTTGAGTCATTAAAAGTTATATCAAATGTCGAAAATAAGTTAGTTTTATCATATGAGAAGAGTAAGCTCAGCATTGATTCAATAATTTCAGAAATAAAAAAACAAGATATAAAAATACAAGATATTTCAACTGATGATGGAGATCTTGAAGATGTATTTTTAAGACTTACAAAAAATTAAATTATCTCGGAGATCTTTTAGACAGTATTCTTTGAAGAGTTCTTCTATGCATTTTTAGTCTTCTCGCAGTTTCAGAGACATTTCTATTGCATAACTCAAATACTCTATGTATGTGCTCCCATTTTACTCTATCCGCTGACATTGGGTTTTCAGGTGGAGCTGGTTTTTGATTTGGATCAGCCAAAAGTGCTTTTTCAACATCATCTGCATCAGCAGGCTTCGCAATATAATCAATTGCTCCTTCTTTAATTGCAGCAACTGCCGTTGGGATATTGCCATATCCCGTTAACATAATAATTCTACTTTTATCGTTTCCCTTTTGAATTTCTTTTACTACCTCTAGTCCATTTCCATCATTCAATCTAAGATCAACAACAGCAAATGCAGGGCTTTTTGATTTTACGGTATCAATGCCAATCTTTACACTCTCAGCTTGTGTAACTGTAAAACCTTTTTTTTCCATAGCTCTAGCCAATCTTTGTCTAAATGGATTGTCATCGTCTACGATCAAAAGCGATTTATCCTCAAAATCACTTAATTTTTGGAGTGTTGGTTGGTTAATCATAGCCCTTATATGGATGTAAATTTTAATATTTCAATAGCATTATTTACTTTACATTATTAATTATTTCCCATAAATGCTGCATTTATGAAACTTGCATAAGAGATATGCAGGTTTTTTTTGTAAATTTTTTTTAGAGGTGCAGATATGCAAAAATTTAAGTCAGTTGAGGAATTAGTTAATCAACTGAGACCAACAGGACCTGTTTATTGTATTAGAAAAGAGTCAATTAAATTGGCTTCTAAATACTTTCAAAAAAATTTCCCAGGAAAAATACTTTATGCGTTAAAAACTAACCCTCATCCAGTAGTTCTTAAAACTATTGTTGAAAGTGGTATTAATCGTTTTGACGTAGCATCTATCAAAGAAATAGAGGCTATAAGAAAAATAAGTCCAGATGCGAACTGTTCTTATATGCATACAGTTAAAAGTAGAGAAAGTATTAAGGAGGCATATTTTAAATATAATGTTAAGGCCTTTTCTTTAGATACTAAAGATGAATTGATAAAAATTTTAGAAAGTACTAATTACGCTAAAGACTTAGAATTATTTGTTAGAGTTTCTGTATCTAATGAACATGCTGAGATTGATTTATCAAAAAAATTTGGAGCTATTAATAATGAAGCAGCTGGACTACTGAGATTAACAAAACAGTATTCTAAAAAAATTGGACTTAGTTTTCATGTTGGTTCACAATGTATGCACCCTATATCTTATTCAAAAGGAATATTTGAAATCAGTAATATAATTAAAAAAACAAAAATTATTCCCGATGTAATCAATGTTGGAGGTGGCTTTCCAACCATTTACCCTGATCTTATTCCTCAATCTTTAAATGCTTACTTTAATGAAATTAAAAAAGGTTTAAATAATTTAAAATTGGATAAGCTTCCAGAAATTATTTGTGAACCTGGAAGAGCGATTGTTGCAGAAAGTGGTTCAACAATTGTAAGAGTTGATTTAAGAAAAAAACAAAAACTTTATATAAATGATGGAACATACGGAACTTTGTTTGACGCAGGTGTTCCAAACATAGTTTACCCATCAAAAATGATAACCGATGGAAGAATAATTTCCAAGAAATTAACATCTTTTGATTTCTATGGCCCAACTTGTGATAGCATGGATTATATGAAAGGTCCTTTTATTTTACCAAATAATATAAAAGAAAATGATTATATAGAGTTAGGACAGCTTGGAGCGTATGGATTAACTTTTAGAACTAATTTTAATGGATTTTACTCTGATGAAATTTATGAAGTTGAAGATAGTCCAATCATGACGATGTATGACAAAGAAGCAAATAAAGAGTTTCTTGTTGCTTAATGTCAGTCAATAAAAACCAATCAAGTAATAGAAAAAGTGATTTACTTAGTAAAGAAGTAGAGCATATTGATATAACTTCTTTTGATGCTAGAAAAATCGTCTCTTCAATGGAAAAAATGTCTTTCGTTTCAAGAGAGACTGCAAATGCAGCAAATATTTATAATGAAATGATAAAAGATAAAAATTGTACAATCTTTTTAACACTTGCAGGATCAACGTCTGCTGCAGGATGTATGCATATTTACAGAGATTTAGTTAAGTATAATATGGTAGATGCAATAGTGGCAACTGGAGCTTCAATTATTGATATGGATTTCTTTGAGGCACTTGGTTTTAAACATTATCAAGGGTCGCAATATCAAGATGATACAGAGCTAAGAAATAACTACGTTGATAGAATATATGACACTTATATTGATGAAGAAGAGCTTCAGATGTGTGATAAAACTATTGGAGAAATTGCAGATCAACTAGAGCCTAAAAGTTATACATCAAGAGAATTTATAAAAGAGATTGGCAAATATCTTAAAACTAACGCAAAGAAGAAAGATTCATTAATAGAGGTTGCATATGACAACAATGTTCCAATTTTCTGTCCAGCTTTTACCGACTCAAGCGCAGGATTTGGGCTTGTAATGCATCAAGAAAGAAATCCAAAAAAGCATATCACAATCGACTCAATACGAGAGTTTAGAGAACTTACTGAAATTAAAATTAAATCTAAAGGATCAGGTCTTTTTATGATTGGAGGGGGAGTACCTAAAAATTTTATTCAAGACACTGTCATATGTGCTGAACTTTTAGGTAAAGATGTAGAGATGCATAAATATGCTATTCAAATAACTGTTGCTGATTCTAGAGATGGAGCATGCAGTAGCTCAACATTAAAAGAAGCAAGCTCATGGGGCAAAGTAGATATTACCAAAGAGCAAATGGTTTTTGCAGAAGCAACAAGTGTATTACCCTTAATAGCAAGTGACGCCTATCATAAAGGTGAATGGAAAAATAGAGATAGAAAAAATTTTTCCAAGATATTTTGATTGATGATCAAAAAAATCAAAATTGGTTTAATACAAAGTAAATCATTAGGTAGTATTCAATCTAATATTGATTTAGCTGTAAAAAATATTAAAAAGGCTGCAAAAAAAAAAGCAAAGATAATTTGTCTTCCTGAGCTGTTTTTGACTAATTATTTTTGCCAAACAGAAAGCCATTCAAACTTTAAATTAGCAGAAAAAATTCCAGGAACAGCCTCTAGAATATTTTGCGATCTAGCAAAAGAGCTTGGTGTTGTATTAAATATTACGATGTTTGAAAAAAAGACATCTGGGTTTTATCATAACACTAGTATCATTATTAATGAAAATGGAAATATTTTGTCTAAATATCGTAAGATGCACATACCTGATGACCCAGGGTATTATGAAAAATTTTATTTCAGTCCTGGAGACCTTGGATTTAAAACTGTTAAGACAAAATTTGGTAAGATAGGTCCTCTTATATGTTGGGATCAATGGTTCCCCGAAGCCGCTAGACTAACAGCTTTAAAAGGAGCTCAAATAATTTTTTATCCTACTGCTATTGGATGGCATCCAAAAGAAAAAAGAAAGTTTGGAAAATCTCAATTAGAATCTTGGATTACAATGCAAAAATCTCATGCTATTGCTAATGGAACTTATGTGGCTGCTATAAATAGAGTTGGGGTAGAAAAAAAAGGGAAAAAAAAAATTGAATTTTGGGGTAATTCAATGGTGATAGACCCTAGTGGTAAAATAATTGCAAAAGCAGGAAATAAGAAAGAAGATATTTTAGTTTGTGAAGTTGATTATAAAAAAATAGACACTGCTAGACAACACTGGCCTTTTTTAAGAGATAGAAGAACTGAATTTTATAAAGATATTCTCAAAAATCCTGAAGATGAGTAAAAAAATAGATGAATTTAGAATGCCAGCAGAATGGGAGCCTCAAAAATCAGTTTGGATTGCGTGGCCACATAATAAAAATGATTGGCCTGGATTATTTGAAAAAATTCCAAATGTAGTTGGAAAAATAATAAAATATTTAACAAAAGATCAAAGAATAGATTTATTAGTCAATAATAACAAAAGCATTTACACCACAAGAATATATTTAAAAAAAATAGGTTGTAATATTTCTAAAATTAAATTTCATAAACTTAAGACAGACAGACTTTGGCTAAGAGATTCTGGACCAATATTTTTAGTCAACAAGAAAAATCGAAAAAAAACCATGCTTGATTTTAAATTTAATGCCTGGTCAAAATATAAAAATTTCGGAAATGATAACAAAATCAATAATTATATTAGTAGGTACTTAAATATTGAAAGTATTCTGCCTAAAAAAGTAAATTCAAAAAAATTTGTAAGAGTAGTGATGGAAGGAGGTGCATTTGACAACAATGGATCAGGCTCCATCTTGCTTACAAAGGAGTGCTTATTAAGTAGAAAACAAGAAAGAAACAAAGGATTCAAAAAAATTGATTATGAAAATCTATTTTCAAAATATTTAAATGCAAAAAATTTTATTTGGCTTAATAGAGGAATTGTTGGAGATGACACACACGGGCATATTGATGATATTGCAAGATTTGTTTCAAAAAGTACGATTATGATAGCTGTAGAAAATAATAGATCAGATAAAAATTATAAAGCTCTTAAAGAAAATTTAAAAATATTAAGTAAAAGTTACGACGAAAATGGGAAAAAATTTACAATTATAAAGATTCCTATGCCAAGCCCAGTTGTCATAGACAAAACTCGTGTCCCAGCAAGTTATTTAAATTTTTTCATAAGTAATAAAATTGTCTTGGTTCCAGTATTTAATGTGAAAGAAGACAAAAAAGTTATAAAAATTTTTAGAAAATTTTTTACAAATAGAGAAGTTATTGCTATTGATTGTAGTGATTTAATTTGGGGTTTTGGAGCTATTCATTGCATGACGCAACAAGAGCCAAAAATTTGAATTAAGCAGCTTTTAAAGTACCTAATAATAATCTAAAAGGTATCAACATTACTAAAGCTACAAAAATCTTTACTGCTAAATCTCCTAAAGACAGTGTCACCCAAGGTATTCCTGTTCCATAAAATGAAATCGAAAAGAATAAAAATGTATCAACGGTAGAACCAATTAATGAAGAGGCAAGTGGCGCAATAAACCATTTTTTTTGTCTTAATTGATCAAATATTTGTACATCCAGTAGTTGAGCAATAATAAATGCTGTTCCTGAACCAATTGCTATTCTTACTGAGATTAAATCTGCAAAATTTGTCGAGAAAATTAATGTAAATAAAATACCTATTGTAAATCCTATATATACAATTTTTCTAGCAACTAATTTGCCAAAAGATCTATTTGCCAAATCAGTTATTAAAAAGGCTACTGGATAACTGAATGCTCCATATGTAAGAATTTCTTGAAGACCGTAATATTGAATTGGAAATTGGACTAAATAATTAGATGCTAAGACAACCAATCCCATTAAAAATGAGAGTGTTAAAAATACTTTATTCATTATGCAGATTTACTGACTAAAGATTTTTTTAATTTTTTTAGCCTCAATGATAAATCTCTAGACTTCGCTGAAATAAGAAATTGGTCAAAACTACCTTTTTTATCAACTGATCTAACCCCAGCATTTGAGACTGTTAATCTTAAACTTCTCTTAAGTAGTTCACTTTTAAACTTAACTTTTTTTAGATTTGGCAGAAATCTTCTTTTAGTCTTATTATTAGCATGACTAACGTTATGACCCTTGAGAGGTATCTTTCCAGTAAGTTCACATTTTTTAGACATAAATTATGAGCTTGTATAAGATCTGAATCTTATCGCGTCAAGATTAATTTTTAGTTCCAATGGCCTCTGAAACATTTTTAAATCCCTTATTTTTTAATAAATCAATTAATTCTGCACTTATTTTTGAAGCTATACGAGGACCTCTGTAAACCATTCCAGTATATAATTGAACGAGTGTTGCGCCAGAAATGATTTTTTCAAAAGCATCCTGTCCATTACTAACACCACCCACTCCTATTATTTTTGTTTTATCTTTTAGTATTTTATAAAATTTAGAAATTGCCTCGTTTGAAATCTTTTCAATTGGTTTACCTGACAGTCCACCCTTTTCTAATTTATTTATATTTTTTAAATTTTCTCTATTCTTGTCTGTGGTATTGGAAACAATAATAATTCCTATTTCTTGATCCATAATAATCTTGGATACTTCATTGATTTGATCATCATTAAGATCAGGTGAGACTTTGATTGCAAGAGGAATGTTTGAGTTCAATTCTTTTTTTTCATTTTTTAGCTTATCAATTAATGAATTTAATTCGTCTTGGTTATGAAAATCTCTTAAATTTTCTGTATTTGGTGAGGAGATGTTTATAGTTATATAATCAGCTAAATTATAAAATTTACGAAAACAAATTAAATAATCCTCAACTCTGTCTTTGGAGTCTTTATTTGGTCCAATATTTATTCCTAAAAAACCCTTTTTATTATTTTCTTTTATTGTCTGACTAATTCGTTCTGAACCAGAATTATTAAAACCTAATCTATTTATAAGAGCTTCATCTTCTTCAAGTCTAAAAACTCTTGGTTTGGGGTTACCAAATTGGGGTTTTGGAGTAATTGTCCCTACTTCGACAAAACCAAATCCAAGATTAAACAGAGGATTATATACTTCAGCATTTTTATCAAACCCAGCAGCAACACCAATTGGTGAAGATAATTTTTTTTCACAAAAAGTTGTTTCTAAAATATGATTATCTTTGGGTTTTGAGTAAGGAATATTATTTAATTTTAGTGCTTTTATTGCTAAAGAATGGGCTACTTCAGGGCTAAATTTAAAAATTAGTGGTCTTAAAATATTAAACATTTTCTAATTTACTTTTTATTAATTCTTTAGTTTCTTGAACTCCAAAAAAGCTTATAAAAAAACCAAATCGTGGTCCATTTTCTACCCCAAAAACTACCTCATATATTAACTTGAACCAATCGCGCAAATTTTCTTTATAACCATTCTCTTTGCCGACTGTATAAATAGTAGTCTGAATATCCTCTGGTTTCATTGCGTCATCGCAGTTATCTAAAGAGTTTACTAAAGCATCTAAAGCGATTTTTTCACTTTCATTTGGTTTTTTATAAATCTTTTTAGATTTTATAGCGTCATTAAAATATTTAATTGCATAGGATATTAATTTGTCAAAAATTGGATACATATTCTCATTAATATCTTTCTTATATTTCTTTACAAACTTCCAAAGTAATTCTTTATTATCAGCATTGCTGGTCTCAACTAAATTTAAAAGCATTGAGAAGGACATAATTGAATTTTCTTGTGGTATTTTTGAATTATGAACATGCCAAACAGGGTTCATTAGTTTTTGAAGTTCGTTTTGAGTTTTACCTTTTTCAATAAAATCAAGATATTCATCGACAGCCTTTGGTACTACTTCTCTAAAAAGTTTTTTTGCTCTCTTTGGATTCTGGTACATATACAAGGAGAGACTTTCAGGTGATGCATACTCTAACCATTGATCGATTGTTATACCATTTCCTTTGGACTTAGATATTTTTTCACCTTTTTCATCTAGAAATAACTCATATGCAAAGCCAGATGGATTTGACTTGCCCAATAATTTTATGATTTTAGTAGATAAAATTGCACTCTCAATTAAATCTTTTCCATACATTTCAAAATCTACATCAAGGGCATACCATCTCATAGCCCAATCTACTTTCCATTGTAATTTGCAATTGCCATCTAAAATACTTTGTTCTAGTTTTTTGCCGTTATTATCAAAAATTATTTTTGAATTTTTAGTATCTATCTCTGAGACTGGTATCTCTAATACAATCCCTGTATCTGGACATATTGGTAAAAAAGGAGAATATGTTTTTTGTCTCTCTTTACCAAGAGTAGGAATGATTATATTCATTATTCCTTCATAATTTTCTAAAATTAATTTTAATGTATCGTTAAAAAAACCAGACTTATATAGAACGGATGAACTTTTAAAACTGTATTCAAACTTAAATTTATCTAAAAAATTTTTTAACATTTCATTATTGTGTTCACCAAAACTATTAAATTTTCCAAAAGGATCTGGAACTTGAGTTAAAGGTTTATGAAGATTTTCTTCAAGTTTTTCAGGATTGGGAATATTTTCTGGAACTTTTCTAAGTCCATCCATATCATCAGAAAAAGTAATTATTTCTTTAGGGAGGTCTGATAAATGATTTAATGCATTAACAATCATTGAAGTTCTTGCCACTTCACCAAAAGTACCAATGTGAGGTAAACCACTAGGACCGTATCCTGTTTGTAAAATAATTTTTCCTTTATTTTCTATATTTTTTTTTCTCTCTCTTAGAAGCTTTTTAGCTTCAACAAAGGGCCAAGCGTTTGTTTTATCTATGTTGGTTTTATCTATCACTTTTAATTAAACAGCTTATAAAATAACGTTTTTAATAATTCTTATAGAGTTGAAATTTATTTACCATAAAATAATGTCCAATCAAAATGTCCAATTATAAAACAGTTTTTTTTACCTTAGGAATTTTACAAATTATTTTAGGTTTATCGATGATTGCGCCAATTTTAGCGCAGTTTTTTTATGATGAATTAGATTCTAGTTTTATAAGTTCTGGAATTATAACTGTTATATTTGGAATTCTCTTTTTACTATCAAATTTAGATCATGATAAAAAAATTAGCTTACCACAAGCATTTCTTTTAACAGCATTATCTTGGTTGAGTATTGCTATTTTTGGTTCACTTCCATTTATATTTTCTGAGATAAATTTAAGTGCTACAGACGCTTTTTTTGAGAGCATGTCAGGTATTACTACAACTGGATCAACTATAATCACCAATTTAAATGAAACTCCAAAAAGTATATTACTTTGGAGAGGAATGCTTCAATGGTTAGGTGGAATTGGTATTATCGTTATGGCAATTACTTTAATGCCGCTTATGAATATTGGTGGAATGCAGCTGTTTATTATATCCACAAGCGATACCCCAGAAAAAATTTTACCTAGATCAAAAGAAATAGCATTGAGACTAATCTTGGTATACACAGGATTAACTTTTATATGTGCATTGTTTTATAAAATATTTGGAATGAACTTTTTTGATAGCACAGTTCACTCAATGACAACAATTGCAACAGGGGGTTTTTCAAATTATAATGAGTCTATTGGATATTTTGATAGTTCACTTATTGAATTTACATCAATTATATTTATAATTTTAGGAAGCATTCCATTTATTGCCTATATCAAATACTTAAATGGAGACAAAAAAATATTTTTTAACGATACACAAATTAAAACTTTTATAAAGATTGTCCTTTTTTCAATTCTTTTAATGTATCTATATCTACTTACAAAAAATCAAAGTTTTTTTGATACAAGTATTAGGTCAGTTGCATTTAATGTAATATCAATTTTAACTGGAACTGGTTATGTAACTCAAAACTTTAGTGATTGGGGTCAATTCCCATTAATCTATTTTCTTATTCTTATGTTTATCGGTGGATGTGCAGGCTCAACAGCTTGTGGGATTAAAATATTTAGAGTCCAAATTTTATTCCAGTTTATTTCTGTACAACTAAAGAAAATAATTTATCCAAGAGGTATATTTAAAATAAAATATGAAAATAATAATATTGATGAAAAGTTTTTAGCATCAATTATTTCCTTTATATTTTTATATATCGTAATTTTTTTTATTATAACTGCTCTTTTATCAACTAGTGGTTTAGATTTGACAACCTCAATATCTGCTGCTGCAACATCGATATCAAATGTAGGACCTGGTTTAGGTGATATTATTGGTCCAAATGGTAACTTTTCTAATTTATCTGATTTTTCAAAATGGATTTTAAGCTTAGCGATGATTTTAGGTAGATTAGAGTTGTTTGCTGTACTAGTATTGTTTATTCCATCATTTTGGAGAAAATATTAATGTCTGAAACAAAACAGAGCTGGGTTGACTCATTATTTGTATATAAAGATATAAGAATGTTAAGAATATTGCTTCTAGGAGCAATAAGTGGTTTTCCATGGGTATTAATTGCAAGTAGCTTAAGTCTTTGGCTAAAGGAAGAGGGATTAAGTAGATCAACAATTGGTTGGGCAGGATTAATATTTGGGGTGTATGCCTTTAATTATTTATGGGCTCCAATAATTGATAGAATACAAATTCCACTCTTGACAAAAAAATTAGGACATAGACGAGGTTGGATTGTCTTAATGCAATTAATCATTTTACTTAGCTTGATAGTTTGGAGTTTTATAAATCCTACACAAAATTTAGCACTTTTGATTAGTGTTGGATTAATAATTGCAATAGCTTCTGCAACCCAAGATATAACTGTTGATGCGTTAAGAATTGAACAAATTGATGCAAATGAGGGAAAATCCATGGCAGCTGGAGCAGCTATGGCAGTAGTTGGTTGGTGGACTGGTTATAAATTAGGAGGCGTTGTAGCATTATTTACTGCTGAATTTTTTCAAAATATGGGAGTAGCAGATTATTGGCAAGCTACTTTTTTGGTTTTAGGTGTTTTAATTATTTTAATGAATATTTGTTTGATGTTTGTTCATGAACCAATTGATAATAGCAGACAAAATAATCAAAAAGAAACAGATCAAATGATTATAAACAAGCTTGGATCAAATAATGTTTTAACAAATTTTATTGCTTACATTTCGGGAACTATTGGTGGACCAATAATAAGTTTTTTCAAGAAAAATGGTTTTGCAATTGCAGTTGGTATATTAGGATTTGTGTTTTTATTTAAAATAGGTGAGGCATTTCTAGGACGTATGTCTATTGTTTTTTATAAAGAAATTGGATTTTCAAAAGGACAAATAGCAATTTATTCTAAAGGATTAGGATGGATAACAACCGTAGTTTTCACTTTATTAGGTGGTATAATGGCGATGAGAGCCGGAACAGTCAAAACTATGTTTTTTGCTGGAGGTTTGATGGCTATAACTAATTTACTTTTTGCATTATTGGCCTGGACAGGTAAATCAGAATTATTATTTGCAATAGCTGTGATAGCTGATGATATAACAGCTGCATTTGCAACAGTTGCATTTGTTGCTTTTATTTCTTTATTAGTAGATAGGACCTATACGGCAACTCAATATGCATTATTAGCATCCATTGGAACTGCTGGAAGAACTACCCTTGCCTCTTCATCAGGTGCACTAGTAGATTGGCTAAATGGAGACTGGGGTACATTTTTTATAATAACAACAGTAATGGTGATACCATCACTAATTTGTCTTTGGTTTATAAGGAATAAAGTTAAAATTGGTGCAAAATAGCTATTTCTGTAAGGACTCCTATTTAAACGTTTATGAGCTGGACTCAAAGAAATCAAATATAAGTACACAATTAATTTACGGCGAAAAATTTAGGATAATTGGAAAAAAGAAAGATTTTTTTAAGATCAGAACTGATTTTGATAATTACTTAGGTTATATTAAAATCAATAAATTTAATAAAGTTTTAAACAAAACTCACAAGGTCAGTATATTAAAATCAAAGATTTATAACAAACCAAAAAACAATATTAAATTTTTAACAAGAAAATACCTTCCATTTTCATCTGAAATTCAGATTTTAAATAAAAAAAACAACTTTGTAATGTTTGAAAAGAATAAATGGATAAAATTAAATGAATTAGAAAGATTAAATAAAAGAAATTATAATTTTAGTAAAATATTAAAACTTTTTTTGAATATTAAATATAAATGGGGTGGCAAAACTTTTGATGGTATTGATTGTTCGGCATTACTCCAAATTTTTTATAAATATAACCGTAAGTTCTTTCCTAGAGATACAAAAGATCAAGTTAAAATCAAAAAAGGTGTTAGGAATAAAAGAGTTTTTAAGAAAGGAGATATTATTTTTTGGAAAGGACATGTTGCAGTTTGTTTAAATACAAAAGAATTAATTCATGCATATGGACCAAGAAAAAAAGTAATAATAATGCCAATAATAAAAACCATTAAATTAATTGAAAAAACTACAAATTTAAAAGTGATTAAAATTATATCAATTTAGTTTTGATCTCTTCCAAAATCTGGTTTCGCTATATCTTGTTTTAAATTCAATATTTGCTGTCTTACTTTTTTTGAATTAACTAATTTTTTTCTCAATGTATTGTCATCTAAATTTTCAATATTTTTTTTAAAAGATTTTAAATTTTTGATAAATAAGTTTATTGCACTAACAACATTTTTTTTATTATTAAAAAAAATATCTCTCCACATTATTTCATTTGATGCGGCTATCCTTGAAAAATCTCTTAACCCTCCCGCACTAAATTTAATGACATCTTTTTTTTGAGTTTTTTGAAAATCTTGAGCAGTCTTTATTAAATTGTAAGCTATTAAGTGGGGTAAATGACTTGTAATAGAAAATATCTTATCGTGAACTTTCTCATCCATAATTATTACTTTAGAACCAATTTTTTTCCAAAAATTAACCAATTTTTTCAGTTTAATTTTGTTTTTGTCTTTAAAAACTATACACCATTTATTAATAAATAGACTTTTACTTCCATACTTTGGTCCACTTACCTCTGATCCAGATATCGGATGACTCATAATCCAATGAAGTGACTTTGATAGGCTATTATTTTTTAATTTTCTAATATTTTCCTTAGTAGAGCCTACATCGGTAATTAAAGATTTTTTACTTAAATGCTTATTTAAATAGGGGATAACTCTTTCATACTGACTCATCGGAGTTGCAAGTATAACAAGATCAATATCTGAAATTCTATTATCTAGTTTCTTTAAAATAATTATTCTTTTATTTATTTTTTTTATTTCTCTAATATTTTTTTTTGATTTTTCGAAAACAAAAAAGTTTTTAGAAGTTTTATTATTTATAGATGCTCTTAAAATTGAAGATCCAATTAATCCACAACCAACGATTAATATATTTTTAAACATTTTTAAAAATTTTTTTCATCTGTTTAATTAAAAGTATATTTTCTTTCACATTCCCAATTGTAAGCCTTAAACAATTTTTAATGCCATACGAATTCATCTCTCTAAGAATAATTCCTGATTTTTCAAGATTTCTCTCAACAAAGCTTGCATTTAATTTACAACGTTTAAAATCTAAAAGAAAAAAATTTGGTCCAATTTCATTTGTTTGAATACTATAAGAATTCATTATTTTTTTTATTTTTCTAGCCCAATCTAAATTATGTTTTACAGATTTTTTTATAAAACTTTTATCTTTAAGAGATTCAACTGCACATTCCTGTGCTATCTTATTTACATTAAACGGTGGTTTAATTTTATATAAAGCATCTATAATTTTTTTACTTCCATAACCCCATCCAACTCTGAGAGATGCAAGACCATAAATTTTTGAAAAAGTTCTTAATATAAATACATTATTTTGATTTTTAAAAAGTTCCAGGCCTGATCTATAATCTTTATTTAACATATATTCAAAATATGCATCATCGACTACCAATAAAATTTTTTTATTTAATCGCCTCCTTAGGTCTAATAGTTGGTTTTTAGAAATATATGTGCCTGTAGGATTATTTGGATTAGCTATAAATACAATTTTTGTTCTTTTAGTTGTTTTTTTTATAATTTCATCATTTGATACTTTAAAATTTTTTTCTTTAGACAATATAACTTTTGCTCCTACTATCTTTGCATAAATTCTGTACATTAAAAAACTGTACTCTGGCACGACTACTTCATCTCCTTTGTTCAAAAATAACTGACATAGCATTTGAATAATTTCGTCAGATCCAGATCCACAGATAATCTGATTTTGCTTGCAATTGAATTTTTTTGAAATTGTGGATGTTAATTCTTTAAATTTTCCATCTGGATACTTTGATATATTATTTTTGGATTTTATTATTGCTTTCTTAGCATTTTTGCTCATGCCTAAAGCTGATTCATTAGCTGATAGTTTTATTATACTTTTTTTTTTATTTAAGAAGGATCTTCCAGGCTTGTAGGCCTCTAGGTTTAATTTTCTAAATAATGGAGTATTCATGATGCTTAGTTTTATTAATAAATAGTCAGATAATTAGATAATACAATCAATAATTCTAAAAAAATTGACATCTAAAAAGCTATCTTATAAAAGCTTTTTGCGCTGATTTAACTGAATTGCGAGCGCTTTAAAAAACCTGCTAAATAAGTTTTTTTTCTCACAATTCATTTCAGCGAAATTTTTATGAGCAATTTAAATAGAATGAAAAATATAATTATTGAGAAAACTCTTAAGCTTGATTGTGGTAAAGAAATATCGAACTTTCCATTAGCTTATGAGACCTATGGAAATCTTAATGAGAAGAAAGACAATGCTATATTAATTTTTCATGCGTTAACTGGCGACCAGTATGCTTCAGGCATCAATCCAATTACAAAAAAAGAGGGTTGGTGGAACTATGCAGTTGGTCCAGGTAAGTCATTCGATACTGATAAATTTTTTGTTATCTGTGCAAATGTTATTGGTGGATGTATGGGATCCTACGGACCAGGAACTATTGATCCTTTGACCAATAAACCTATAGGTACAAATTTTCCTGTAATTACAATTAACGATATGGTTAACGCTCAATACAATTTATTAGATTACTTAAAAATAGAAAAATTATTTGCAGTTGCTGGCGGCTCCATGGGTGGAATGCAAGTTTTACAATTCGTATCAAACTTTCCCAATAAGGCTAAAGTAGCTTTACCAATTGCTTGTACGGCTAGTCATTCAGCTCAAAATATTGCTTTTAATGAACTTGGAAGACAAGCAATAATGTCTGATAGCAATTGGAAAGAGGGATTGTATTATGAAAAATCAACAAATCCAGATAAAGGTTTGGCTGTTGCTAGGATGGCTGCTCATATCACATATTTATCAAAACAAGGTTTACAAGAAAAGTTTGGAAGGAATCTTCAAGAAAGATCTGATTTAAAATTTGGATTTGATGCTGACTTTCAAATTGAGAGTTATTTGAGATATCAAGGTTCTGTATTTGTAGATAGATTCGACGCAAATAGTTATTTGTATATCACTAGAGCGATGGATTATTTTGATTTAACTAAACAATATGGAGGAAATCTTTCCAAAGCATTTAAAGATACCAAGACAAAATTTTTCATCATTTCATTTACTTCTGATTGGTTATACCCAACCTCTGAGAATAAAGATATTGTAATAGCGCTTAATGCAATTGGTGCTGATGTTGGTTTTGTAGAAATAAAAACCGACAAAGGCCACGATTCCTTTCTATTAGACGTGCCAGATTTTTTAAGTACTATTAAAAATTATTTAAATACAACTTATTCTAATATTAATGAAAGAAGAATTTAAAGTTATTTCTAAGTTTATTGAGGAAAAATCAAGAGTCTTGGACGTTGGATGTGGTGATGGAATTTTGATGGAATATCTATTAAAAAATAAAGTGGTAGATGTTAGAGGACTTGAAATTTCTAAAGAAAAAGTAAAAAAATGTTTATCAAAAGGTTTAGCTGTTATTGAAGGTGACGCAGAGAGTGATTTAAAGCAATTTCCAGATTTATCATTTGATTACGTAATATTAAGTCAAACTCTTCAAGCATTTATGAGCCCAGAAAATGTTATTGAAAATTTATTACGAGTAGGAAAAAAGGTAATTGTTACAATTCCAAATTTTGGACATTGGAAAGTTAGATTAGATTTGCTATTAAAAGGAGAAATGCCAGTTACAAAAAATTTACCTTATCAATGGTATAATACACCCAACCTACATATGTGTACAATTCAAGACTTTTATAATTTTTGTAACAACAAAAGAGTTAATATTTATAAATCAATTTCTTTAAATGGAGAGAAAATTTCAAATATTACAACTTCAAATTTAAAATATAAAAACCTAATATCTGAGTTAGGTATTTTTTTATTAGAAAAATAAAATGAAAATAGAAATTATAAAATGTTTAGAAGATAATTTTTCCTATTTATTAATTGATCAATTAACAAAATCTACTATTGTAATAGATCCTAGTGAAGCAAAGCCTGTAATAAATAAAATTGAAAGTCTTAATCTAAAATTAAAATTCATAATGAATACTCACCATCATTATGATCATGTAGGAGGTAATAAAGAGCTCAAGAAATTATACAATGCTAAGGTTATAGGTTTTCATGAAGATAAACATAGGATACCTGAAATAGATATATCATTAAAAAATGATGAAACTTGGAAAGACGGTATATTTGAAGCAAAAGTTTTTCATATTCCAGGACATACTTTGGGCCATATATGTTTCTATTTTTTTAATGAAAGAGCATTATTTTCTGGAGATACATTATTTTCATTAGGTTGCGGAAGAGTGTTTGAGGGCACTCATGAACAAATGTTTAATTCTTTGCAGTTATTAAAGAGTTTACCAATTGAGACAGAAATTTATTGTGGGCATGAATATACATTAAAAAATTCAGATTTTTGTTTAAAACACGATCCGGAAAATAAAGCTTTAATTTCGAAAATTGAATTTATTAAAAATCAACTGGCCAAAGGTCAGCCAAGCATTCCATCAACACTTGAGGATGAGCTGAAAACTAATATTTTTTTAAGATCAAAAAATGTTGAAAACTTTTCAAAATTGAGAGATTTAAAGGATAATTTCTAGCTTATTCAGCTTGACTAAAATAAGGCCCTGACTATATTGCTGATAATTAAAAATTAGTATCATTATGTCATACGCAGTAATACAAACAGGTGGAAAGCAGTATAAAGTATCAGCTGGAGAGATTATTAAAGTTGAAAAGTTACCTGATTCTAATTCTGATACTAAAGTAGAATTCAAAGAAATTTTAGCTTATGGAGATGATAAAAGTATTGAGTTGGGGGAACCAACGGTAAGTGGAGCTAAAGTTGAAGCAGAATTGTTAAAAAATGCCAAAGAAAGAACAGTTTTAATTTTTAAAAAAAGAAGAAGAAAAAATTCAAGACGAAAAAATGGACATAGACAGCAATTCTCGTTAATAAGAATTAGTAAAATTTTTTCAAAAGATGGTAAAGTGCTATCAGAGGCCGAAAAAATGAAAAAAAAAGAAACTGCAGTTAAAGAGGCTAAAGAAGAAAAAATTGAGGCTTCAAAATAAATAGGTAAATTATGGCAACAAAAAAAGCAGGTGGATCATCAAGGAACGGAAGAGATAGTGCTGGTCGTAGACTGGGAGTAAAAAAATATGGTGGTCAATTGGTAGTACCTGGAAATATAATTGTTAGACAAAGAGGTACTAAAATATTTCCTGGAGAAAATGTTGGAATGGGTAAAGACCATTCAATTTTTTCTGTTGTTAAAGGAATAGTAATTTTTAAAAAAAGCAAGTCAGACAGAACTTACGTTTCAGTAAAGCCTAACTAATAAACAGATAATTAACATCTGTAAAATCATGAAATTTCTTGATCAAGTAAAGATATATTTAAAGGCTGGAGACGGTGGGTCTGGATCACCTAGCTTTAGAAGAGAAAAATTTATTGAGTTTGGAGGACCTGATGGAGGTGATGGAGGAAAAGGTGGTTCAGTAATTCTAATATCAGAAAGAAATTTAAACACGCTAATTGATTTTAGATATCAACAACATTTTAAAGCTGAAAAAGGTAGAGATGGAAGTGGAAAAAACATGACTGGAAGAGGTGGAGAAGATTTATATTTAAAAGTACCAATTGGGACTCAAGTATTTGAAGAAGATAATAAAACTTTAATTTATGATTTTAAAAAAGAGAATGAGGAATTTGTTGCAGCAATTGGTGGCAAAGGAGGATTTGGAAATACAAGATTTAAGTCTTCAACAAATAGAGCTCCAAAAAAATTTACTAAAGGAACAATTGGTGAAGAATTTTGGATATGGCTTCAACTTAAAACAATTGCAGATATAGGAATTATTGGATTACCAAATGCAGGTAAATCGAGCCTATTAGCATCATTAACTGGTGCAACCCCTAAAATAGCAAATTATAAATTTACAACTTTAAATCCAAATCTTGGAGTTGCAATGTATGACGATA
Organism: uncultured Pelagibacteraceae bacterium; assembly: GCA_902552755.1. Lineage (GTDB taxonomy): Bacteria > Pseudomonadota > Alphaproteobacteria > Pelagibacterales > Pelagibacteraceae > Pelagibacter. The sequence continues at coordinate 38,210 of CACDHV010000003.1, read as the reverse complement.
AGGAAATAACTTTAGCAGATATTCCGGGATTAATTGAAGGAGCTCATCAAGGAACAGGATTAGGGATTAAATTTTTAAAGCATATTGAGAGATGTAAAGCGCTTTTGCATCTAATTGATATATCAGAAAATGATTTAGTGAACTCATATCTTCAAGTGAGAGATGAAATGGGCAAATATAGTTCTGAGCTTTTAAAAAAGCATGAAATAATAGTATTTAACAAAATGGACCTAATTGATAAGGCTGAAATAAAAGAAAAAATTAAAGATTTTGAAAAAATTATCAAGAAATCTACTTTAACAACATCAACACTCGATAAAAAATCTGTATCTGATATTAAATCAAAATTGCTTAATTATGTATCTTAAAGATTCTAAGACGGTTGTTATCAAAATTGGATCATCTTTACTGATTAACGATCAAAAAATTGTCAGAGAAAAATGGCTGTCAGAATTTGCGAAAGATATTCAACATCTGCAAAAATTAAAAAAAAATATTATTTTGGTTAGTTCGGGAGCAATTGCTTTAGGATGTAAAAAATTAAAATTAAGTAAAAAAAAATTGAAACTTGATAAAAGTCAAGCAGTAGCTTCAATTGGCCAAATTGAATTAATGAATCTTTTTAAAAAAACTTTTAATAAATCGAAAATCAATCTTTCTCAAATTTTGTTAACTCTTGAAGATACGGAAAAAAGAAGAAGAGCTATTAATGCAAAAAGGACTTTTGACAATTTATTTAGTCTTGGTTTTATTCCAGTAGTAAATGAAAATGATAGTATAGCTACTTCTGAAATTAAGTATGGAGATAATGATAGACTGGCTTCAAGAGTTGCACAAATATCAAGTGCAGATTGTTTAATTTTATTATCTGACGTAAATGGTCTTTACTCTAAAGATCCAAAATTAGATAAAAAAGCTAAATTAATTCGTGAAATTAAAAATATTGATCAAAATATAGAAAAGTTAGCAACAAATAAAACTGGAGAATTTGGATCTGGTGGAATGAAAACAAAGATTTATGCTGCTAAAATTTGTCAATTCTCAGGGTGTCATATGGCGATTGCTAATGGCTTAATAAATAGACCAGTTCAAAAAATTTTAACTAAAAATATATGTACTTGGTTTTTGCCTAAAATTTCAAAATTAGATGCTAGAAAAAAGTGGATCATAAGCTCAGTTTCTCCAAAGGGAAAAATAGTTATTGATGAAGGTGCATTATCAGCTTTGAATAATGGGAAAAGTTTACTAGCTGCAGGGATAAAGGATGTTCAAGGTAGTTTTAGCAAAGGCGATCATATCAAAATCCTAAATAATAATATGACCGAATTTGCTAGAGGATTAAGTAGTTTCTCTTCAGAAGAAATTTTGAAAATTAAAGGTAAGCACTCTAATAAAATAAATGATATTTTAGGTTATGTTTCAAAGTCAGAAGTTATTCATAAAGATGATATGGTATTAATCAAATGAGTAAAGCTTTAGAAAAAATTGGTTCAAATGCAAAAATTGCTTTTCAAAACAAAATAAGTAATAAAAGAAAAAACAAAGTATTAAATTATTACATTAAACTTATTTTAAAAAACCAAAATAAAATTTTGGCCGAAAACGCAAAAGATATAAAAATTGCCAAATCTAAAAAACTTAAAGAGAATTTGATTAATAGACTTACTCTTAATAATGATAAAATAAGCTCAATTATTAAATCAATTAAAACTATTGCAAAATTTAAGGATCCGGTGGATGTTAATATAGAAACCTGGAAAAGACCAAACGGCTTAAAACTAAAGAAAGTATCAATTCCAATCGGTATTATTGGTGTAATTTATGAAAGTAGACCTAATGTTACTTCAGATGTGTCCACACTTTGTTTTAAATCTGGAAACTGTGTAATATTAAGAGGGGGATCTGAAGCTTACTTTAGTAATAAAATTTTGGCTTATCTTTTTAGAAAATCTCTGGAAAAAAACAAAATAAATAAGAATTTTGTTCAATTTATAGAGAATAAAAATAGAAAACTGGTCGACTACATGCTGTCAAAAATGTCAAAATATATAGATGTTATAATTCCAAGAGGTGGAAAAAATCTTGTAAAAAAAGTTCAGGATTTGTCCTCTGTTCCTGTAATTGGTCACCTTGAGGGTATGTGTCATACTTATATTGATAAAGATGCAAACCTTTCAATGGCAAAAAAAATACTAATCAATGCTAAGTTGCGTAATACTAGCATTTGTGGAGCTACTGAAACACTTTTAATACATAAAAATAAATCTAAAAATGTAGATGAAATATTAAATGAACTCTCTAAAAGAGGTTGTTTTATTTATGCTGATAGAAAAATTTCTAAATTATTTAATGGAAATTCAAAATTAGCAAATAATAAAACTTGGTCGAAGGAACATTTATCCGCAAAAATATCTGTGAAATTAGTAAATAATATTAATGACGCAGTAAATCATATTAATAGGTATGGAACAATGCATACAGATGCTATAATTACAAATAATAAAATTTCTGCTAAATTTTTCATAAAAAACATAAAAAGTTCCATCGCTATTCACAATTCTTCAACACAATATGCTGATGGAGGTGAATTTGGTTTTGGAGGGGAGGTTGGAATTTCAACAAATAAACTTCCACCAAGAGGTCCTGTTGGACTAAACCAGCTGGTTAGTTACAAATATGAGATATATGGATCTGGACAAACAAGGAAATAAAAAAAAAATCGGTATTCTTGGAGGCACCTTTGATCCAGCACATAAAGGACATTTAAGTATCTCTAAAGAAGCAAAAAAAAGATACGATATTGATAAGATTATTTGGGCAGTGACCAAAAAAAATCCATTTAAAGACAAAAGTAGTTTAAGTTTAGATAAAAGAATTAATTTTGCAAAAAAAATTTCTCAAAAAAATCCGTTTATAAAAGTAAAATATTTTGAAGATAAAATTAAATCAAATAGAACAGTTGACCTGATAAAGTATATAAAAAAAAATAATAAAAATACTGATATTTATTTCATTATGGGAGCAGATAGTTTAATTAATTTTCATAAATGGAAGAATTCTGATTTAATTTCATCTATTTGTAACATTCTGGTATTTGATAGAGACAGATATAGGGCGAAATCACTGAGTTCTAGAAGCTTTAAAAAATATAGTAAAAAAAGCCTTAAATTTGTAAAATTTAATAAGGTCAATATTTCATCTTCTAAATTAAGAAAAATTTGATAATCTTAATTTAATTAATGTACAAAATCTCTTCTCTTCACAAAGATGTAATAAATCTTTTAGACTCCAATAAAGCATTAGATATTGTTACAATAGATTTAGATGGAAAATCATCAATAGCAGATCAAATGATAATCGCTAGTGGAACATCTTCAAGACACATACAAGCTTTATCAGAACAAGTATATGAATATTTAAAAAAAAATGGTGTAAACAATTGTAAAATTGAAGGAAGAGAAAGTAGCGACTGGAAACTTGTAGATGGAATAGATCTTATTATTCATATTTTCAATCCTGAAAAAAGAAAATTTTATGAATTAGAAAAAATTTGGTCTGAATTAATTCCAAAAGAAAAAGTAATTATATGATGAAAAAACTTAAAACATATTTTTTATCATTATTTATTTTTTTTTTTGTAATTAGTAATGTTAGTTCATCAGAAGAAAATGATATTTATAAAAAAATAGACGTTTTTTCAGAAGTCTTAGATAAAATTAATAAAGAATTTGTTGATGAGGTAAACCAAAGTGATGCTATGGATGCTGCAATCAATGGTGTTCTTCAATCCTTAGATCCTTATTCTGCTTATATGTCACCGGCTTCTTATCAAAGCATGCAAACAGAAACGAGTGGAGAATTCGGAGGACTGGGAATTGAAGTTAGCATGGAAGCTGGAGTAATAAAGGTAATAACACCTATGGACGATTCTCCTGCGGCTGAAGCAGGAGTAAAAGCTGGTGATTACATTGTAAGAATTAATGATATTCAGGTTCAAGGCAAATCTTTAAGTGAAGCAGTTGACATAATGAGGGGTCCTGTTGGATCAGATATTGAAATAACAGTTAGAAGAAGGGGTGAACGAAAGGCATTAGTTTTTAATATTACTAGAGAAAAAATTAGAGTTTCATCAGTAAAATCTGAGATATTAGATAACCAAACTGGTTATTTAAGACTTACCTCTTTTAATGAAAACAGTAGTGATCAAATTAAAGATAAAATTAGAGAGTTTAAAAAAAATGAAAATGTTAAAAATTATATTTTAGATTTAAGAAATAATCCTGGTGGACTACTTTCTCAGGCAATTAAAATTACAGATTTTTTTATAGATAGTGGAGAAATTGTTTCAACAAAAAGTAAAAGAAAATATGAAAGTAGAAAATTCTTTGCTAAAAAGGGTGATATATTAGATGGAAATACAATTGTTGTCCTAATAAATTATGGTTCAGCATCTGCATCTGAAATTGTAGCAGGCGCACTTAAGGATCACAAAAGAGCAATAATAATTGGAGAAAATAGCTATGGCAAAGGTTCTGTGCAATCAATCATTCCTCTTAAAAATAAAGGTGCAATAAGATTGACTGTATCTAAATATTATCTCCCATCAGGGAAATCTATTTCAGAAATAGGTGTCTCTCCCGATATTGAAATAGCTGAAGGATCTGATGACTTCAGATTTAACACTGATACAGACAATCAACTTCAATTTGCTCTAGAGCTTTTAAACGGCTAAAATGAAAGAGAAATATAAAAATTTACCACTTAGATGTGGTGTTGGAATAGTTGTTTTAAATAAAGAAAATAAAATTTTTGTTGCAAAAAGAATAGATAATAAAAAAAACTTTTGGCAAATGCCACAAGGTGGGGTTGACAAGGGTGAAGACTTTTATGAAGCTGCAATAAGAGAATTAAAAGAAGAAACTAGTATTAAATCAGTAAGTTTAATAAAAAAAATTGATGGCTTACTTACTTACCATTTACCAAATGAATTATTAGGAATTATTTGGAAAGGTAAATTTAAAGGTCAAAAACAACAATGGTATGTAATGAGATTTAATGGTGATGAAAAAGAAATTAATATTAAAACAAAATATCCAGAATTTCTTGAATGGAAATGGGTGGATCCAGATAAAATTACTGAACTTGTGGTAAAATTTAAACTACACGTTTATGAGAAGATTCAAGAAGAAGTTAAAAAAATTTTAGTTAATTGATTTTAATACCTCAAGCTTTTGATCTAGCAAATATTTTTCCTGATCATTAATATCAGACTTATTCAATTCTTCTTCAGCAGATTTTTGGATTTCTGAAATTTTTTGTTTATCAATGTCTTTTAAATTTAAAATAAGACTTGTAAGTATAGAAAGATTATTATCTTTAAATTCAATTATTCCATCATTTACATAAAAACTTTCCTGGCCAGACTTTGAAAATATTTTAATTATTCCTGGTTTTAAAAAAGAAATTATAGAAATATGGTCTTTTAAAATGCCTATCTCACCCTCAAATGCAGGAACGACTACTTCAGTGACATCATTTTTTGACAAAAATGATTTTTCAGGATTTACTATTTCTACAGAATATTCTTCACTCATTATGCAGCAGCTTCGCTAGCCAAACTCTCAGCTTTTTGAATAGCTTCTTCAATAGTTCCAACCATATAAAATGCTGCCTCTGGTAAATGATCGTATTCACCCTTGCAGATAGCATCAAAGCCTTTGATCGTTGACTCTAAATCTACAAGCTTACCTGGCGAGCCAGTAAATACTTCGGCTACAAAGAAAGGTTGAGAAAGAAATCTTTGTATTTTTCTGGCTCTAGCAACAATTAATTTATCTTCTTCTGACAATTCATCCATACCTAAAATTGCGATAATATCTTGTAAAGATTTATAAGTTTGCAGAACTTTTTGTACTTCTCTAGCAACTCTATAGTGTTCGTCACCAACTATTCTAGGATCTAAAATTCTAGACGTTGAGTCCAATGGATCTACCGCTGGGTAAATTCCAATTTCAGCAATCTGTCTAGAAAGAACCGTTGTTGCATCTAAGTGAGCAAATGAAGTTGCAGGCGCAGGGTCAGTTAAGTCGTCCGCAGGAACATAAATTGCTTGAACAGATGTAATTGAACCTTTATTCGTTGTTGTAATTCTTTCCTGCAAGTTACCCATATCAGTTGCTAATGTTGGTTGATATCCTACAGCTGAGGGTATTCTACCAAGTAATGCAGAGACCTCAGATCCTGCTTGTGTAAATCTAAAAATGTTATCAACAAAGAATAGTACATCTTGGCCTTCTTGATCTCTAAAATACTCAGCAACAGTCAATCCGGTTAAAGCTACTCTAGCTCTGGCTCCTGGGGGCTCATTCATTTGTCCGTAAACTAATGCCGCTTTAGAACCTTCTCCATCAGTTTTAATTACGCCAGAGTCAATCATTTCATGGTATAAGTCGTTTCCTTCTCTAGTTCTTTCTCCCACTCCAGCAAAAACTGAAAATCCACCATGAGCTTTTGCAACATTATTAATCAATTCCATAATTAAAACAGTTTTACCAACACCAGCTCCGCCAAATAAACCAATTTTTCCACCTTTTGCATAAGGCGCTAATAGATCAATTACTTTTATTCCAGTTACTAATATTTCAGTTTCTGTTGATTGATCATTAAATTCTGGTGCCGCTCTATGAATTGGCCAGTTATCTGAACTTTTTACTTCTCCTCTTTCATCTATAGGCTCACCTATTACATTTATAATTCTTCCGAGGGTCTCGGGACCTACTGGAACTTTAATTGGAGCAGCTGTATCTGCTACCTCGTCTCCTCTTTTAAGGCCCTCTGTTGCATCCATTGCAATTGTTCTAACACTTGACTCCCCTAAGTGTTGTGCAACTTCTAAAACTAGTCTATTTCCACCATTATCGCACTCTAGTGCAGTTAAAATTTCTGGTAGTTCTCCATCAAATTTTACGTCTACTACCGCCCCAATGATCTGTGTTATTTGTCCTTTTCTCATAATTATAAACTTTCTGCTCCTGAAATTATTTCTATTAACTCTTTAGTAATTGCTGCCTGACGACTTCTATTATACTCAATAGTAAGTTTGTCAACCATTTCACCTGCGTTTCTGGTTGCATTATCCATTGCACTCATTCTTGAACCTTGCTCGCTAGCTGAATTTTCTAACATCGCTTTAAAAATCTGTGTCGAAATATTTTTAGGTAACAAGTTGCTCAATATCTCATCTTCTTCAGGTTCAAATTCATAATTATCTTCTGATGAATTTTCCTCCTTTTCAGATGTTTTTAAAGGAATAATTTGTTGTTCTTGTGGTATTTGAGTAATTACATTCTTAAATTGGTTATAAAAAATTGCACATACATCAAATTCTTTTTTTTCAAATTTTTCAATAACTATTTTGCCAACTTTATCTGCATCAAAATAATTTACATTTTTGGAGTCCTTAAAAGATATTCTCTCTATAATATTATCACCGTATAGACGTTTTAGTTGATCATAACCTTTAGTTCCTACCGTAATAATTTTTAAGGTTTTTCCCTCATCCAAAACTTTTTGAAAATACTGTTTAGCCTTTTTAATAATATTTGTGTTAAAACCACCACAAAGACCTCTGTCTGATGTCATAACAACACACAAATGTACTTTGTCTTCACCAGTACCTGATAAAAGTTTTGGAGCATTTTCAATGTCTGAGATACCATTTGATAAATTTAAAATAATATTATTCATTTTATCAGAGTAAGGTCTACCTTTCTCAGCGCTCTCTTGAGCTCTTCGCAATTTTGCAGCCGCGACCATTTTCATTGCCTTCGTAATCTTCTGCGTAGACTTAACACTTGATATTCTTTTTTTTAGATCGTCTAAACTAGCCATTATTTTTTATGAGTTGAAATCTTTCTTAAGTTGTAAAATAATTTCATTCAATTCTTTTTCTTTATCATCTTCAAGTTTTCCTGATAATGTTATTGACTCAATAATATCTGGCTTTTCAGATTTACATTTTTCAATAATTTTACTCTCAAAACTTGAAATATCCTTTTGTTCAATATCATCAAGATGTCCTCTAACTCCACAAAATACAGAAATGACTTGTTCTGCAACTGTCATGGGAGAATATTGATTTTGCTTTAAAAGTTCAGTTAACTTTGATCCTCTGTTAAGTAATTTTTGAGTAGACGCATCGAGGTCTGAACCAAATTGTGCAAACGCAGCCATTTCTCGATATTGCGCGAGCTCCAATTTCATGGACCCTGAAACTTTCTTCATAGCTTTAGTTTGAGCAGATGATCCAACTCTTGATACGGATAATCCAACATTTATGGCAGGTCTTATTCCTTGGTTAAAAAGTTCAGTTTCAAGAAATATTTGACCATCAGTGATTGAAATAACATTTGTTGGTATAAATGCAGAAACATCACCACCCTGGGTTTCAATTATTGGAAGTGCGGTTAATGATCCTCCACCATGCTCATCACTTAATTTTGCAGCTCTTTCAAGTAATCTACTATGTAAATAAAACACATCTCCAGGATATGCTTCTCTTCCAGGAGGTCTTCTTAATAGAAGTGACATTTGTCTATATGCAACAGCTTGTTTTGATAAATCATCATATATAATCAAAGCATGCATCCCATTATCTCTAAAATACTCGCCCATAGTACATCCAGTATAAGGGGCTAAAAATTGCAAAGGTGCTGCATCTGATGCCGTTGCTGCAACTATTGTTGTATATTCCATCGCACCAGCTTCTTCTAGTGTTTTTTCAATCTGTCTAACTGTAGATCTCTTTTGTCCTACAGCTACATAAATACAATATAATTTTTTCTTCTCATCACCTGACTCGTTAATTTTTTTTTGGTTTATTATAGCATCAATTGCAACTGCTGTTTTACCAGTTTGTCTGTCACCAATAATTAATTCTCTTTGTCCTCTTCCAATTGGAACTAGACTATCAATTGATTTAAGACCAGTCTGCATTGGTTCACTTACAGATTTACGTGGAATTATGCCAGGAGCTTTAACCTCAACCCTACTTCTTTTTAAACTTTTATCTAACGCACCTTTTCCATCAATTGGGTTTCCTAAACCATCAACTACTCTGCCAAGCAATTCTTTCCCAACTGGTGTATCAACAATTGCACCAGTTCTTTTTACAGTATCACCCTCTTTAACCGCTTTATCATCACCAAAAATTACTACACCTACATTTTCACTTTCTAAGTTTAATGCCATTCCTTTCGAACCGTCAGAAAATTCTACCATTTCTCCAGCTTGAACATTATCTAATCCATAAATTCTTGCTATACCATCACCTACTGATAAAACTTGACCAACCTCTGTAACCTCAGCTTTATCTCCAAACTTTTTAATTTGTTCTTTTAATATTTTTGTTACTTCTGAAGGATTTATTTCCATTTAAGCCTCTATCATTGTATTTTCGATTTGTTGTAATTTATTTTTAATAGAGGTGTCTACCATAATACTACCAACTTGTATTACTAAACCTCCAATTAAACTTGTGTCATATTTGTAGTCTAATTTTATTTTTGCTTTAAAATTTTGCGATAGTTCGTCTTTTATTTTAGTTACTTGTTCTCCTGATAATTCTTTAGAGGAAATTAGTTCAGCTTTTACTTCTCCTCTTTTTTTCGAACAAGTATCTACAAAATCCTGAAGAATTGTTCTTACATAAAAAAATCTTCTTTTAGATATTAGAAAACCTAAAAATTTTGACATTAAAGAGTTTAATTTATAATTTTCAGCAATTTTGTTGATTACATCCTTTAGTTCATTTACAGAGTTAGTTGGATCTTTTATTAATGAGCTAAAATCTTTGCTTTCATCTATTAATCTTAAAAAAGATATTGATTGTTTTTCAACCTCATCTATTGAATTATTTTCATTAGCCAGTTCATATAGTGCCAAAGAATACCTGCTTGCTGTAGTTGCTGAAAAACTGTTATTTTTGCTCAATTTTAACTCTTTATTTTAGAAGATTTTTTTGGATTAAGTAGCATATGAGTTTAGTGTCTTCAAGTAACAGATTGACTAAATAGTGCAAAATTTGCCCATTAATTAAAGGTTATTGGGTCAACATCAACTGTTAGTTTTATTTCTTTAGGTAATTTGTATGTAATTAAGATTTCACTCAATCTTTTTTGAATATTAGAACCCTTTTTAGATCTTATCAAAAGTCTCTGCCTATACTTTCGTCTAACTCTATATATAGGTGCATTAACAGGTCCCAATATTTTTTCGTTTAAGGATTTTAATAACATTTTTTTTATGTCCATTGACGCTTTTTCTAAACTTTTTTCATTTGAAGAGGTTAGTATTAACGAAATAAATCTTTCATAAGGTGGTAAATTGTTCTTTTCTCGTAATTTCAATTCATTTTCTAAAAAAATAAAAGGATCAGGATTTGTTATTTGATTTATAATACTTTGGTTTGAGTTGTATGTTTGAAAATATACTGTAGCTGGTTTACCAGTTCTGCCAGCGCGTCCAGATAATTGATGATAGAGTTGTAAGTTTTTTTCTGCAGTTCTTAAATCATGTCCATTTGAATTAAGATCAATATCTAGAATAACAATGCAGTTTAATTTTGGAAAATGAAAACCTTTAGAAATTAATTGTGTTCCTATAAGTATATCAATTTTTCCTTTAACTATATCTTCTAATTTTTTTTTAGAAGATTTTTTATTAATGGTATCACTTGAGAAAATTGATATTTTATTATTTGGGAATTTAAGTTTAACCTCTTCAGAAATTCTCTCTACACCAGGGCCACTAAAAACAAAATCACATAATTCACCTTTCTTACAATCCCTACTTAACTGAGATTGAAAACCACAATAATGACAAAGTAATTTATTTTTATGTTTGTGATATACTAAATTTATTGAACAATTAGGACAAGAATAAACATTTAAACATTTCTTACAAAGAGCATATGGAGCAAAACCCCTTCTATTAATAAAAAATAATACTTGGTCATTTTTTTTTAAGTGATTATTTACCTTTTCTAAAGTTTTATTAGCAATCCATGATTGTTTATTTAACTTATATTTGTTTAAGTCTATTATTTCATATGAAGGTAAATTTGCATCTTTATATCTTTTAGTTAAACGTGATACAGAGTATTTTTTTTTCTTAATATTTGCATATGTTTCTATTGAGGGTACAGCAGTAACAAGATTGATAGGGATATTTTCAAAATTAGCTCTAGCAATTGCCATGTCTCTTGCATTGTAAATTACGCCTTCGTCTTGTTTGAATGATTGATCGTGCTCTTCGTCTACAACTATAATTCCAAGATTTTTAAACGGTAAAAATAATGAGGAACGAGCTCCAATAATTACATTAATTTTTCCTGATGATACTCCACTCCAGATTATTTTCTTTTTTTTACGTGTTATTCCTGAGTGCCACACTGCAGCACTAAAACCAAAAAATTCTTCAAATTTATTTTCAAATTCTGCAGTTAAACCAATTTCAGGTAGTAGAATCATTGCTTGATAGCCTATTTCTAACAATTGTTTTATATGCTTAAAATAAACAATTGTTTTTCCAGAACCTGTAGTTCCTTGTAAAAGATGGACCCTAAATTTATTATTTTTTTTTGACATTTCTTCAAATATTTCTCTTTGATCTGAGGACAGGGTAAACTTATTTACAAACTTTTGTTTATTATAGGATAGATAATTTTTATCATCATAATTAGTGATTGCTTCTCCACTAAGTAAATGTAGTTTTAAACACATTCCTTTTGGCACTAAGTTGTATTCAGAAAACCAATTCAAAAAGGATATAATTTCTTTTTTAAGTGGTTCAATTTCTATTTTTTTTAGAATTTTTTTTATCTGAAAATTTTTGTTATTTTTTTTTTCAAATTCATTCCATACAACTCCTGTTATTTTTGATTTTCCAAAGGGAACATAGACATAATCTCCAACTTTAAGATCTAAGTCACTTTCATATGTAAAAGGGAAGTTGAATATATTAGGTATTAGGACGGGATATTTCATAAATAAATTATGAAATATACTAAGAGTGAATTTGTCTTTTATCTACAGATAAAGCAGCTTCTTTTATCGCTTCTGAAAAAGTAGGATGGGCATGACATGTTCTTGCAATATCTTCAGAACTAGCGCCAAATTCCATTGCAACAGACATTTCTGCAATCATTTCTCCAGCATGAGGTCCGATTATATGTACACCCAATACTCTATCTGTTGTACTTTCAGCTAATATTTTTACGAATCCCTCTGGTTCATTTATTGCTTTAGCTCTTGAATTAGCCATAAAAGGAAATTTTCCAATTTTAAAACTGATGTTTTTTTCTTTAAGCTGTTCTTCATTTTCACCTACATAAGCAACTTCTGGGGATGTATATATTACTCCTGGTATCAAGTTATAATTTACATGTCCAGATTGACCTGCAATGAGTTCTGCAACTGCAATACCCTCTTCCTCTGCCTTGTGAGCAAGCATAGGACCATCTATTACATCGCCTATTGCATAAATATTTTTTATATTTGTCTCAAAATTTTTATCAACTTTAATTCTTCCTTTTTTGTCAAGATTAATACCAATATTATCTAAATTTAAATTATCAGTATAAGGTTTTCGACCTACTGAAATAAGAACTACATCAGCTTCTAGTTTGCTTTTTTTTCCATTATTAGAAATTTCAACTATAACTCCTTCACCACTTTTAGAAATTTTTTCGACCTTAGTATTTAAATCAAATTTAATATTTTGTTTTTTTAAAATTTTCATAAATTCACTCGAAATTTCTTTATCCAAACCAGGGGTAATATGATCTAGATATTCTACAACTTGTACTTCGGTTCCCAATCGTGACCAAACAGATCCCATTTCTAAACCAATATATCCACCACCTACAACAATCATTTTTTTTGGGAGTTTAGAGATAGATAATGCCCCCGTTGAGGATAGTATTTGCTTTTCATCGAACTCTACTCCAGGCAGAGGCAGAGGTGCAGAGCCAGTACTAATGATTATTTTATTCGATTTTATTTTTGTCTCTTGATTATTATTTTTTACTAATATTTCATCTTTTGTTTTTAATGTTCCAATCCCCTTAATGTATGTGACCTTATTTTTTTTAAACAAAAATTCCACACCTTTTGTCAAGGTGGATACTGATTTTTCTTTATTTTCCATCATTTTTTTTAAATTAAGTTTTACCTCGCCTGTCTCAATACCAATGTCTGCAAAGTTTTTAGCTTTGTGAAAATTCTCAGACAGATTTAATAAACTTTTTGATGGTATACATCCAATATTTAAGCAAGTTCCCCCTAGGGAACCTCTTGATTCAATACATGCAGTATTTAATCCTAATTGCGCCAATCTTATAGCACAAACATATCCTGCAGGACCTCCACCAATTACCGTAACATCAAATTTATCAGTCATTATATATTTAAAAATAATCTCCTTGGATCTTCAAGATTCTCCTTAACAGTTTTTAAAAAAGTGACAGATTCTTTTCCATCTATTATTCTGTGATCATAGGATAATGCTAAATACATTATAGGTTTAATTTTTATTTCACCATCAACATTAACTGGTCTTTCTACAATGTTGTGCATTCCTAATACTCCGGATTGAGGAGGGTTCAAAATAGGAGTTGATAACATAGAGCCGTAAACTCCTCCATTACTAATTGTAAATGTTCCTCCCTGAAGATCATCAATTGATAAATTTCCACTGTTAGCTTTTTCAGATAGTCTTTTAATTTCTTTTTCTATATCAGCAAATGACATTTCATCTGCATTTCTCAAAACTGGCACAACCAGACCTTTATCGGTACCGACTGCAAAACTTATGTTATAATAATTCTTATAAATAATATCATTACCTTCAATTTCAGCATTTATTGCTGGAAATAATTTTAGCCCAACAACACACGCTTTTACAAAGAAAGACATCAGTCCCAACTTTATGCCATATCTATTTTTGAAATCCTCTTGATTGTCCTTTCTCATCGACATTATTCCAGACATATCAACTTCATTAAAAGTTGTTAACATTGCTGCATTTTCTTGTGCTTGTTTGAGTCTTTTTGCTATAGTCTGTCTTAACCTTGTCATTTTAATTCTCTCTTCCTCACCATATTGAATTCTTCTTTGATTAGGTTGTGGATTTGTACCCATCAAGCTTAAAAGGTCACCTTTTAATACTCTACCATCTCTTCCTGTACCTTTAACGTTTTCAACATCAATATTATTTTCAGCTGCAATTTTTCTCACCGCTGGTGAAAGAATAATAGGATTAACTTTTGTAGTCTGAGTTATTTGAACTTCGTCAGTTAATAGTAGAGGTTCTTCATTTACCTCATCTAAAAGTTCCATTGGTTCATCTTTACTAGTTGCAGAAATTTTATCAAATTTTGGAGTAAGTTTTTTTTCTATATCTAAATTTATGACGTTAGTATTTTTCTCTTTTATTTTATCATCATCAACAGTTTCAACTTCTTTTTCTTGCTTTAAGGGTGTTTTTTTTTCTACATTTGATTTTCCTTCAGAAATAGAACCTAGCACTGCACCAACTTCAACAGTATCTCCATCTTTTGAATTCATTTCTGATAAAACCCCACTTATTGGTGAAGGAACTTCTAAATTTACTTTATCAGTCTCAAGTTCAACAATAGCTTCATCTATTTCAACTGGATCTCCAACTTTTTTTAGCCATTTTGAAACAGTTGCTTCTGTAATGCTTTCACCTAATGTGGGAACCAATATTTTTTCACTCATTATCAAAAACTTTTTTTATAATCTCTTCTTGTTCTACCATATGCCTTTTTGCATAGCCAGTTGCAGGAGATGCATCAGGATTTCTTCCAATATAAGAAATATTATTATTTTTAGCTTTAATAGTTTCTAATGTCCATTGAATATAATCTCTCACTGAAAACCATGCTCCCATATTTTTTGGTTCTTCTTGACACCAATAAAATTTAGCATTGTTTGCATAAGGCTTAAGTTCCTTGACTAAGCTTTTTACAGGAAAAGGATATAATTGTTCTATTCTAAACAAGATCACATCGTCTCTTTTAATTTTTTCTCTAGCAACCAATAAGTCAAAATAAACTTTTCCAGAACAAAGAATAACTTTTTCAATTTCGTCAGGATTTTTTAATTTTATAAAATTTTCGTTATCATTATTTAATGCGTGATCCCATAAAATACGATGAAATGATGTTTGCTTATTAAAATCCTTTATATCTGAAA
The DNA here is from genome assembly GCA_902552755.1 of uncultured Pelagibacteraceae bacterium. Lineage (GTDB taxonomy): Bacteria > Pseudomonadota > Alphaproteobacteria > Pelagibacterales > Pelagibacteraceae > Pelagibacter. Next base: position 22,935 of record CACDHV010000003.1, on the reverse strand, counting down.
CACAATATTTATTTCTTAAAAGTGACTTTGGTGTCATTAAAACTAAAGGTTTTCTGAAGTCGCGATGAATTTGCCTTCTAAGTGCATGAAAATAATTTGCTGGCGTAGTACAGTTCATCACTTGAAGATTATCATTAGCACACAACTGCAAAAATCTCTCTAATCTTGCAGATGAATGCTCAGGTCCTTGGCCTTCATATCCGTGAGGCAATAACATTACTAATCCAGAAGCTCTTTGCCATTTTCTTTCACCCGAAGATATAAATTGATCGATTATGACTTGTGCTCCATTCGCAAAATCACCAAATTGTGCTTCCCAAATTGTTAATGTATTTGGCTCAACTAAACTGTATCCATATTCAAAACCAAGAACTGCTAACTCTGAAAGAAAACTATCAACAATCTCAAATTTTTTTTGTGTTTTTGAGATACTATTCAATGGTATATATCTAGAATTATCTTCTTGATTTCGTAAAACTGAGTGCCTTTGGCTAAAAGTTCCTCTTCCAGAGTCTTGACCTACAAATCTTACTGGAAAACCTTCATCTAACAATGATCCGAAAGCAAGTGCTTCTGCTGATGACCAATCAATATTAGAACCTTGATCAATTGTTTTTTTCCTGTTTTGAAATATTTTATTAATTGTCTTATGAACATTAATCTCATTAGGAATTATATTTATTTTATCTGATATATTTCTCAAGAAGTCAGGATCTGCACCTGTGATCCCCTTTTTATCTTTTCCTTTTTTAGGCTTGTAACTCGACCAAGCCCCTTCAAACCATTCTATTTTTGGTTTGTAATCTTTTGCAGTTTTAAATTGATCATCTAATAAAGTTTTAAATTTTTTAATTTGATTATTTAAATCATTTTCTGAAAGTAAATCCTCATCTACAAGTTTTGATCCATAAATTTTTGCAGCAGAGGGATGTGATCTTATTTTTTTGTACATAAGAGGTTGGGTGAAAGAGGGCTCATCTCCCTCATTATGTCCAAATCTTCTATAACAAACTAAATCTAAGACCACATCTCGATTGAATTTAAGCCTGAACTCTGTTGCAATTCTTGATCCATAAACTACAGCCTCTGGATCATCTCCATTAACGTGTATTATTGGAGCCTCAACCATTTTGGCAATATCTGAAGGGTGAGGAGAGGATCTTGCAAATCTTGGGCTAGTTGTAAACCCAATTTGATTATTTACAATTATGTGAATAGTTCCACCTGTATTATGACCTGGCAGACCAGACATTGCAAAACATTCAGCTACTACACCTTGTCCAGCAAAAGCAGCATCTCCATGAATTAAAATTGGAATAACCTTATTTCTTTTTGCATCTTTGTGAAAAAATTGCTTTGCTCTAGTTTGACCTAAGACTACTGGATTGACTGCTTCTAAATGTGAAGGATTATCAGTTAGACTTACATGAACAACATTCCCATCAAATTCTCTATCAGAGGATGCTCCCAAATGATATTTTACATCGCCAGCACTATCTTCATCTGTATTATTAATTTCACCAGCAAACTCGTTAAATATTCTTTTGTATGATTTTTGTAAAACGTTAGCTAAAACATTTAGTCTTCCTCTGTGAGACATCCCAATTTTAACTTCTTTTATGTTTGACTGACCACCAATTTTAATTATTTGCTCTAATGCAGGTATCAAGCTTTCACCACCATCAAGACCAAATCTTTTTGATCCCACATATTTTGTGTGTAAAAATTTTTCAAAACACTCAGCTTGTATTAATTTGTTTAAGATTGCATTTTTTCCATTTACTGTAAATTTCAATGCATTTTCATCTTTTTCAACTCTATCACGAAACCATTTTCTCTCTGTTGGATTTGAAATATGCATATATTCATAACCAATATTTCCACAATAAATTTTTCTTAATACATAGAGAATTTCTTTTATGTTAGAATATTCTTTATTTAAGACACCATCTAAGTAAATTTTTTTACTATAATCATCTTTTTTAAATCCATAATTTTCAGGATGTAGTTCGTCAAGATAATCACTTTCTCTCATTTCTAATGGATCAACTTTTGATAATAAATGACCACGCTGTCTATAAGCTCTAATCAAAGAGACTGCTTTAATAGAATTACTGTTACTTGCAACTTCATCGTTTTGATCTATTTCTTTATTTTGATTTTCTAGAATCTCAATTTCATTTTCAAGTATTTTACTCTCATCAATTTTATTTTTTCTTGGACTCCAAGATGGTCCATTAACCTCTTTAACAATTGAATTAATATCATCACCAATATCAATAAAATATTTTTTCCAACTCTCAGGTAAATTTGGATCATTATTTACATACTTCACATACATTTGTTCTATAAATGCACTATTAGATTTATTAAGAAATGAAGTTTTTTTGTATTCTAAATTTTTTAGATGATGACATTTTAGATATAATTATACACGAATAAGGTGTTATCAATTAGACAATTTATTCAATAGAGTTATTCCAATTTCAGATGGTGATTTTGCCATTGTAATACCAGATTTTTCCATAATTTTAATTTTTTCATCAGCGTTACCTTTTCCCCCTGATATTATTGCACCAGCATGACCCATTCGTCTACCAGGTGGTGCTGTAATTCCAGCTACAAATCCAACCATTGGTTTTTTTATCTTATGATTTTTTATAAATTCAGCAGCTTCTTCCTCAGCAGTACCTCCGATCTCACCAATCATGACTATAGACTCAGTTTTTTCATCATTTAAAAACAGATCTAGGCAATCAATAAAATTTGTACCATTTATTGGATCTCCACCTATTCCTATACATGTAGATTGACCAAGGCCATTTTCTGAGGTTTGGGCTACAGCCTCGTAAGTTAATGTTCCTGACCTAGAAACAATTCCTACTGTTCCTTTTTTATGAATATTTCCAGGCATTATTCCAATTTTACATTCATCAGGAGTTATTATACCTGGACAGTTGGGACCAATAAGTCTCGATTTAGAGTTAAAAAGTCTTCTTTTTACTTTAAGCATGTCTAAAACTGGAATTCCCTCACTTATACATACAATCAATTCTATAGATGAATCAATTGCCTCTATGATTGCTGAAGCTGCAAACTTTGCAGGAACATAAATCATTGTTGCATTTGCACCTGTCTGATCTTTAGCTTCTTTAACAGTATTAAATACTGGTCTTTCCAAATGAATTTGACCTCCTTTTTTAGGAGTAACTCCACCAACCAAGTTAGTTCCATACTTAATAGATTGTTCAGAATGAAAAGTTCCATGAGCTCCAGTGAAACCTTGACAAATTACTTTTGTATCCTTGTTAATTAAAACTGACATTATTTAATTGCCTCAACAATTTTTTTTGCTGCATCGGATAAATCATTTGCAGAAATAATCTCTAATCCTGAATTATCTAAAATTTCTTTTCCCTCTTTGAAATTTGTACCTGCTAGTCTCACTACTAAAGGAACTTTAATTTTAATTTCTTTTGCTGCATCTACAACACCTTGTGCGAGTACGTCACATCTCATTATTCCTCCAAAAATATTTATTAGTATTCCTTTTACATTTTTGTCAGATAAGATAATTTTAAATGCTGCTGAAACTTTTTCTTTAGAAGCACCACCACCTACATCTAAAAAATTTGCAGGCTCTTCTCCATATAATTTAATAATATCCATAGTAGCCATTGCTAATCCAGCACCGTTTACCATACATCCTATATTTCCATCCAATTTAATGTATGCAAGATCATATTTGCTTGCTTCAATTTCAGTTTCTTCTTCTTCATTTAAGTCTCTAAGTTTTTGAATTTCTGGATGTTTAAATAATGCATTTTCGTCAAAAGTCATCTTTGCATCCAAACATACAATTTTGTTTTTTTTGGTTAAAATGAGAGGATTTATCTCTACTAAATTTGCATCTGTATCAATGAACATTTTGTAAATTGATTTTATTAAATTGATTGCTTGTTTACTTGCATCTTTGTCTAAATCAAAAATTTTAATAATTTTGTTACAGTCTTCCTCTGAAATACTTTCATTAAAATCTACTTTAGTAGTGATTATTTTCTCTGGTGATTTTACAGCAACTTCCTCAATATTCATTCCGCCCTGATCACTGGAAATAAATGCAATTTTCGCAGATGCCCTGTCAACAAGACAAGACAGATAGAATTCTTTTTCTATTTCTGATGCATTTTCAACATACAATCTTTTCACTTCTCTTCCTGAGGGTCCAGTTTGATGAGTAACTAATGTTTTACCAAACAATTTTTTCGCTTCCTCTTCCAAAAGAGCAATATTATCAACAATTTTAACTCCTCCAGCCTTTCCTCTACCTCCTGCATGAATTTGAGCTTTTAATACATACTTATCGGCTTTGAGATTTTTTACTTTTTCAATTAATTCATTTACATTAAAAGCATAAACGCCTTCGGGTACAACCGCGCCATACTTTTTAAGTATTTCTTTTGCCTGGTGCTCGTGGATATTCATTTAATCTTTGTTTAAGTCAGGGTCTATTTTAGATGCTGCATCCCATAATTTTATTACTGCTTCTACTGAATTATTAAACTCAGTTTTTTCATTTTCATTAAGGTCGATTTCCTCAATTTTTTCAACACCTTCATTTCCAATGATAACAGGAACGCCTGCATATACATTATTAATTCCATACTCTCCATGTAAATATGCTGCGCATGGTAAAAGTTTTTTTTGATCTTTTAAAAATGCTTCGGCCATCTCAACTCCAGATGCTGCAGGTGCATAAAATGCTGATCCTTTTTCTAGATATTTTACAATTTCTGCACCACCGTCTCTAGTTCGCTGATTAATGCTTTCTAATTTTTCCTCAGAAATCTTTCCCTCTTTCACTAACTCCATCAATGGTTGACCAGAGACTTTGGTAAATCGTGGAAGAGGTACCATTGTATCTCCATGTCCACCCATTACCATAGCATCGATTTCTTTCACAGGCACATTTAATTCTTCAGATAAAAATAGCTTAAATCTTGAACTATCCAATATACCCGCCATCCCTACAACCTTATGAACGGGGAGTCCTGAATATTTTTGAAATGCCATTACCATTACATCCAATGGATTTGTAATACAAATTACAAAGGCATTAGGCGCATTATTTTTTATTCCTTCTGCAACTTGTTTAATAATTTTTAAATTAATTCCTAATAGATCGTCTCTACTCATTCCAGGTTTTCTAGGAACACCTGCTGTAATTATAATAACATCTGATCCTGTTATATCTTCATACTTATCTGTACCTGAAAATTTTACATTAAATCCATCTACCGAGGAAGATTGGGCTATATCTAAACCTTTTCCCTTTGCTACTCCACTTGCAACATCAAATAAAACAACTTCATCCACCAGTTCTTTTAAACCAATTAAATGAGCTAAAGTTCCCCCAATTTGACCTGCTCCTATTAAAGAAATTTTACTCATTTTATTTCATTGTTGGCATAATAAATTCAGGATTAGATCTAATTCCTGATGGCCATCTAGAAGTAATAGTTTTTAATTTAGTATAAAATTTTACACCTTCCATACCATGCGTTCCACTATCTCCAAATAATGACCTTTTCCATCCTCCGAAACTATGGAAAGCCATTGGAACTGGTATTGGAACATTTATCCCTACCATTCCAACTTGAATTTTGCTTGCAAATGTTCTTCCTGCATCCCCATCTCTAGTATAAATGCTAACTCCATTTCCGTATTCATGCTCATTAATCATTTTTGTAGCTTCTTCAAATGTTTTTACCCTAACAACAGACAAAACTGGTCCAAATATTTCCTCTTTATAAATTCTCATATCAGTAGTCACATGATCAAAAAGACACCCACCAATATAAAAACCATTTTCATATCCCTGCAATTTCAAATTTCTTCCATCAAGAACAAGTTTTGCTCCTTCTTTAACTCCAAGATCTACATAGCCTTTTACTTTTTCCAAGTGTTCTTTGGTTACTAAAGGGCCCATCTCCGATGATTTATCCATACCAGGTCCAATTTTTAATGCTTCAGCTTTTTTTGATAATCTTGAGACTAACTCATCACCTACATCACCAACCGCTACTGCTACAGACTGCGCCATACATCTTTCTCCAGCTGAACCATATGCAGCACCCATCAAACCATTTACGGCACCATCTAAATCACAATCTGGCATTACAACTAAATGATTTTTTGCTCCACCTAATGCCTGGACTCTTTTTTCATTTTTAGCTGCATTTTCATAAATGTACTTAGCAATAGGAGTTGATCCAACAAAACTTACAGCTTTAATATTTTGGTTTGTTAATATCGCATCAACAACCTCTTTATCACCGTTTACAACATTAAAAACTCCCTCAGGAAGACCAGCTTCATGAAGCAGTTCTGCCAATTTCATCGGGCATGAGGGATCTTTTTCTGATGGTTTTAAAATAAAACTATTACCACATGCTATAGCTAATGGAAACATCCACATCGGTACCATTGCTGGAAAATTAAATGGGGTTATACCAGCTGCAACTCCCAAAGGCTGTCGCATTGAATAACTATCAACGTTTGTTCCAACATTTTCAGAAAACTCTCCTTTAAGTAGGTGTGGAATTCCACATGCAAACTCAACAACTTCTAATCCTCTTATTAATGATCCTTTAGCATCCTCATAAACTTTTCCATGCTCTGAGACTATTAGTTTTGCCAGTTCATCAAAATTTTTTTCTATGAGTTCTTTAAATTTAAACATTATTCTTGCTCTTTGAAGTGGAGGATTTAACGACCAAGTCTGAAAAGCTTTTTGTGCAATTTCTACTGCACCATCTAAATCTGCTTTTGAGGCTAAAATAACCTCAGAGTCTTGTTCCCCAGTAGCAGGGTTAAAGATTTTTCCTTTTCTCTCTGAATTACCCGATATTACTTTTCCACCAACAAAATGTTTGATTAAATTCATGATTGAAATTATTTAATTAAGTAATTAAGCTGTTGCAAGCATTTTCTTTATCTCTGCAATAGCTTTTGCAGGATTTAAGCCCTTGGGACAAGCATTTGTGCAATTCAAGATAGTATGACATCTATAAAGCTTAAGTTCGTCAGCAACCTTTTTTAGTCTTTCTTTTCTGTCCTCGTCTCTACTATCAATTATCCATCTGTAAGCTTGAAGTAAAACTGCAGGACCTAAATATTTTTCACCGTTCCACCAATAACTTGGACAAGACGTTGAACAACATGCACACATAATACATTCATATAATCCATCTAATTTTGCTCTGTCGTCTTTAGATTGGATATTCTCTTTATCATTTACTTTTGAGGTTTTTAACCAAGGTTCAACAGACTCATATTGTTTATATAATGTGCTTAAATCACCGATTAAATCTTTTAAGACTTTTAGATGTGGTAAAGGATAAATATCAATATCTCCATCCAGTTCAGAATGGGACTTCGTGCATGCTAAACCATTTTTTTCCATTCATATTCATCGCACAAGATCCACAAACTCCATGAGCACAAGATCTTCTGTAAGCTATAGAAGGATCTATTTCATTTTTTATTTTGTTTAAAACATCAAGGACTTTAGATGAACAATTATCCATATCAACTTCATAAGTATCAAGTCTTGGATTTTCATTTTTAGATGGATCCCATCTATAAATATTTATTTTTCTAATATTTTTTGAACCTGTTTTATCTTTATAATATTGACCTTTTTCTACCTTTGAGTTTGCAGGTAAATTTAATTGAACCATTAATACACTCTTTCCTGTGGAGGAAAATATTGCACATCATTTGTAAGTGTTGATCTATGAACAGGTCTATAATTAATTTTAGTTTTTGAACCATTACACCAAGACAGAGTGTGTTGCATATAATTCTCATCATCTCTTTTTGGAAAATCTTCTCTAGCATGAGCTCCTCTGCTTTCTTTTCTATGATACGCAGAGTCCATTGTAGTTATTGCTTGTCTTATTAAGTTGTCAAATTCTAGTGTTTCAACTAAATCAGTATTAAAGATTAATGACTTATCTTTTACAGAAAGAGAGTCCATTCCATCATAAGGTTTTCTAATTTCATCAACACCCTCCTTTAATGTTTTCTCAGTTCTAAATACAGCACATTTTGATTGCATCGTTTTTTGCATTGAAAGTCTTAGTTCAGATGTTGGATTTGAACCTTCTGAGTTTCTTAATTTATCAAATCTATCTATACATCTATCCGTTTCATTTTTATCAATTTCTTCATGCTTCATTCCGGGTTTTACTAACTCTGCTGCTCTTTTCGCTGCAGCTCTTCCAAAAACTACTAAATCTATTAATGAATTTGAACCTAATCTATTTGCACCGTGAACAGAAACACATGCTGCTTCGCCAATAGCCATTAACCCGGGTACAGTTTTTTCAGATCCATTTAATGTAAGAACCTCTGCTTTATAATTTGTTGGTATTCCACCCATATTATAATGCACTGTGGGTACTACTGGTATAGGCTCCTTGGTTACATCAACGTTTGCAAATAATTTAGATGCTTCTGATATTCCTGGAAGCCTCTCATCTATAACTTTTGGGTCCAAATGATCAATATGAAGATGAACGTGATCTTGTTCTTTTCCTATACCTCTGCCTTCGTTAATTTCTACTGCAATTGATCTACTCACAACATCTCTAGATGCTAAATCTTTTGCTTTAGGAGCGTAACGCTCCATAAATCTTTCTCCTTTTGAATTTACTAGATAACCACCTTCTCCTCTTACACCCTCTGAAATTAATGTTCCATGACCATAAATACCTGTTGGATGAAATTGTACAAATTCCATATCTTGTAATGGTAATCCAGCTCTTAAAGCCATAGCATTTCCATCTCCAGTGCACGTATGAGCTGAAGTAGCTGAGTAATACACTTTTCCATAACCACCTGTTGCTATAATTGTTGTATGGGACTTAAATCTGTGAATTGTTCCGTCATTAAGGTTCCAAGCAATTATACCTTTGCATGCTCCATCTTTCATTATTAAATCTAGTGCGAAGTATTCTATAAAAAATTCGGTATTATGTTTTAAAGCTTGTCCATACAATGTGTGAAGTATTGCATGTCCAGTTCTATCTGCTGCTGCACAAGTTCTTTGCACAGTCTCATTTCCATAGTTTTTTGTCATGCCACCAAAAGGTCTTTGATAAATTTTGCCATCATCTGTTCTGCTAAATGGAACTCCATACTTTTCTAATTCTAGAACAGCAGCTGGCGCTTCCTTACATAAATATTCTATAGAGTCCTGGTCTCCTAACCAATCAGCACCTTTAACAGTGTCGTACATATGCCATCTCCAATCATCTTCACCCATATTTCCAAGTGCTGCTGAAATACCACCTTGTGCTGCGGAGGTGTGGCTTCTGGTTGGGAACACTTTAGAGACACATGCAGTTTTTAATCCCGCTTCACTTAATCCTACAGCTGCTCTTAGCCCAGAACCACCTGCACCTAGAACAACAACATCATATTCATGATCAATAATTTTGTATGCACTCATAACTATAAACTAAATATTAAGATAATGATTAATAATGGAAATACTATAGCAAAGATATTTAAAGATTTATTTGCGGCATTTTTGATTTTTTGATCTTCGATATAGTCCTCAAAAACCTCACTAATACTTAGTGCAGAGAAAAAATATGCAAAAATCAAAAAAAGACTTAACAAAAACTTTGAAGGTTGAGAAGACACAAACAGTAATACCTGTTCAAAGCCTTTGTCGTAAATAGAAGCTAGATTAATCGCAAACCATAGCATTAATGGCACTAATATTGCTGAACTTACTTTTAAGAATAACCATTTTTTTGTAACTGATCCCATTAAATTAAAACTCTTCCAATAATAAAGATTATTACAGTAAGTGGAAATGATCCGATTAGCACAATTAATCCTGTTATTTTTGTAGTTTTTTGCTCAAAACCATAACCTAAATCCATAAACAAATGTCTTATTTCACTAAGCATTTGAAATGAAAAAGACCAAATAATTCCAAGACAAAAAAATTTGCCTATAAAAGATGATAAGAACAAATTAATATTCTGATAACTCTGTTCACCCAATAATAAAGAGGCTATCCATATACCTATTAAAGTTATAGTGAAAAAGTTTATTATACCAGTTATTCTGTGTGAAATTGAAACCAGTGAGGAAATGTGCCAATTATAAATTTGTATATGTGGCGATATTGGATTTTTATTTTCCATAAAAATCTTTTTCTACTAAAGCCTCAGCAATTTCAACTGCATTAAGTGCAGCACCTTTTAATAAGTTATCAGACACAACCCACAAATTAATTGAATTTGGTTGAGAAGAGTCCTCACGAATTCTTGATATGAATGTTTCAAATTTGTCTTCAGCTTCAACAGGCGTAATGTATCCTCCATCTTTTTGCTCATCAACTACCTTGCATCCTGGTGATGATGATAAGACATTTCTTATTTCTTCTAAGTCATGTTTTTTGTTAAATTCAACATTCACACTTATGGAGTGAGAAACAAGAACAGGGATTCTTACACAAGTAGATGTTATATTAATTTTACTATCTAAAATTTTTTTTACCTCATCATGATTTTTTTGTTCTTCTTTTGTGCTTCCATTTTCAAGAAAACTATCGATATGTGGTATAGCATTAAAAGCAATTTGCTTAGTAAAATTTTTTGACTCAACATCTTTATTTTCCAAGACTTCTTTAGTTTGGGATATAAGTTCATCCATTCCTGCCTTGCCTGCTCCTGATACAGATTGATAAGTTGATGCAACTATTCTTTTTACATTATACAAATCATGTAATGGTTTGAGAGCTACAACTATTGGTATTACTGAACAATTGGCATTTGCTATAATATTCTTATTTTTAAATTTAGGTAATTCTTTGGAATTTACCTCTGGAACAATTAAAGGAATTTCTGGATCTTTTCTAAAGAATTTTGAATTATCTATTACAATTGTTTTTTCTGCTGCGATCGGTGCCCATTTTTCAGCAATTGAAGAACCAGCTGCAAAAAAAGCAATTTTTACTTTTGAGAAATCAAATTGTTCTAAATTACTAACAGTATGCTCTTTTCCTAAAAAATTAATTTTTTTTCCTTCACTATTTGGAGACGCAACTAAGTACGCCTCTGTTATTGGAAAGTTTTTTTTTTCCAAAACTTCTATTAATTTTCGACCTACGTTTCCTGTCGCTCCTACTATTGCTATATTCATGATATTTTAAAGTTTTATACTAAATGAAAGGTAAATCACAAACTTTTCCATGAAAATCAGAGCCATTTATATTGATTTTAAAGGATTTCGAAGTCTCAAAGTGTGGTTTGTTAATCATTGCAATCCCAATGACTTGTTTAAAAGTTGGATTGTAACAACCAGATCTTAATTCTCCAATTACATTATTATCTTCATCTACTAGATCCATTGAGCCATTAACACTTATTTCCTTGGCATCAATTTTCACTCCCATAAGTTTTTTTTTAATTCCTTCAGCTTTAATTTTTTTCAATTTTTCTTTACCTAAGAAATCAACATCACTATCTATATTTACATACTTGTCAAAACCACACTCATATGGATTATCTCCATTGTCCATATCGTTACCATGGGAAAGTAAACCACTCTCAATACGTTCGATAAGGTTTGGTCCACCTGGTCTAATATTGAATTCCTTTCCAATTTCAAAAAGATGATCGTATAGTTTTAAACCTGACTCGTTGTGTTCCATATAAATTTCATAGCCACCCTGTTTTGACCATCCAGACTTTGCAATAAGGTGTTTATCGCCACCAAATTCAAAATAATCAAAACCAAAAAATTTTAAATTTACAATTTTTTCTCCAAAAACTTTTTCCATTAATTGAAATGATTTTGGTCCTTGAACTGCCATTATATCAACATCAGGTTCAGAAATTTTTACATCAAATTTGTTTCCAATCGCTAATCCTTTGGCAAATAGAATTACATCTGAGTCAGCTAAAGAGACCCACCACCTATTTTCATTTAATCTTAGAACTACAGGATCATTAATTAAACCTGCATTGTCATCAATGATTGGGCAGTAATAACATCTTCCATCTTTGGATTTTGATAAATCTCTGCAAGTCATCAATTGAACCAATTTTGCTGAGTCTTTTCCAGAAATTTCAACTTGTCTTTCAGCGGCAACATCCCAAATCTGAACATGCTCTTTCAAGTGATGATAAGCATCTTCTACAGAACCAAATGCTGCTGGCAGCAACATATGATTATATATAGTATAAGCAGTTACACCTTGTTTTTCAATTCTAGAGGTGTACGGTGTACCTCTAAGCCTTCTTGATTTTGCTATTAAAAAAGTTTTCATTTTTTTTTGAGCATTACTGCCATCTTATTTGATTTTTGTAAAGAAACTATATTAGTTTAATTCCTTAGCTTGTTTTCTCAGTTCAAACTTTTGAATCTTTCCAGTGGATGTCTTTGGTAGCGGAGTAAACACAACCTTCTTAGGAAGTTTAAATCCAGCAAGAGTTTCTCGACAAAATTTAATAATTTCTTCCTCTGAACTTGATTTTCCTTCGATTAATTCAACAAAAGCACAAGGTGTTTCACCCCATTTTTCATCTGGTTTTGCTACAACAGCTGCCAGTGATACAGCAGGATGTTTTGAAATCGTATTTTCAATTTCGATAGATGAAATATTTTCTCCTCCTGAAATTATGATATCTTTTGATCGGTCTTGTATTTTTATGTAACCACTTGGATGAGTTACAGCTAAGTCGCCAGAATGAAACCATCCTCCATCCATTGATTTTTCTGTCGCTTCTTTATCTTTAAAATAACCTTTCATCACCACATTTCCTCTAATCATAATTTCACCCATTGTTTTTCCATCATGAGGAACTGGCTTCATGGTTTCAGGGTCCATTACAATGACGCCTTCTGTATTGGGATACCTTACGCCTTGTCTTGCTCTTATTTCGTTTTGGTTATTTTGATCTAATTCATCCCATTCTTGATTCCATGCACACTGCAAGATATGACCATAGGTTTCTGTAAGACCATATACATGCATTACTTCAAAGCCTAACTTTTGCATTTTTTCAAAAATTATACTAGGAGGAGGAGCACCTGCTGTTAATACATATACCTTCCTTTTTAATTCCTTTTGCTGATCCTCAGGTGCATTAGCTAACATGTTTAAAACTATTGGTGCTCCACCAAAATGAGTAACTTCATATTTATCAATTAATTCAAATATCTTTTTTACATCAATATTTCTCAGACAAATTACTCGACCATGAATCATTGACATTGTCCAAGGATAACACCAGCCATTACAATGAAACATTGGTACTGTGTATAAAAAATTTAACTGATTAGGCATATTCCATGCAACTGCACTTCCTGTTGCCATTAAATATGATCCTCTATGATGATAAACAACTCCTTTTGGATTACCAGTTGTTCCAGAAGTATAACCTAATGCTATAGCTTGCCACTCATCTTTTGGCATTTTCCATTTAAAATTTTCATCTCCAGAATTTAAAAACTCCTCATATTCCAAAGATCCTATATTTTTTTGAGTCGGTTAGCTTTGCATCTTTATCATCTATATCAATTATAGTAATTTTTGAATTAACTTCTTCTAAAGCTTTTTTTACTACATCATGAAATTGTCTATCTACAATTAGCACCTTCGCTTCACTGTGATTTAAAATATAACTAATTGTTTTTGAGTCTAGTCTTGTATTAATGGCATTTATAACTGCTCCAACCATAGGAATGGAATAATGCGCTTCAAATATTTCAGGTGTGTTAAAAGCCAAGACAGATACCGTATCACCTGTTTTAATTCCCAATTTATCTAATGCACTAGCAAACTTAATACATCTTTTGTAAACTTCACTCCAAGTGTATTTCCTACTTTCATAAACTACTGCTTCGTAGTTTGGATAAATATCTTTTGCTCTTTCTAGAAATGATAAAGGGGTTAATGGAACATAATTGGCTTCGTTTTTATCCAAATTTGTTTCATAAGGGTTCATTCTAATTAAATTTGTAATTCATAATATAATTACTTCCAGTAGTTGCAGTAATATAACTGCTTTCTATCCTAGGAAGTACTCTATTAAAGAAAAAGTTGGCAGTTTGGATTTTGTCATCATAAAAATCTTTATTACTCTCATATTCTTTGAAGGAAACTTCTAGAACTTTTAACCAAGCATGTCCGGTTGCAACTAAACCAAGAACTTTTAAATAATCGTTACATGCTCCACTTGCATCTTCTGGAGAATTTTTTATTTTTTCCTTCATCCAATCAGTAAATTTTGACAAAATATCAAGATGATAGTTAAGTTGTTTTACAAAAGGCTCGGCTCTTTTGTCAGTAATTTTAATCTCGTCTTTAACCAAATTTAGATAGTTTTCAATAATATCACCATTTTTATTGATTAATTTTCTGAAGACTAAGTCAGCAGCCTGAACTGAATTTGTTCCCTCATAAATAGGTGTAATTCTATTGTCTCTGTAGAATTGTTCAATACCTTGATCTTTAGTAAATCCGTATCCTCCATGAATTTGCATTGCTTCACTTGTAATTTCCATTGCATTATCGGTGAAAAGCGATTTAACAACTGGAGTCATTAATGAAACAAGATCTGATGCTTCTTGTTTTATTTTTTCATCAGAATGATTTAAGCTAACTTCAATTTGTTGAGACAGCCAGAAACTCAAGGCTCTTTGTCCCTCTATCATAGACTTCATACTCAAAAGTGACCGTCTAATATCAACGTGATCAATAATAAAATCTGCACCATTATTTGATTTTGAATTAAATGCCTTACCTTGTTTTCTTTCTTTGGCGTAAGTAAGGGAATTTTGGTATGCAATTTCAGAAATACCTAACCCTTGAATCCCAACAATAATTCTCTCCAAATTCATCATTGTGAACATAGAGTTAAGGCCTTTGTTTTTTGGTCCAATCATATAACCAACAGCATCATCAAAATTTAATACACATGTTGCAGATCCCTTAATGCCCATTTTGTTTTCTATTGATCCTGTTGAAACTCCGTTTCTTGGCCCAACTGATCCATCTTTATTTAAAACGAATTTTGGAACTAAAAATAAACTGATACCTTTTGTTCCTGCTGGTGAGTCTGTTGATCGAGCTAATACTAAATGAATAATATTTTCTGTTAAATCTTGATCACCTGAAGTAATAAAAATTTTTTGACCACTAATTTTGTAAGTTCCATCATTTTGATCTACTGCTTTAGTTTTTAGAAGACCTAAGTCTGTTCCGCATACTGGTTCTGTTAAACACATTGTGCCGCTCCATTTACCCTCAACCATTTTAGGTAAATAAGTATTTTTTATTTCATCATCAGCATGCCTTAACAAACAGTTATATGCTCCTATAGTCAATTCACTGTAAAGTTTAAAAGATAAACTTGCAGATGATAACATCTCATCAAAGAAAGTGCTTACTGTTTTAGGCATTCCTTGACCACCATATTTCGGATCACAAGATAAGGAAATCCATCCATCTTCTATAAATTTTTGATAAGCTTCCTTATATCCTGGCGGTGTTCTAACCACGCCATTTTCTAAAACAGCTGGAGTTTCATCTCCACTTTTTGCAAGAGGTAAGATTAAGTTTTGAGTAATTTTTGCTGCTTCTTCTAAAATATCTTTAACTAATTCTGTATTAACTTCTTTATATTTTTCAATTTCATTATATTTTTTATTGTTCCTCAATTTATCAAAGAGAAACATCATATCATCTACTGGTGCGTTGTAAGTTGGCATAAGTATACTTTAGAATAAATGTTTAATTATTGCAATTTTGAAATTATCGCATCTCCCATCACTGATGTTGATACTTCTTTCATTCCCTTAGAAATAATGTCTTTAGTTCTAAGACCCTCATCAAGTACACCTTGAACAGCAGTTTCTAAACTATCTGCCTCTTTATCTAGATCTAAAGAATATCTTAAAGCCATTGCAAAACTCAGTATTGTTGCTATTGGATTAGCAATACCTTGACCTGCTATATCGGGTGCTGATCCATGAACTGGCTCATATAAAGATCTCATATTACCGTTTTTATCTTTGGCTCCAAGGGACGCAGATGGCAAGAGCCCTAGAGAACCAGTCAACATTGCAGCTTCATCTGATAACATGTCGCCAAAAAGATTATCTGTTACTATCACATCAAATTGTTTAGGATTTCTAACTAACTGCATCGCACAGTTATCTGCTAGCATATGTTTTAATTCTACATCACTATATTCTTTTTCATGAATTGCTTGCACTTCTTCTTTCCATAATTGACCTGCCTCCATGACATTCGACTTTTCACAGGAAGTAACTTTATTATTCCTTTTTCTGGCTAGATCAAATGCAACACGGGCTACTCTCTCGATTTCACTAGTAGTATAGACATGAGTATTAATTCCTTTTCTTTCACCATTATCAATTGGTTTTATCCCTCTAGGTTCACCAAAGTAAATCCCACCCGTTAATTCCCTAACAAAAAGAATATCTAAATTAGAAACAAATTCAGGCTTTAAACTTGAGGCATCAACGAGTTGTTTAAAACAAATCGCAGGTCTCAAATTTGCAAATAATTTTAATTCTTTTCTTAATTTTAAAAGAGCTCTCTCTGGTTTTTTTGAAAAATCAATATTATCCCATTTTGGTCCACCAACAGCACCTAGTATTACTGCAGCACTTTCTTGTGCCTTATAAAATGCTTCATCAGTTATTGGGGTTCCATGTTTGTCATAAGCAGCACCACCAACCAAATCTTGGTCAATTTCAAAATCCAAGGATTTATTTGAGTTAAACCACTCAATTATTTTTTTGACCTCAGCAATTACCTCTGGTCCGATACCATCTCCTGGTAATAATAAAATTTTTCTTTTTTTAATTTTAATCATTAAATATCCAAGGTTTTGCCTCTTTAATTTTATTTTCGTATGAAACTATTTTTTCAGATTTTTCTAGAGATAACGCAATATCATCTAATCCCTCTATTAGACATTTTTTCTTAAATTGATCTATTTCAAATTTTATTTCTTTATTACCAAAACTTATTGTTTGCTCAGGCAAATTTACAGAAATTTCCTCTTTTCTATTCGAGTACTCTGAAATTTCTTTGATTTGATCCTCTGAAATTGTAATTGGGAGAATCCCATTCTTAAAACAGTTATTATAAAATATATCTGCATAACTTGAACTAATTACACAAGTTATTCCAAAATCCATTAAAGCCCAAGGAGCATGTTCTCTAGAAGAGCCACATCCAAAATTCTTTCCTGCAATTAAAATTTTAGAATTATTATACGGACTATTATTTAAAATAAAGTCATCTATCTCTTTACCACTTTGATCATATCTCATTTCAAAAAATAAATTTTTTCCTAGTCCAGTTCTTTTTATGGTTTTTAAAAACTGTTTAGGAATTATCATGTCTGTATCTATATTGACGATAGGTAGATAAGCTGGAATACTTTTTATTGAGATAAATTTATTCATTTAATTTTGGTATTTTCTAACATCATCTAAGTTTCCAGAAATTGCAGCTGCTGCAGCCATTGCTGGACTAACTAAATGTGTTCTACCACCTCTTCCCTGTCTACCCTCAAAATTTCTATTAGAGGTAGATGCACATCTTTCTTCAGGTTTAAGCTTATCCGCATTCATTGCTAGACACATTGAACAGCCTGGCTCTCTCCATTCAAAGCCTGATTCTAAAAATATTTTATCCAGACCCTCTTGCTCTGCTTGTTCTTTAACTAAACCAGAACCTGGAACAATCATTGCATGTACATGTGATGCAACTTTTTTATCTTTTAATATTTTAGCTGCCTCTCTTATATCTTCTATTCTCCCGTTAGTGCAGCTTCCTATAAAAACTTTATCAATCTTAATATCTTGAATATTCGTATTTGGTTTTAATCCCATATAATTTAATGATCTGTTAATTGAATTTTTTCTATCTGGATCAGTTTCACTTTCAGGATTGGGAACTTTACCGTCTATTTCAACCACATCCTGGGGAGATGTTCCCCAAGTTACCATTGGCTTAATTTGAGATCCATCTAACGTTAATTCTTTATCAAAGTTTGCATCCTTATCAGATTTTAATGTATGCCAATATTCTAAAGCTTTTTCCCAGTTTTCTCCTTTTGGTGACATTGGTTTACCTTTTAAATATTGGAAAATCTTTTCATCTGGTTGAATTAATCCTGCTCTTGCCCCACCTTCAATCGTCATGTTGCAAATCGTCATTCTTTGTTCAACACTTAGATTAGATATAAGGTTACCGGCATACTCAATCACATAACCAGTACCACCAGCAGTTCCTATTTTTCCAATTATCTGCAAGATGACATCCTTTGATGTTACGCCAATAGGTAATGAACCATTTACGCTAATTCTAAAGTTTTTTGATTTTTTTTGAACTAAAGTTTGTGTTGCTAAAACGTGTTCTACTTCTGAAGTTCCAATACCAAAAGCTAAAGCTCCAAATGCTCCATGAGTTGCAGTATGACTATCACCACAAACAATAATATTTCCAGGCTGTGTAAAACCTTGTTCAGGCCCTATGATATGGACAATGCCTTGTCTTTTATCATCCATTCCAAAAATCTCTACTCCAAATTCCTTACAGTTTTTGTTCAAAGTTTCAACTTGAATTCTCGAGTCTTCATCTGCGATACCTTTTGACCTGTCAGTTGTTGGAACGTTATGATCTGCAACAGCAAGAGTTAGTTTAGGGTGTCTTACTTTTCTGTTTGAATTTCTTAAGCCTTCAAATGCTTGAGGGCTTGTAACTTCATGAATCAAATGTCTATCTACAAACAAAAGTGATGTACCATCAGGTTGTTCATCAACTAGATGATCGTTCCAAATTTTATCGTAAGTTGTAAAAGGCATTTAGAAAAAAAATTATTTTTTCTGTTCTTGATTTTCTTTCGGTTCTTCTTTTTTTTACAGGCTCTGCTTTAACTTCTTCTTTAGGAGCTTCTGCTTTAACTTCTTCTTTAGGAGCTTCTGCTTTAACTTCTTCTTTAGGAGCCTCTGTTTGAGGATCAGTTGATGGCATTACGTTTTCCTCAGTAACCTCATTAATTTTAGTTTCTAAATCAATACCAATCGTCTTCTTAATTTTTTCAGCTATTCTAGCAGATTTACCAGTTCTATCTCTTAGATAGTATAATTTTGCTCTTCTTACTTTTCCTGATCTTACAACTTTTATTGTATCAACAATTGGGCTATATAATGCAAAAGTTCTTTCTACTCCCTCACCAAAAGAAATTTTTCTAACAGTAAAAGATGAATTGATATCTCTACTCTTTTTTGCGATACATACTCCTTCAAAATATTGAATTCTGTCTCTTTTACCCTCTGTTATCCTAACCCCAACTTTAACGATGTCTCCAGGGAAAAAATCAGGATGTTTTCTCTCAGAAATAATCTTGTTTAAATTTGATCTGTTTATTTCTTCAATATTTTTCATTTTAATTTTTCTTATATTTTTGCCACAAGTCTGGTCTTCGGTCGCGTGTTATAGCCTCAGATTGGGATAAACGCCAGTCTTTAATTTTGGCGTGATCACCTGAAATTAGCACATTTGGGACCTTTTTTTCCTCCCAAACTTGAGGTTTTGTGAATTGTGGATATTCAAGAAGACCATTCTCAAAACTCTCATCTCTTGAGGAATTAATATTACCTAGAATTCCTGGAATAAATCTTAAAATAGAGTCTGTTACAACAAATGCAGCAACCTCACCCCCTGACAATATAAAGTCACCAATGCTAATCTCTTCAATATCTCTACTTTCTAGTATTCTCTCATCTACTCCTTCAAAGTGTCCACAAATTAAATTGATTGTTTTTTCACTCGAAAACTCTCTTGCAAGTTTAGAATTAAAAACTTTTCCTCTTGGACTTAAATAAAGGGTCTTTTCTTTAGCCTTGATATTTGCATCTAATGAATTTGCCAAAACATCTGCTTTCATAATCATTCCATTCCCTCCACCATAAGGAGTATCGTCAACGGTTTTATGTTTATCTAAAGCATAATCTCTTATGTTTACTGTTTCTAAATCCCATTCTTTTCCTTTTGACTTTCCAAAAAGGCCTTTACTCAAATAACCAGGAAAATATTCAGGATACAACGTAAATACTCTAGACAAAAACATTATTCTATTTAGCTTCTTCCTTCGAAGCTTCTGTTTTAGCTTCTTCCTTCGAAGCTTCTGTTTTAGCTTCTTCTTTTGGAGCTTCTGTTTTAGCTTCTTCTTTTGGTGCCTCTGCTTTTGGAGCTTCTGTTTTAGCTTCTTCCTTCGGAGCTTCTGTTTTAGGAGCATCTGCTTTAGCTTCGCCACCCTCATCAGTTTTCTTTCTATCTTTTTTTGGAATTGCTTTTTGAGGATTATTACCTTTTGCTGGCATAGGCATAATCTCATTTTCTCCTAATAATCTTGCAACTCTAGTTGTTGGTTGTGCCCCTTGACCCAGCCAATACTTAACTCTCTCAACATCTAATCCCATTCTTTCTTTTTTTTCTCTCGGAATTAGAGGATTAAAAAAACCTAATTTTTCTATAAATCTTCCATCTCTTGGAAATCTACTATCAGCAACCACTATCTTATAAACTGGTCTCTTCTTAGTTCCTCCCATTGATAAACGCATTTTTAACATTTGTTCTCCTATTTATTTTAATTGATTAAAAAGTTCTGGTGGTATGCCTTTATCCATCATCCCTTTTGTATTTCCTTTGGACATTTTTTTCATCATTTCTGACATCATCTTAAATTGCTTAAGCAATTTATTGATAGTGGCTACGTCTGTTCCTGAGCCATTAGCAATTCTTTTTTTTCTAGAACCATCTATAATCTTAGGGTTTTCACGCTCTTTTTTAGTCATAGATAATATTACCGCCTCGTTTTGAGTAATTATTTTTTCATCCACTCCAGCTTGATCCATTTGAGATTTAACTTTTGAAACACCAGGCAAAAAAGACATTATACCTTCAATACCACCCATTTTTTTCATTTGTCTTAGCTGAGTAAGATAATCCTCTAACGAGAACTGACCTTTTTTTAATTTTTCCTCTGTTTTTTTTAATTTTTCTTCATCTAGATCTTCTGCAGCCTTTTCAACAAGGGAAACAATATCTCCCATACCTAAAATTCTATTGGCAATTCTGTCTGGGTGAAAAACTTCAAAATTTTCTATCTTTTCACCAACTCCTAAAAATTTAATTGGAACATCTGCAACATATTTCATACTTAATGCTGCTCCACCTCTTCCATCGCCATCTGATCTTGTAAGAATAATACCTGTCAGATTAACAGTACTTTTAAATTCTTTAGCAACATTAGCTGCTACTTGGCCAGTCAAAGAATCTGCGACAAGAATTGTTTCTGAAGGATTTATAATACTTTCAATTTGTTTAATCTCACTCATCATTTGTAAATCAATCTGAGTTCTTCCGGCTGTATCAAATAGAATTACATCTGCTCCATTAAGATTAGCAGCACTAATCGCTCTTCTACAAATATCTGCAGGAAGTTGATCTTTGATGACTGGAAGCGTTAATATATTATTTTGCTCACCCAAAAGTCTTAGTTGCTCTTGTGCAGCAGGTCTGTAAACGTCTAGACTAGCCATCATAACTTTTTTCTTTTTGTTAGCCTCTAAAAATCTTGCTAACTTAGCTGTAGTTGTAGTTTTTCCAGAACCCTGTAACCCAACTAACATCACTGGAACAGGAGGTACTGCATTTAATTCAATATCAGAATTTTTATCCCCTAAGAAAGAAATTAACTCATCGTTAACAACTTTAACTACCATCTGTCCTGGTGAAGTAGACCTAATGATCTCTTGACCAAGAGCTTTGGGTTTCACTCTATTTATAAATTCTTTTACAACTTCTAAAGATACATCCGCTTCTAAAAGAGCAAGCCTAATCTCTCTTAAACCCTCATCTACTTGCTTTTCATCAAGCGAAGGCGCCTTTTTTAAAGAAGAAAATATTTCCTCAAATTTATTTGTTAAATTTTCAAACATAATCACATCCAGCAAGTATCGCACCAGTGGGCGAACTCTCGCTGACTGGTGTCGATCTCTTTGTTACCAAAGACACCGCAAATTGCTGTATTTTGCGGAAACGGCGATAAACTATAATAGAGGTTCAAAATGTCAATAAATAAGTTAAATACTGAAGTATATGGAATTTAAAGCTTTTAAAATGGATGGTCTTGGAAATGATTTTGTAATTATTGATAATAGGTCAAATAATGTGGAATTAAACAAGGATCAAATTATTAAAA
The DNA here is from genome assembly GCA_902552755.1 of uncultured Pelagibacteraceae bacterium. Taxonomy (GTDB): domain Bacteria; phylum Pseudomonadota; class Alphaproteobacteria; order Pelagibacterales; family Pelagibacteraceae; genus Pelagibacter. Next base: position 595 of record CACDHV010000003.1, on the reverse strand, counting down.
TTTGCGATCGAAACTTTATTGGTTGTGACCAACTAGTCTATATTAACAACAGTGATAATGCTGATGCTGATCTAGAGTTTTATAATTCTGATGGTTCGGCAGCTGACGCATGTGGAAACGGTACAAGATGTGTAGCCTTTTTATTATCAAAAGAAAAAAATACAAAAAATATAAGCGTTCAAGTAGCATCAAAACAGTTGAATTCAAAGTTACTTGATGATGGTCAAGTTGAAACAATAATCGGTGTACCAAAAACTAATTGGAATGAAATTCCTTTATCTAAAAAACTAAACACTAAAAATTTAGGAATTATTATAGAAGATAACAATAACCAAGCAGTGAGTGGCGGTATAGCTATTAACGTAGGTAATCCTCATGCTATTTTTTTTGTAAATGATGTAGAAAATTTCAATTTAGAAAAAATTGGACCTGAGATCGAAAATCATGAATTTTTTCCTGAAAAATGTAATTTCACCCTTGCTCAAAAATTAAATGAAAATCATTATAAAATTAAAGTTTGGGAAAGAGGTGCAGGTTTAACAAAAGCATGTGGAACTGCTGCGTGCGCAACAGCAGTGGCTGCAAATTTAGAAAA
>CACDHV010000002.1 GCA_902552755.1 uncultured Pelagibacteraceae bacterium | reverse complement strand
TAATGGGGAAAATTGCTAATAAATATTGTGATAAAATATATTTAACAGATGACAATCCAAGAAGTGAAGATCCAAATAAAATAAGAAGAGATATCAAGTCTAATATTTCAAAGAATAAAATATTAGAAATACCATCAAGAGAAAGAGCAATAAAATCTGCAATTTTAGATATTAAGTCAAACGAGATAGTTATCGTAGCTGGAAAAGGGCACGAAGTCTATCAAGAATATAGGTCTAGAAAGTTCTTTTCGGATAAAAAATGTATTGAAAAATTTATTAAGATTAAAAATAAATCTTCAAATAGAAATTGGAAATCAAATATTATTTCAGAGATTACCAAAAAAAAAATAGGAAAAAATATTAATATTAATGAAGCTTCAATTGATTCAAGAATAACAAAAAAAAATAATATCTTCTTTGGCATTAAAGGAAAAAACTTTGATGGAAATAAATTTGTTAGTCATGCTTTTAACAATGGAGCCTCAATTTCAATTAATGAAAATAAAAAAAAAAATAAATTTAAAAACGATATATATGTAAAAAATTCGTTAAAGACCTTTTCAGAAATTGGAAAAATGATAAGAGCATCATCTGATATTTCAACTATAGCAATCACAGGATCTTCAGGTAAAACTTCTTTAAAGGAGATGTTGGGGCAAATGATGAATAAAATATATCAAACATCTTATTCAAAAAAATCATTTAACAACAAATATGGAGTTCCAATTTCTTTATTTAATATAAACAAAGAGGATAAAATTGGTATCTTTGAAGTTGGAATGGATAAGAAAGGAGAAATTGATTTTTTAACAAAAAAGATAATGCCTAATGTTGGTGTAATTACTAATATTTCATACGCACATATTAAAAATTTTAAAAATCTAAAAGGTATTGCCAATGCTAAATCAGAGATAATTAATAACATTCTTGAAGATGGTACGATTATATTAAATGCAGATGACAAATTTTTTAAATTTTTAAAATATAAATCTATTAAAAAAAAATTAAGAATAATTTCATTTGGAATTCAAAAAAAATCAGATGTGAGTTTGATCAATATAAAAAGAGGGAAACTTAGATCTGTAATTTATATAAAATATAATCAAATAAAATTGAAATTTATTATTAAAAAAAATTTAGAAAACTATATTTATAATATTTTATCAACTTTAGCAGTGATATCTATATATTTTGATTTAGAAAAATTAGATAAATTTTTCTTTAATGATTATCAATTTCCAGAAGGAAGAGGAGATTTAAATGTAATTAAGGTAAAAGAAAAAACTATTAACCTAATCGATGAAAGTTATAATTCTAACCCTTTATCACTTCAATTTGCATTAAATAAATTAAATAGCATGAATTCAAAATCTAAAAGAAAATTAATTCTTTTAGGTGATATGTTGGAGCTTGGTAAATATTCTAAAAAACTTCACATAGAAGCTGCTCACTATATTAATGCTACTAAAATTGACAAAGTTTATGTATATGGCAAAAATATTATTGAAACATTTAACAAAATTAAACCACAAAAAAGAGGAAAAATATTAAATTCAAAAAAAGATATCTTAAATTTTATGATAAATGATATTAAGAATGGTGAATATCTAATGATTAAAGGTTCTAACTCCACAGGACTAAATAAAATAAGTCAAAGCTTAAAACTAGGCAAAATTAATGCTTTTTAGTCTATTTTCCAACTTAGTTGAAATTTTTAGTTTTCATAATGTTTTTAAATATTTGACTGTAAGAACAGGTCTATCAATGTTTACATCGATGATAGTAGTTTTTTTAGTTGGAGGTCCGCTTATCAATTATTTTTCATCACATCAAATTCATGACCCAATTAGGGAAGATGGACCAAGTGATCATATAGTTAAAAAAATAGGAACACCAACAATGGGAGGTCTTATGATTTTACTAGGTATTTTCTCAGGAGTTCTTTTGTGGGGTGATTTTTCAAATCCCTATAATTGGTTCTTACTTTATATAGCTGGATCTTTTGGATTACTTGGAGCTTACGATGACTATCAAAAAATTAAAAAAAATAATTCGAACGGAATAAGTTCAAAATTAAAGATCATATTTCAAATTATTTTAGCATTGTTTGGAATTTTTATTCTTTATTTTTACAGTGGATCTAATGAGATTGAGAATTTGTATTTTCCATTTTTTAAAAATCTAATAATTAACTTAGGATGGTTCTTTATACCATTTTATTTATTTGTTATAGTAGGCTCTTCAAATGCTGTTAATTTAACTGATGGTCTAGATGGTTTAGCTACTGTGCCTGTAATATTAGTTGCAGCATGTTTTGCTTTTATTAGTTATGTGACAGGAAATATAGTTTTTTCAGGATATTTACAAATAACATATATTCAAGGAGTAGGGGAGGCCTCTATTTTTTGTGGTGCAATAATAGGATCTTGTTTAGGTTTTTTATGGTTTAATGCTCCACCTGCTAAGATATTTATGGGTGATACAGGATCCTTAGCATTAGGTGGATCATTAGGGGCAGTTGGTATAATTACTAAACATGAAATTGTTCTTGCAATTACGGGTGGATTGTTTGTCTTAGAAGCTATTTCAGTAATTGCACAAGTTATATCTTTCAAACTAACTGGTAAAAGAATATTTAAAATGGCACCAATACATCATCATTTTGAAAAAAAAGGTTGGCCTGAATCTACTGTAGTTATTAGATTTTGGATAATATCAATTATTCTAGCAATGATAGGTCTTGCAACATTAAAACTAAGATAATGAATGAAAGACAAATCTATTTTAAAAATAAAAAAATTTTAATTTATGGATTAGGAAAATCTGGAATTGCTTGTTTAAATTTTTTAAAAAAAAATAATACCTGTTTAGTATTTGACGATAATAAAAATAATATTCCAGCTGACTTTAAAAAAAAATTAACAAATATTCGTAAATTATCAAAAATAAATGTTGATTTTATTGTTCTAAGTCCTGGCATAGATATTAGGAAATGTAAGATTTCAAGCTACTTGATTAAAAATAGGTCTAAAATTATTTCAGAGCTTGATATATTTGAAATTAGTTATCCAAAAATAACTAAAATTACAATTACCGGAACAAATGGTAAATCGACCACTTCGAAACTGCTCTACGAAGTTTTAAAAAATAATAAAAAAGACGTCAGATTAACTGGAAATATTGGATATCCGATATTAATGGAGAAAAAAATTAAAAATAATACAATTTTTGTAATTGAAGCATCTTCTTATCAACTCGATTATAGCAAATACTATAGATCAAAGTATTCAATTATTCTTAATCTTAATCCAGATCATCTTGAAAGACACCGATCTTTTAAAAATTATGTTGAGGCAAAATTTAAAATAGTAAAATCTCAAAATAAAAATGACTATGCTTTTATAGATAATCAGAATAATTTTCTAAATAAACTAATTAAAAATAATCAAATAAAATCAAAAGTTACAAAAATAAATTATTTAAAATATAAAAAATATTTTAGACAGATAGATAATATTTACTTTAACAATTCTGGTAACAGAAAAAATCTTAGTTTTGTTATTAGTATTGCCAAGGTGTTAAAACTAAATTTAAAAACAGTCTTAAATACTGCAAATAAATTTCAAGGATTGGATTATAGACAACAAATAATTTATAAATCAAAAAAATTATTAATTGTTAATGACTCAAAATCTACAAGTTTCTCATCAACAACCCCTTTACTTGAAAGTTATAAAAATATTTATTGGATATTAGGTGGACTTGCTAAAAAGGGGGATAAACTTAAATTAAAAAAAAAATATTTATCAAATACTAAAGCTTATGTTTACGGAAAAGATAGAAATATTTTGATTAAATCACTACCAAACCAAATTCCTTATAAATCTTCATCAACACTTATGAAGATTATGAAAAGTTTAAAGAATGATATTAAAAATGATAATACTAAAAAAGTAATTCTTTTTAGTCCATGTGCTGCTTCTTTTGATCAATTTAAAAACTTCGAGGATAGGGGTAAATTTTTTAATAAAATTATAAAAACCGTATTTAACAAAATCTGAACATGAATAAATATTTGGATAATTTTTATGACTGGTGGAAAAATATAGATAAATTTATATTATTCATAATTCTTACTTTATTTTTATTAGGTCTTTTCTTTTCTTTGGTCTCTACTTCTCTGATAGCTTCGGATAAATTAGATACTAAATCATATTATTTTTTTTTTAAACATTTTGCTTACATTATTTTAGCAATAGTGATTTTGATTATACTATCATTTTTGAATCAAAAAATTTTAACAAAACTTTCATTGATTTTATTCTTAATTGCATTTATTAGTTTGTTATTAGTTCCTTTCCTTGGAATAGAGGTGAAGGGATCAAAAAGATGGCTAGATTTGATGTTTTTACCAAGATTTCAGCCTGTTGAGATTGTAAAACCTTTTTTTATAGTAGTTTTATCATTAATGCTAACTATTCAAAATAGACGATTATATTTCAAATACTTCTTAAGCGCTTTATTCATAGTTCCAATATTATTATTACTTGTTTATCAACCTGATATCGGGCAAACCCTTTTAATATCAATGGTTTGGTTAGCTTTAATTTTTATCTCTGGAATAAATATTTTTGTATTTTTTATATTCTTCTTCATTGTTGGTTCAACTTTAAGTTATTTGGTATTATTTGTTCCAAAATTTGAGTATATAAAAATCAGGCTTTTAGCTTTTTTAGATTCAAGTTCGAGTAACAATTACCAAGCTGAAAAAGCAAGTGATGCAATTATAAATGGTGGTTTTTTTGGTAAAGGTATCGGAGAAGGTACTTTGAATTCAAGAGTCCCCGAAGCACATACAGATTATATAGTTTCAGTTATATCAGAAGAGTTTGGTGCAATTATAGTTATTGGAATATTATTTTTATATTTAATTTTTTCATATAGAGTAATAAGAAAAGTTAATTTTCTCAACGATGATTTATATAAACTTATTTTAACTGGATGTATTTCTTTAATTTTGTTACAGACTTTTATTCACATTGGTGTTAATATAAGAATTCTTCCAACCACAGGAATGACTTTACCTTTTTTAAGTTATGGAGGGTCATCTATAGTTAGTACAGCGATTTTATCAGGATTAATATTGAATTTAACTAAAAGAAAATTAGATTAACTGATGAAAAAAATACTTATTGTAACAGGTGGATCTGGTGGGCATGTAATCCCATCATTAAGTATATATGATGCTTTAAAAGATGATTTTGAAGTACATATTTCAACAGATTTAAGAGGATCAAAATTTATCAATGATAAAAATTATCATTATTCATTGATTGATGTACCAAATTTATTTTCAAATTTTTTATTACTTCCGTATAATTTAATAAAATTTTGTATCTCAATAATAAAATCATACAAATACTTAAAATTTAATAAATTTAATATAATAATTAGTACTGGTGGTTATATGTCTATACCTTTATCCATAGCTTCAAATTTCTTGAATATAAAAATTTATATCTTTGAACCAAATTTTGTTTTAGGAAGAGCAAACAAATTTATGCTTAATTTTGCTAAAAAAATTATTTGTTACAAAAAAAATTTAAAAGGTATTTCTAAAAAACTCTCAAATAAGATTTATTTAATTAAACCATTACTTAGAAAAGAAATCTATAAATATCAAAAAAATGAGAAGACAACGATTGCAGAAAAAAAGAAAATATTAATTATCGGTGGAAGCCAGGGGGCAAAATTCTTTGATGAATTTATTACTAAAATAATTATAAAACTCTCAAAAATAGAGAAAATACAGGTTTTGCAACAAGTAATTAATAAAAATTCAAAAGAAAATATAAAAGAATTTTATCAAAAAAACCATATAGAGCATGAGTTATTTCACTTTGACGAAAAATTATTATTGCAAGCTATTAATTATGATTTAGCTATTACTCGTTCTGGAGCATCAACAATCTCAGAATTGGCTTATTTAAATATTCCATTTGTGGCAATTCCATATCCTTATGCTAAAGATAATCATCAATATTATAATGCAGAATTTTATGAAAAAAATAAATCTTGCTGGTTGATCATGCAAAAACATATAGACGAAAATAACTTTACAGATTTAATGGTAAAAATTTTACAAAATCAAAATGAATATTTTTCAAAAAAAAATAATTTAATAAAATTAAATAAAGAAAATACCTGGGAAAAAAATAAATCTAAACTAATTGAGCTTATTAATGAAAATTAATTTAGGAAAAAATGAACTTATTCATTTTGTTGGAATTGGTGGGATAGGTATGAGTGGTTTAGCACTGATTATGAATGGTTTAGGTTACAAAGTTCAAGGTAGTGATATTGCACATAATAGAAATATAGAAAGATTAAATGAAAAAAAAATAAAGGTTTTTTTAAATCATAAAAAAGAGAATATAAAAAAAACGACTGTTCTGGTAATTTCCTCTGCCATTAAAAAAAATAACCCAGAATTAGTTGAGGCTATCAAAAAAAACTTACCAGTTTATACAAGAGGAGATATGTTGGGTCATATTGTATCTTTCATGAGGAATGTTGTGGTAACTGGTTCGCATGGAAAAACAACAACAACATCATTAGTATCTAGTATCTTTGCAGCAGCTAACTTAGACCCAACTATAATCAATGGTGGTGTATTAAACTCATTTGGTAATTCTGCAAAATTGGGTAAAAGTAATTGGTGTGTAACTGAGTCTGATGAGTCGGATGGAAGTTTTTTAAAGATTCCCTTTACTTATTCCATAGTTACCAATCTAGACGCAGAGCATCTAGATTTTTATAAAAATATAAATAACCTTAAAAAAAGTTTCCTTAATTTTTTTGAAAAAATACCATCCGTAGGTAAAGGGTTTATATGTAGTGATGATTACAATCTTAAAAAAGTTCTAAAAAAATCAATAAACAAAAATTTTTATACATATGGTAAAAATAAAAGTTCTAATTTTCAAATAATAAATATAAAGCAAACAGCCAAATTCTCTAATTTCGATATAAAAATCAATATACCTAGTAAAAAAAAAATAATTAAAGGAATTAAACTTCCAATGATTGGTATCCACAATATTCAAAATGCAACTGCTGCAGTTTCTTTAGCATTTACAATTGGACTACCTGAAAAGTATATCAAACTTGGACTATACAATTTTAAAGGAGTTCAGAGGAGGTTTTCTCATTTATTCAGTCATAACAACATAAGTTTTTATGATGATTATGCTCATCATCCAACAGAAATAAGTTCAGTCTTAAGTGGCGTTAGAAGTATTTATAAAAATACAGAAATTGTATGTGTTTTTCAGCCTCATAGAATTTCAAGAGTAATTAATTTGAAAAGAGAATTTTCAAATTGTTTTAAATTGGCTGATACAGTTTTATTGTGCCCCATATACACAGCCAACGAAAAAATAAAACTTAATTTTACTTATCATTCATTTGCAAAATTAATAATAAAAAATTCTGATGTTAAATTAATACAAGTTGATGATGAATTACAATTACGAAAATTTATAAAACAGAATGTATTTGGTAAAAAAATTTATATAGGTATGGGTGCAGGATCTATATCAAATTGGATGAAAAATTTGGAAAATATTTTTTAATGGAAATAGCGGATATAAAAAAATCAGTATTATTAATAGATGGGGATATTTTTTTTGATCAAAGCATTAAAAATCTTAATTGGTTCAATATTGGAGGAAAAACTAAAATTTTTTTTAAACCAAAATCTCTCAAAGGGTTAGTAGAATATCTAAAACTTTATGCTTTAAGGGGTAAAATATTTATTTTAGGAAATGGTTCAAATGTATTATTTGATGATGATACATATCAAGGCACAGTAATTAAGTTAGGTAAAAGTTTCTCAAATATTACTCTTCTAGATAACAAGACAATCATTGCTGGAACTGCTGCTTCACAAAAAAAAGTTTCGGAATTTGCAATGAATAATAATATTTCTGGATTAGAGTTTATGTCATGTATTCCAGGTTCCATAGGAGGTGGTATAAGAATGAACTCTGGATGTTTTAAAAAAGAATTTAAAGATATTCTTATTTCTATTCAATTAGTTGATTTTAAAGGTATTGTAAGAAGTATACCTGCAAATAAAATTAATTTTAATTATAGATCAATACAATTACCTAAAGATTTAATTTTTTTAAGCGCTACTTTTAAAGGGAATAAAAAAAATAGCAAAGAAATAAATAATTATATGAATGAATTAAATACAGTCAAAAATATGGCTCAACCAACTAAAATTAAAACGAGTGGTAGTACATTTAAAAATCCTATTAATCAAACGGATAAAAAGGTTTGGGAGCTAATTAGAGCAAGCGTTCCTAAAGAGACAAGTTATGGGGATGCGATTATCTCGGAGAAACATGCTAATTTTTTCGTCAATAAAAAAAATGCAAAATCTGTAGATATGAAGTCATTAATTAATTTTGTTAAAAAGAAAGTGAAAGCTCAGACAGGTGTAAAATTAGAATTAGAAATTGTTGTGGTTGAGTAATGGATAAAATTTTAATCTTAGCAGGGGGATACTCTAATGAAAGAGAGATTAGCTTAATAACAGCCAAAAGTGTAATCTATGAATTAAAAAAAAATAAAAAGTATAGGCTTTTATTAATTGAACCAGATGGGAGTTTTGTCAAAAAATTAAGAAAATTTAAGCCAAATTTAGTTTTAAACCTTTTACATGGTAGGTATGGAGAGGATGGTTATATTCAGTCAATACTTGAGTCTGAAAAAGTAAGATATACTCATTCAGGTGTCTTATCATCTTCTCTTGCAATTGATAAAGAAATTTCAAAAAAAATTTTTATAAAAAATAATATTCTAACACCGCCATATATTAAATTTTCGTTTAAAAATAATTTTAATCTTAAAAATATAATAAAAAAAATTGATAAAAATTTTAAATTTCCAGTCGTTTTAAAGCCTATTAATGAGGGATCTAGTGTAGGTGTATATATTTGTGAGAAAAAAAATTTTAATAGCAATTTAATGAAATTAGAAAAATTTAAAGATATTTTAATTGAAAAATATATACCTGGAAGAGAAATTCAAGCTGCTATTTTAGGTAAAAAAAAACTGGGCATAATTGAGCTTAAACCAAAAAGGAAATTTTATGACTACAAAGCTAAGTATAGCACTAGTGCAAAAACTGAACATATAATTCCAGTTAATTTAAGTTCAAGAAATTTTAATAAAATTAATTCAATAGCTATGAAAGCACATAAATTATTAAAATGTAGGGGGGTGTCTAGGTCAGATTTTAGATTTTATAATAACAAATTTTATTTATTAGAACTTAATACTCAGCCAGGTATGACTTCACTATCTCTTGTGCCTGAAATAGCTAGATATCAAAATATAAGTTTCACACAACTTATTGAAGAAATAATGAGAGATGCTTCCATCAATAAGTAAATATAAACTATATCTTTATTTATTTTTTCTAATTTTTCTAAGTTCAATATTTAATTTTAGATTTTTAGAAAATTATCAAGATATTTTTGGTTTAAAGACTATAAATATCAATGGGGTATCTTATAAAGAAAAAAAAAATATTGAAGAACAATTAAGTAAGTTAAAAAATATAAATATTTTTAAAATAAAAGAAGATAAAGTTTTAGAAAAATTAACTAAATTTAAATTTTTAGAAAGTATAAATGTTAAGAAAATTTTGCCTTCTTCAATAAACATAAATTTATCGAAAACATCTATTATTGGAAAGACAATTATAAATGGAGAAGAATTTTATATTGGTAAAAATGGAGAATTTATAAATTATAATCAAATTTTTGAAAAATACAAAACCCCAACAGTATTTGGGGAATTTGAATTAAAAGAATTTTTAAATTTATATGATACTTTAAATAACCAAATGTTAGAAATTAATAAAATAGAATACTATTATTATTTTAAAAATAGAAGATGGGATTTGGTATTTTCTAATGGGCTTACTCTTAAGTTACCTTCTAATAATAAGATAGACTCAATAAAAATTTATAAAAAATTATTAGATAATGAAAATTTAACAAATACGAAAATTATTGATCTAAGAGTTACTGATCAAATTATAATGACAAACAAAAATGAATAATTTAGATACAGTAATAGATTTTGGATCTAAAAATTTAAGATTAGGAGTATTTAATCAATCATCAGAAATAATTTATTCTTCTAATATTAAAATTGTTGAAGAATCAGAAAATGAAAATTTAGATAAATCATTAGACAAGTTGATAAGAGACGCAGAAAAAAAATTATCAACACACTTGATTGATGTAAATGTATTATATGATTCTTCAGAATATAATTTTTTAGAACTTTCAATAAAAAAATATTTTGATCAACCAACTTTAATTTCAAAGTATTATAAAAGATTAGTTGAGGAAGCAAATTTTATTATTTCAGAAAATAATTTTAGAGATCAAGTCGTACATATTGTTATAAATAAAATGATTGCAGATGATAGTATAAAATTAGAAAATATATTTGATGATATAAAAGTAAAATCTTTAATATTAGAGTTAAAGTTTATTTGTTTAAAAAAATCTCTAATAAGTAATTTATCAAAAAAATTTAAAGAAAATAATTTGAATATCTTAAATATATACTGCTCAAGTTATACTAAATCAATTTTTTATAAAAAAAATATAAATACCCAAAAAAATTTTATATTTTTAGATATTGGTTACGAAAGAACAAGTGCTTTATTTTTTAATAGTAATAAATTTCAATTTATAAAATCTGTACCTATTGGTGGAAACAATATAACTAAGGATATTTCAAAAGTTTTAAAATTAGATATTAATTACTCTGAGAGTTTAAAAATAAAATTTAATAAAAATGAAAATGAAATTACATTTACTAAAAATTCTGTCAATGATTTTAACTTATATAGTGAAAGAACAGAAAAAAATATTCCAATTGATCTATTAAAAAAAGTTATTGATGCAAGAGTAAATGAAATTATTGATATGTCGGTTACACAAAATATTTATTTTAAACAACTCAATTCTATTGAAAAACCAAAAATAATTTTTATTGGAAGTGGATCAAAGCTGCTACGAAATTACAATAGTTTAAATTTAAAAAAGTCTTTTTCAGAATTACTTTTTTTTGATGAAAGTGACACTATGATTTGTAATGCAGGCATAAATTACCATAGAAGTAATGAAAGATTCCTCACAAATAATAAAAAAAAGTCAAAAAAAATAGGCTTTTTTGAGAAGTTTTTTAATCTATTTTCTAAATAATCGTATTTTCTTGTAACATTACTTGAATATTAAACTTGGTCTTGTTTTTGTATATTCAAGTAGATGTCCTTACTTTCTCAATCAACTGTATCTAATAAAATATCATTAAATGGTGTCGGGATTCACACTGGAAAAAAAGTAAGCCTTAATATTTTACCCGCATCTCCTAATTCTGGAATAATTTTTAAAAGAGTTGATCTTAAGAATAACAACATAGTTATTCCAAATTTTGAAAATGTTTCTGAAGCAACTCTTTGTACAACTATATCAAATCAATATGGGGTAAAAGTTTCGACAATAGAGCATCTAATGGCTGCCTTTTTAGGTTTAGGTATTGATAATGCAATTGTAGAGCTAGACTCACAGGAAGTTCCTATACTTGATGGATCTGCAATAAATTTTGTTAAAGTTATAAAAGAAACTGGGTTAAAGAATAGTGATATCCCAATAAAATTGATTAAAATAAATAATACTGTTCAAATAGAAGAGGATCAAAAATTCATTTCTGTTGAAAAATCTAATGCAAGTTTAGAAATTGAATTTGAGATTAATTATGAAAATAAGTTAATAAATAATCAAAAGAACAAAATAAATGTCTTTGAAGATAAACTAGACGATATATTTAACTCCAGAACGTTTTGTTTATATGAAGATATTGAAAAATTAAAAAAAAAAGGTTTAGGAAAAGGTGGATCTTTAGAAAATGCAATAGTTGTTAAAGGCAATAAGATGCTAAATGAAGAAGGTTTGAGAAATAAACATGAGTTTGTCAATCATAAAATTCTTGATTGCATGGGAGATCTTTATCTAGTTGGTTATAGATTAATAGGCTCTATTAAGTGTAGACATGGTGGTCACAGTTTAACTAATAAATTATTGAGAAAAGTATTTAGTGATAATAAAAATTATTCCTTAATTGAAATAAAAGGTAAAAATTTACCACATTCATTAATAAATAATCGTCATAATTTAAAATCTATTGCTTAAAAATTAGAATTTTAAAAATATTCTGCTAAAATTTATAAATGAAATTTCATAACTTTTTTTTAAGTATATTTATTATCTTAAGTTTAATTTCCTGTGCTGAAAAAGAAGAAAAAGTCTCTTTAATTAAAGAAAATGTTTTGGAGATGCAAATGATTGATGCTTATAAAGAAGGATTAAAAGAATTTAATAATGGGGATGTATTCTTTGCTGCTAAAAAATTTAACGAAGTTGAACTTTTATATCCCCAATCCATCTGGGCTCCCAGATCAATTCTAATGGCGGCATATTCTTACTATTCACAAATGTATTTTACCGACGCAATTATTGAAATTGAGAGATTTTTGGATAAATACAAAAACCATCCTAACACTGATTATGCTTATTATTTGTTAGCGATTTGTCATTACAATCTTATAGTCGATGAGAAAAAAGACTTAGGTGAAATCATTAAAGCCAAAGAATATTTTATCTTATTGGTTGAAGAATTTCCAAATACTGATTTCGCAGAAGACTCAAAGTTTAAACTTGAATTAATCGAGGAGATATTAGCTTCTAAGGAGCTATATCTTGCTAATTATTATTTAGAAAGAGAAAAATGGATACCAGCAATGAATAGATATAAAAAAATTGTAAATGAGTATGATACAACTATATTTGTTGAAGAAGCTTTATATAGACTAGTTGAATTAAATTATAAAATAGGTTTATTGGATGAAGCAAAGAAATATACTGCTTTACTTGGATATAATTATCAGTCAAGTGAATGGTATGAAAGATCTTATAAAATTCTTGATAAAAATTACGAAATAAAAGAAATAAATAAAGACCTTAAAAAACAAAATTCTTTGCTTAAAAAAATTAAAGGATTATTTGACTAAAAAAAATGAAAGAAAATGATATTAAAAAATATTATAATAAAAAAATTCGTGAATTAAGAAAACACAATGAGCTTTATTTTGATCAAAGCTCTCCCAAAATATCAGATAAGGAATATGATGAAATTAAAAGAGAAATACTAAATCTAGAAAAAAAACATTCTTATCTAACAAGTAACGCCTCACCATCTTCTTCATTAGGATTTGCCCCATCTAAAAATTTCATTAAATCTAGCCATAGAGTCAAAATGCTCTCTTTATCAAATGCTTTTGATTTAGAAGACTTAGAAAATTTTGAAAAAAGAATTTTTAATTATTTAAATAAAAAAATCGACGTTGAATACAGCGTTGAGCCAAAAATAGATGGTATATCTGCTTCTCTAACATACAAAGATGGGTTGTTAGTTTTAGGAGCATCCCGAGGAGATGGTATGATAGGAGAGGTAATTACTGAAAATTTAAAAACTATTTCTGATATACCTCAAAAAATAACTTATAAAGACTTTCCAAGAGATATTGATATTAGAGGTGAGGTATTTATAAAAAAAAGTGATTTTAGTAGTTTAAAAAATAATTTTGCCAATCCAAGAAATGCAGCTTCAGGCTCATTAAGACAAAAAAATTCTGAACAAACTAAAAAAATTCCACTTAATTTTATAGCCTACACCTACGGCTATTTTGAAAGCAAAATAATAAAGAAACAATCAGAATTTTTAAAATCATTAAAAAAATGGGGATTTAAAACAAGCGAGCACAATAAAGTTTTAAAAACTATTAATGATTTAGAAAATTTTCACAAAAATTTTGAAAAAGATAGATTTGATTTAGAATATGATGTTGACGGCCTAGTTTATAAAATTAACAGTCTTGATCTTCAAAAAAGATTAGGTTTTACTGCTAGTTCTCCAAGATGGGCTATAGCACATAAATTTTCAGCTGATAGTGCATATTCTCAAATTGAGGATATAAATATCCAAGTTGGAAGAACAGGTGCATTAACTCCTGTAGCGCGCATAAAACCAGTTAACATCGGGGGTGTTGTAGTCTCGAATGCAACTCTACATAATGAAGATGAAATAAATAGAAAAGACATAAGAGTAGGTGATACTGTAAAAATAGAGAGAGCGGGCGATGTAATACCACATGTAATTTTAGTAGATTTAAAAAAAAGAGTTAAAAAATCAAAAAAATTTATTTTTCCTAATAATTGCCCTTCTTGCGGCTCAGAAACAATAAAAGAATTTAATAAAACAACAAAAAAACATGATGCCGTAAGAAGATGTACAAATGAAGGCTATGATTGTGAAAAAATTGCAATTGAAAAAATTAAACATTTCATATCAAAAGAAGCCATTAATATTGATGGACTTGGAAAAAAGGTTGTAGAAAATTTTTGGAATCTTAATTTAATTAGATTCCCACAAGATATATATAATTTAGATTATAATAAAATATCAGATTTAGAGGGCTGGGGAGATCTCTCAGTTTCAAATTTAAAATATTCAATAGATCAATCAAGAAACGTTCCTTTGGATAGATTTCTTTATTCTTTAGGTATTAGACATATCGGTATTGAAAATGCTAAGCTTTTAGCAGAATATACAAAGTCGATAACAATTTTTTTAAATTTTGTTAAAAATAAAAAATTAAATGAATTTTTAAATATAGATGGAATTGGAGAAACTCAAATTTACTCCTTAAAAAAATTTTTTGAAAATAAGTCAAATTATAGAATAGTTGAAAAGTTATCTTCACTATTAAATATTACTGATCTAAAAGTAAATAAAGACGGCAAATTATTAAATAATACATTTATGTTTACTGGAAAATTGGAAAATATGAGTAGAGCTGAAGCAAAATCTTTGATAGAAGAAAATTCAGGATCTGTTGTAAGCTCTGTTAATAAAAAATTAAAATATTTAATAACAGGTGAAAAGCCTACTACACGAAAAGTCCAACAAGCTAAAGAATTGGGAATAAAAATTTTATCTCAAAAAGATTGGTTAAATTTACTAGATTAGGCTAGCTAACCATTTTTTTTCATTTTTATTTAAAAATGGTGAAATATTATTGTAAACATCAAAATGATACTTGAATAAATATTTCTTTTCCTCTCTATTTAGCATTTTAAGATTGATCAAGTCTGTATCAATTGGTGCCATTGTTAGATTTTCAAATAAAAGCTTAGATCTGACTTTTTTGATAAAAACTAAATTTTCAATTCTTATTCCAAAATCATTTTTTTTATAAAAACCAGGTTCATTGCTTAAAACCATTCCTTCTTTTAATTTAACAAAGTTATTTTTTGATATTCCCTGTGGTCCTTCGTGAACATTAAGAAATGCTCCAACTCCGTGACCAGTGCCATGACGATAATCAAGACCAATAGAATTAAGGCTTTTTCTTGCTATTTTATCAATATTATGTCCATTTCTTAGTTTTTTTATATTTGATAAGGCTACAGCAATATGACCTTTCAAAACTCTTGTGAATATATTCTTCACTCTATTTGATACTTTAGAAAAACATATTGTCCTTGTTACATCTGTTGTGCCCCATTTATATTGACCGCCAGAATCAAGTAATAGCAAATCATCATTCTTTAACTTTCTGTTAGAAAGTTTATCAGATCTATAATGTATAATTGCTCCATTTGGTCCAGATCCTGCTATTGTATCAAAGCTTGGGTATAAATAATTTTTGCTTCTTTTTCTAAAACTCTCTAATTTCCTCTCAATTTTTTTCTCTGTAAGGTTATTTATTTTAAGATTTTTAATCCAATATAAAAATTTTGTTAAAGCAACTCCATCTTCTATATGTGCATTAACCATATTGTTAATCTCAATTTTATTTTTTAAAGATTTTAAATTGTAAAGAGGGTCTTTTTTACTGACAATTTTAAATTTATAGCTGATTAAGCTTTCTTCAAATACTGAACAAGTTTTATCATCAATACAAAAGTTTCCACTTTTAAGATTTATTAAGCATTTAAAAATATTGTCTTCTTTTGAAAATTGTATTTTTAATTTTTTATGACTTAATTTTATTTTTTTTATCTTATCTTGACTTGAAAAAAAATAAATTTTTTTATCTTTCGTCAATATCATTTTACAATTTGCAATCGGTGAATTTGGGAGATCTTTTCCCCTTATGTTCAGAAGCCAGCAAATATTCTCACCTGAGCTTATAAAATTATAATCAATTTTCTTTTTTTTCATTATTTCAATTAATCGATTTATTTTTTGATTTACACTTTCACCTGCTGTTGATGTTTTGATACTAAAAAATGGATAATTAACTTTTGTATTACTTTTTCTTTTAAATTTAAAATTTAAAGGAACTAAGTTGTAATTATACCCAAAATATTTATTTAAAGTTTCCCAAGTAAAAAGATCTGGATCGAATCCAATTTTAAATTTTTTCTCCAAAATATCTTTAGGCCACACATAAGGAATTTCACAAATTTCAAATTTTTTTCCAACCTCTTTTTCTGCTTGAATAGTATATCTTCCATCAACAAATAAATATTTTTTATCTTTTAAAAAAATAGCAAACCCTGCTGATCCAGAAAAATTTGTAATTAATTTTAGATTATTTATTTTAGAATACTCAGTGAAATAATTATCATTTTTTGGCAAAATATATCCATCTAAATTATTTGATGAAATAATATTATTTATTTTATCACTCATTTTAATTTCTTTTGATAACGTATCCAACCTGGACTTCTTATTTCGCTATCACTATCAAAATCTATATCTTGGTTAAATTCAAAATCTTCTTCTTTTTCATCTATAAAATTATTATTTTTTTTAATATATTCATCCGGAAGTTCATCCACAAACCTTGAAGCCATACTGTCAATCCAATCCCCTTGATAAAACCTGTTCATAGAAAATGATATTTTTGCAAGTTTTTTTGCTCTTGTAATTGCTACGTAGGCTAATCTTCTTTCTTCCTCTAATCCACTTTCGCCTTTTTCCTCAATGCTTTTCTGATGAGGAAATAAACCTTCCTCCCAACCAGGCAAGAATACCACATCAAATTCAAGTCCCTTAGATGCGTGTATTGTCATTAAATTTACCTTTTCACTTTGCCAATCCTGATCTAATGATGTTGCAAGGGCAACATGTTCTAAAAAACTCTCCAAATTATCAAATTCTTTCATCGCATTTAATAATTCTTTTATATTTTCTAACCTATTTTCATTTTCTAAGTCTTTCTTATTTTTTAACATTTCACTATATCCAGATTCATCAAGAATTGTTTGTAGTAACTTGTTATGATTCATTTTTCCGTTTAAGTCATTTCTCCATTTAGCTAAAAGATTTAAAAGAGAATTTAAACCTAATTTTGTTTTAGGTTTAATTTTGTTTTGTTCGATTAAATGTTTTGAGGCTACTTCTAGTGAGCATTTATTTAATTTTGCAAAATTATTAATAGCTTTCACAGTAGTATCCCCAATAGATCTTTTTGGGACGTTTAAAATTCTTTCAAATGCTAAGTCATCCTGAGGTTGAAAAACTGTTTTTAAGTAGGCAACACAATCTTTTACTTCAGCTCTTTCATAAAATTTAATACCACCAATAATTCTGTATGGAACACCAATTTTTAAAAATCTTTCTTCAAATTCTCTGGTTTGAAAAATAGCTCTTACAAGAATTGCAACTTCATTATATGAAAATTTATTTTTAAAATCTTCAATATTAGAACCAATTTCAGTTGCTTCATCTTTTACATTTCTAAAACAGTTTAAAGTCACAAGTTCACCATCTTCTTGGTCTGTAAAAAGTTTTTTTCCCACTCTATTTCGGTTATTTTCAATAATATTTGATGCTACATTTAAAATATTTTGAGTGGATCTATAATTTTTTTCTAATCTTATTATTTTTGTATTTTCATAAACACTTTCAAATTGAAGAAAATTTTTAATTTCTGCACCTCTCCAACTATATATTGACTGATCATCATCTCCTACACAGCAAATATTTTGATTATGTTCCGCTAAATATTTTAACCATTCACTTTGAATAAAGTTTGTATCTTGATATTCATCGACTAAAATATATTTAAATTTTTTTGAATACATTTTTGATATATCTCTATGTCTTTCAAAAATTTTAACAGTGTGAAGTATTAGATCACTGAAATCAGCAGCATTTAAATCTAATAATTTTTGTTGATAAATTTTATATATCTCAATAAAACTTTTTTCCAATATGTCTTTACGTTTGAGTACAACTTCGTCAGGGTAAAAACCTTTATTTTTCCATTTATCTATAACTGCTAAAATATATTTTGGAGATATTTTTTTTGTATCTATGTTTTGAGATTTGCAGATATTTTTTACTAATCTTACCTGATCATCTTGATCAATAATTGAAAAATTTGATTTTAACCCAGCTGCTTCCGCATGTTTTCTTAATATTTTTGCACTAATTGAGTGAAAAGTACCTAACCAAGGAAGTCCTGTTGCCTCTTTTCTTAAGAATTTAGAGACCCTTAATTGCATTTCTTTTGCTGCTTTATTTGTGAATGTCACTGCCAAGACTTGATTAGGAAAAGCCTTATGTTTTTTAACAATATGTGCAATACGTGAAGTAAGAACTCTAGTTTTGCCAGACCCTGCTCCAGCAACGATCAAAAGAGGTCCGTTTAAATGTAGAACCGCCTCTTCCTGACTTTCATTAAGATTTGTTAAATAATCTAAATTCATCGTTTATTTTTTTGAGATTTAAGCGATATTAAATTAATGAACAAAACTAAGAAAATATCATTATTTATAAAAGGCATTTTTCTAATAATTGCATTGTTTTTTTCATTTAGCATCTATTTATCAATACCAGTTTTATTTAATTATAAAAGCATAGAAAATATTATTGAAAGTAAATTTTATTCTGATTTTGATATTAGCCTTAATATAAATGGTGACATAAAGTATCAACTACTTCCAAAACCTCATTTGTTAATTAGCGATTCATCATTATCAATTAATGAAAATAATGACCAAGATATGTTGGTAGATATTAAGAATCTAAAGATATTTTTATTATCTAATAGTTTATATCCAAAATCAAAAGTTGATTTTGAAAAATTTGAAATACAAGATACTAATTTTTTATTAAGACAAAAAGAATTTAATATTTTAAGAAATTATTTTCATAAAAGTAAAAGTAAACCATTTTATATTAAAAAAAGTAAAGTATTTATAATAGACGATAATGATGAGACTTTAATTATATCTCCAATAGAAAAAATTAATTTTATTACTTCTAAAAAAGATGATTTTAAAAAATTAAATATTAAAGGAAATTTGTTCGATTTAAATTTTAAATCATTATGGAAAAAAAAATATAATT
Source organism: uncultured Pelagibacteraceae bacterium (assembly GCA_902552755.1). Classification (GTDB taxonomy): domain Bacteria; phylum Pseudomonadota; class Alphaproteobacteria; order Pelagibacterales; family Pelagibacteraceae; genus Pelagibacter. The sequence goes on along the minus strand of CACDHV010000002.1, from coordinate 69,908 downwards.
CTCAAACGAATTCAAAAATAGAGGTAGATTTTGACGAGCCAAATATTTTAATTAAAAATCAGATATACTATAATAGTAGTTCTGACTTTAAAGGCTACACATCAATTAATTTCTTAAATCAAAATATTGAAATAGATTATGAGCTTAAAAATAAATTAATAACTTTAAAGTCTCCTGATAATAATAATAATATTAAATTTGACACAAAAATAGAGTTATCACCCTTTTATCTCAATTCGAATATTTCATTGGATAAGCAAAATTTAAATTTTTTGGCTGATCAATTAATATTTTCTATTTTAAATTTAAAACCTGATTTATTAGGTAATTTAAATGGAAATATTAAATTCCTTCTGACTAACATTGAACATGAACTTATTAGAAATGGTAATATAAGTTTCAATATATCGCAACAAAATGTTAAATTAAATGAAGTTATATTTAATATTGGTGATATCGGCCAAATTGAAACTGAAATAAAATATAATGAAGAAAATGGTGATGCAATATTTCATTCATCAAACTCATTATTAATAAAAAATAAAAAAGATTTTGCTAGAAAATTTCAGGTAAAATTAGATAAAGTGGAGGGTATAAATGTAATCGATTTTAAAGTGGATAAAAATATTAATACCGGATTAGTATCAATATTTGATATAAAAATTAATCAAAAAGTATATGTAGATAAAAACAGTGGTGAGTCTAGGTTTAACATTAGAAATTCTCAAGAATTTAAATCTTTAGTCAAGAATATTATAAATACTTAATCAGGTTCAATCATTTTATTGGGATCAACAATTTTATCATATTCCTTCTCATTAATAAGACCTGATCTCATTGCTTCAAATTTAAGAGTAGTTTTATTTTTCAATGCATTCTTTGCAATTTTCGCAGCATTATCATAACCAATTTTTGGAGATAAGGCAGTCACCAACATTAAAGAGTTATCTACTAAATATTTTATTCTATTTTTGTCAGCTTTCAGTCCGGAGATACAATATTTTGCAAAACTTTTTGTACTATCTGCTAGAATTTGAATTGACTGAAGTACATTATGAATTATCAAAGGCTTGAAAACATTAAGTTCAAAATGACCATGTGATCCAGCCATTGTAATTCCATTGTGATTACCAATTACTTTTACACAAACCATTGTGACAGCTTCACATTGAGTTGGATTTACTTTGCCAGGCATAATTGATGATCCAGGTTCATTTTCTGGTAATATCAACTCTCCATATCCAGCTCTTGGTCCTGAACCTAAAAACCTAATATCATTTGCTATTTTCATTAAACATACTGCAGTTGTATTTAATGTGCCTGAATAATTTACTATCGCATCATGTGCCGCAAGTGCAGCAAACTTATTTTTAGCTGGCTTAAAAGGCAACTTTGTGATTTTTTTAATTTCATTTACTATTTTCTTATCAAAATTTTTTTTGGTATTGATACCTGTACCTACCGCTGTCCCACCTTGTGCTAAATAATAAATTTCATTCAGTGAAACATTTATTCTTTTAATACATTCATCTAGTTGAGATTGGTAGCCAGAAAATTCTTGACCCAATGATAAAGGTGTAGCATCCTGAAGGTGTGTTCTACCTATTTTGACTATTTTATTAAATTCACTTACCTTTTTTTTTAACTCTTTATTTAATAACGCTAAGCTTGGTAATAGTTTTTCTCTAGTTTCCATTGCTATTGCAATATGCATTGCTGTGGGAAATACATCATTCGTTGACTGTGATTTATTAACGTGATCATTTGGATGGACAGGTTTTTTTGTACCCTTTTTTCCCTTAAGTATTTCAATTGCTCGATTTGAAATAACTTCATTCACATTCATATTTGTTTGTGTGCCAGAGCCAGTTTGCCAAACTTTAAGAGGGAAATGATTATCTAATTTTCCAGCAATAACTTCGCTAGAAGCTCGTAAAATTGATTTATAAATTTTTAAATTAAGATCTTTGCTTTTATAATTTGTAATAGCAGCTGCTTTTTTTATAATAGCTATGGATTTAATTAACTTCAGTTTGACTAATACATCTCCAATATCAAAGTATTTTTTTGATCTTTGTGTGGATGCACCCCAATACTTATCCACAGGCACATTTATAGAACCAATGCTGTCAAATTCTTTTCTGAATTTCATATTTTAGTTTTGAGAGTATATCTATACACTTATACATTAAATAATAATAAAATCATATAGGAGTAAAATGACAAATTTTGAAAAAGTTGGTGTGTTTATGAAAACTTTTAATCAAGGTGTAAAAGATTCATCAAGTTTAAGCACAGATAAAATCAATTCGTTAAGAATTTCATTGATTAGTGAAGAGTTAGAGGAACTTAAACAAGCAATATCAGAAAAAAATTTAACTGAAGTTGCAGATGCATTAACAGATATTTTGTATGTTACTTATGGCGCAGGTCATGCTTTTGGTATTAATTTAGATAAATGTTTTGATGAAGTTCAAAAATCTAATATGAGTAAATTGGGAAAAGATGGAAAACCAATATATAATGAATTTGGAAAAGTTATGAAAGGACCAGACTATTTCAAACCAGATTTATCAAAATTTATTAAATAATTTTTATCCAACTTGGTCTTAACACCTTTATTTTTGCATCACCGCACTTTAGATTTTTATCAAAATTAAAGCTTTTCTCTTCTAGTTTCATTAAAGCAAATGGATTTTTATTGTTAATCAATAACTTTCCTAAAATTTTATTTTCAGAAGTAATTTCGTCACTATTGATTTTTCCATCTAAAACTTTAATTGCAAATAGTCTTTTATTAAGTTTATCTTTAAGTTTTATTCTAGCTGTATTTTCTTGCCCTACATAACATCCTTTTCCAAAGTCAATTCCATTTAGTTCTTCAAAATTACATTCAATTCCAAATATTTTATCTTGCAGATTATGCGTATCAATTTGAGCAATTCCTAATTCATGACTGTAATTATAATATTCATTTACATCAGAAACTTTTAATCCCAATTTTTTTATAGAAAGATACAATTTTTCTAAATTAATCACTAATCTAGCTCCTAATTTATCAGATCTTGGATCTAAAAGAATAGGATCTTCTCTAAATTTTATAGTAAAACCCATCTCATCTTTAGAATTTTCTAATTCTAGAAATTTTTCCTTTGTTAAATTTGCAACAACAAACTCATTACTTAGATTTAAAATTTCTACTTTAGATCTAAGCTTGTATAAATTTAACTGTTTATATAAATTTTCAATAATTTTCTTTTCGCAATCCAAAAAATAACCTGATTTATGTTTAATAATTATGAAATCGTAAAGATATTTGCCTTGCGGGGTTAAGAGAGCTGAGAAACAACTTCTATCATCTGTTACATTTTCAATGTTGTTTGTAATTATATTTTGTAGAAATTCTTTTGAATCATCTCCATTAATATAAATAAGACCCCTATCCTCTAGGATGTAAATATTATTTCTATTCATATTGTAATACTGTAATGAATGATATAAGTAGTTTTTTTACAAATGTTAGACCTAATAATCAAAAATGGAAAGTGTTATATTGATAAAGATCTCAAAGATCTTGATATAGGTATCCAAAACAGCAAGATTGTAAAAATTGGTAAGTTAGATGAAGATTCAAGTCAATCAATTGATGCAACTGGACTTACTGTTCTTCCTGGTTGTATTGATACTCAGACGCATTTTAGAGAGCCAGGCTCAACAGACACTGAGGATTTAGCTTCTGGAAGTAGAGCAGCAATTGTTGGAGGTATAACCTCAGTATTTGAAATGCCAAATACTAATCCTGCAACTACAAATAAAGCAGAATTTCAAAGAAAAATAGATTTAGCAAAAAATAGAATGTATTGTAATCATGCATTTTATTTTGGAGCAACTCCAACTAATCAAAGCGAATTAGCTGACCTTAAAGGTTTAGATGGATGTTGTGGTGTTAAATTGTTTGCTGGCTCCTCCACGGGAACATTATTAGTTCATAAAGAAAAGGACATAGAAAAGGTATTTGAAAGTACATCTAAAATTGTTGCAGTTCATTCAGAAGATGAAGATATTTTAAATTTAAGAAAGAAATTGAGAGAAAAAGGCAATGTTCATTCCCATCCAATTTGGAGGGATGAAGAATGTGCAATATCGTCTACTAGAAAGATTGTAAAAATTGCAAAAAGACTTGGTAAAAAGGCTCATATTTTGCATATTACTACTAAACAGGAGATTGATTTTTTATCTCAGAATAAGGGAGACATAACTTTTGAAATAACTCCACAACATTTAACGATGTATGCTCCAGATTGTTACAACAAACTTGGAACTTATGCCCAGATGAATCCACCTATTAGAGAAAAAAGTCATTACGATAGACTATGGTATGCGGTAAGAAATAATTATAATGACACTATCGGTTCGGATCACGCTCCACATCTGAAGATAAATAAAGATAAAGAATATCCGGATACCCCCTCAGGAATGCCAGGGGTTCAGACCTTATTACCTGTGATGCTGAACCATGTAAATGACGGAAAATTAACTTTAGTTCAGCTTATGAATCTTGTCTGTGAAAATCCAGCAAAAATTTTTGGTATTATAGGTAAGGGACATATAAAGGAAAACTATGATGCAGACTTTACAATTGTGGATATGAACAAAATTATCGAAATCAAAAATGAACTAATAGAGAGTAAGTGTGGATGGTCACCTTTTGATGGACATAAGTTTAAGGGAACCCCAGTTTATACAATCATAAATGGAGAGATTAAAATGAAAGATGGAAAAATCCTTGGAGAAGCATCAGGAAAGCCCATCAAGTTCAATAATTAAAATTTTATTCGGAAAGAATTTTATTCTCTATTAAACTTTGAGTAATTTCCTCTAAAATTACTGGATCATCGATTGTTGCCGGCATTTTATAATCTTCTTTGTCCGCAATTTTACGAATAGTTCCTCTCAATATTTTTCCTGATCTCGTTTTAGGTAATCTTTTTATAACTATCACAACTTTAAATGCTGCAACTGGTCCAATTTTATCTCTTACCATTTTAATACATTCCTTTGAAATAGTTTCATTGTTTTTTTCAACACCAGATTTTAAAACAACTAAACCAATTGGCAATTGTCCTTTCAATTTGTCTGCAATACCAAGAACAGCACACTCAGCAACTGATTGATGTTCAGATAAAACCTCTTCAATCGCACCCGTCGATAATCTATGACCTGCAACATTTATAATGTCATCAGTCCGCGACATAATCCAAATGTATCCATCTTCATCAATGTGTCCTGCATCGTAAGTTTGATAGTAACCTTTATAATTATTCATATAATTTTCTTCGTATCTTTTGTCTGCATTCCAAAGTGTAGGGAAAGTACCTGGTGGTAAAGGTAATTTAACAACTATATCACCCATCTCATTAGGTTCCGCGATTGAATGATCTGGTTTTATTATTTTTACATCATAACCTGGAACTGCTTTACACGCTGAACCATACTTAGTTTTTTGCATTTCTATTCCAGTACAATTTGAACTTATTGCCCAACTAGTCTCTGTTTGCCACCAATGATCTATTACGGGAACATTTAAAAGATTTTCAGCCCATTTTATTGTATCGGGATCAGCTCTTTCTCCAGCTAGAAATAAAGATTCAAAAGAACTTAAATCATATTTTGAGAAAAATTTTCCATCTGGGTCTTCTTTTTTAATAGCTCTAAATGCTGTTGGAGCTGTAAACAAAGATTTAATTTTATACTCTGAAATTATTCTCCAAAATACTCCTGCATCAGGAGTTCCAACTGGCTTCCCCTCATATAAAACTGTTGTACATCCTTTGAATAATGGAGCATAAACAATATATGAATGTCCTACTATCCAACCAATATCACTTGCCGACCACCAAACATCATTCTCATCAACATTATAAATATTTTTCATTGTCCATTTAAGAGCAACTATATGACCTCCAACATCTCTTACTATACCTTTTGGTATTCCTGTAGTTCCAGATGTATATAAAATGTAAGCAAAATCATTTGCTCCAATCTCAACACAATCTTTATGTTTAGCATTAACAAGTGCCTCTTCCCAACTGATTTCAAGTGGAGAGTTGAGTTTTACTTCGTTATCTTTCCTTTGAAAGAAAATTACTCTTTCAACTTTATGTTTTGCAAGTTTCAATGCTCCATCAACTAATGGTTTATATTCAACAGTTCGTCCGGGTTCAAATCCACAGGATGCAGTAATTAAAATTTTTGCTTTACTATCATCAATTCTGCTCGCTAATTCATTTGAAGCAAATCCACCAAAGACAACTGAGTGTATTGCGCCGATTCTTCCACAAGCCAGCATCGCTATAACTGCTTCAGGTATCATCGGCATGTAGATAATTACTCTGTCACCTTTTTTGACTCCCTGGTTATCTAATGCACCAGCAAATTTTGAAATTTTTCGCTTTAATTCATTATAAGTGAACTTTGCTTTAAATTTTGTTATAGGGCTATCATAGATTAAAGCTGTCTTTTCACCGTTACCTTTATCAATATGAACATCAATTGCGTTGTAACAGGTGTTTGTAACCCCATCTTCAAACCATTTATAAAATGGAGGGTTAGACTTGTTTAAAATCTTAGAAGGTTTTTTAAACCAGAAGACATCATCAGACACATTTTTCCAAAATTCCTCGGGATTTTGTATAGACTCTTGATAAATTTTGTTAAAACTATTTTTCATAGTGATTTGTTTTTTGATACACTTTTATAATGATTTTATGCAACAGGTTGTATTTAATTTTATAAAGTAAGTAAAATCAATACTTTTTAGAGGTCAAAAACTCTTCAATAAACTAAATTTTTTTGCTATCTAAGCCTAACTTTAGGCTAATCATTAGATTAGTCTGTAGTTTAAATTTAAACTAATAAAAAAAAACTAACTATGAGGGAGTTTTTTATGAAGACAACAAAAACGTTAGCATTAGGCTTAGTGCTTTTTATGAGCGTAACAGCAGCTAATGCAGCGACAGACTTTTTGAGAACAGATGATTTCGTTGGAATTTCATTCTGGCTAATCTCAATGGGTATGTTAGCAGCTACTGCGTTTTTCTTTATGGAGCAAGCAAATGTAGCAGCTCAGTGGAGAAAATCAGTAAACGTAGCTGGATTAGTAACAGGTATAGCATTTATTCACTATATGTATATGAGAGCAGTTTGGATCGAAACAGGTGATACTCCAACTGTTTACAGATACATTGACTGGTTAATTACTGTGCCACTACAGCTAGTAGAATTTTACTTAATTCTTTCAGCAGTAAGAAAAGTTGATACAAACATATTCTGGAGAATCTTAATTGGTTCACTAGTTATGTTAATAGGTGGATATCTTGGAGAAGCTGGATTCATCAACGCTACACTAGGTTTCATAATCGGTATGGCTGGATGGATTTACATTCTTTATGAAATCTTCTCAGGTGAAGCAGGAAAAGTTGCTGCTAAATCTGGAAATAAATCTTTAGTAACTGCATTTGGAGCTTTAAGAATGATTGTTACTGTAGGTTGGGCTATTTACCCATTAGGTTACATTTTTGGTTACCTAACAGGTGGAATAGATGGTAACGCGTTAAACGTTATCTATAACTTAGCAGACTTTGTTAATAAAATCGCATTTGGTTTAATTATCTGGTCTTGTGCAGTTTCTAACTCTACAAGAAGAGCTTAGTAACAATTAGTTACGATATATATAAAATAGGGCGAGTTTGATTACTTGCCCTATTTTTTTTTGTGCTTATATAAAAGCAATGGCTAAAATCAAATATATTGAACACAATGGAAAAGAGCATGTAGTTGAAGTCCAAAATGGGCTTACAGTTATGGAAGGCGCTGTTCAAAATGATATTCCTGGAATTGATGCAGATTGTGGGGGAAGCATGTCTTGCGCTACATGCCATGTTTATGTCAAAGAGGATTGGTATAATAAATTACCAAAAAAAGAAATGGGTGAAGATGATATGTTAGATCAAGCCTATGAACCAAATTCAAATAGTAGATTAAGTTGTCAAATTATGGTTTCTGATGAGTTAGATGGTCTAAGTGTTTATATGCCGGAGAAACAAGTTTAATGATAAAAACTGACGTTGTGATAGTTGGCGCAGGTCCAACAGGATTATTTTGTGCGCATCAACTTGGTATTATTGGGCTGAAATGTGAAATAGTTGATAATCTGAATAAAATTGGTGGCCAATGTATTGAGCTTTATCCGGATAAACCAATTTATGATATTCCTGCGGTGCCAGAGTGTACTGGAGAAGAACTTACTAATAATTTAATTGAACAAATTAAACCATTTAAATTTAATTTTCATTTAAATGACAGAGTTCAAGAACTAACAAATGAAAATGATAATTGGGTTGTTAAAACAACAAATGGAAAAGAATTTCATACACCAAATGTTGTGATAGCAGGTGGTGTGGGATCGTTTGAGCCAAGAAAGTTTCCAACAAAAAGTGCAGAAAAGTTCGATGGAACTTCAGTTTTATATTCAATTAAAGACAAAACAATTTTTAAAGATAAATCTGTAGCGATATTTGGTGGTGGAGATAGTGCTCTTGATTGGGCAATTGAACTATCGAATACTTCTAAAGTTTCACTTATTCATAGAAGAGAAGAGTTTAGAGGTGCGCCTGCGAGTGTTAAAAAAATTAAAGAATTAAGTGAAAAAAATATAATTAATTTATTTACTAAATACTCAATTAAAGATGTCAAAGGAAATGGATCTTTAGAAGAAGTAGAAATTAAAAGTGAAGAAGGGGAGAGTAAAATATTAAAAGCAGATTATGTTTTGGGTTTCTTTGGTTTGATAATGCAACTTGGTCCAATTGCAGAATGGGGCCTTAATTTAGATAAAAAAGCAATCCCAGTTAATACTGAAAACTTTGAAACTAATAAGAAAGGTATATTTGCTATTGGTGATATATGTACTTACCCAGGAAAGCTTAAATTAATCTTATCAGGTTTTCATGAAGGCGCTCTAGCTGCAAGAGGTTGTTTCAAGTATGCAAGACCTAACGAAAAATACAGATTTGAATTTACAACAGCATCAAACACCATTAAAGACAGATTGGGTGTAAAATAGTGATAGAACTATTTACTGCTGATACTCCAAATGGTTGGAAAATTAGTATCATGCTTGAAGAAATAAAACTTGATTATAAAGTTACAAAGATAAATTTGTCTGAAGGTGAACAACACAAACCTGAATTCAAAAAAATTAGTCCTTTTAATAAAATTCCAGTAATTACAGATCACGAAATTAATAAATCAGTTTTCGAATCTGGCGCAATACTGATGTATCTTGGTGAAAAAAGTAATATGTTTTACCCTGAAGAAAACAGATTAGAGATAAATCAATGGTTGATGGCTCAAATGGGTTTAATTGGTCCCATGATAGGACAACATCATCAATTTCATTATTATCATCAGGGCAAAAGTGAATGGGGAGAAGAGAGATATTTTAAAATTACAAGAAAACTTTATGAAGATTTAGAGGCTAGACTTTCCTTAAGTGATTATCTAGCGGGAAAAGAATATTCTATTGCAGATATTGCAACTTGGTCTTGGATAGCAAGACATAAGAGACATGACATTGGATTAATAAATTTTAAAGGTTTAGCAAGATGGTATGTGGATATTGCGAAGCGTCCTGCAGTGATCAAAGGATTTAAAGTATTAAATAAAGATGCTGAAATAGATTACCCTTAGGTATCTGCGTACACTTTTTCTTCTTTTTCGTGTTTTTCCTGTGCTGCTATACATAAAGTTGCAACTGGTCTTGCCATTAATCTTTTTAGTCCGATTGGTTCAGCAGTTTCCTCGCAGAAGCCATAAGTTCCATCTTGAATTTTTTTTAAAGCTCCATCAATTTTAGAAATTAATTTTATCTGTCTATTGATTGCTCTCATTTCAACATTTTTTTCAGTATATGAACTTGCTTGATCAACAATATCTGCAGAAGCACTGTTATCGTCCATAGATGCATTAAATATTGCTTCATTATTTGTCATTTTTAATTCTTTTTTCCAATCAATTAATTTTTTCTTGAAAAAAGCAAGGTGTTTCGCACACATATATTTTTCAGTATCTTTCGGTATATATTTTTTAGAGATTTTTACCATGTCCAAATTTATGAGATGGTGAATATATTCATCATTTATTAAGTGTCAAGAATGCTTTAATTGTATAAATTAATAAAAATGGCCATTTATAAAAAGAATATTAGTAATTTATTTTATATTTTTATTACATCCCACTTATTAATTTGGACAGTTGTTCCAACTTTAACAAACTATAACTTGCCACTTGATACTATCGAAGCTTTAGCTTGGGGCAGTAACTTAGACTGGGGATTTAATAAACATCCTCCAATGAGCGCTTTCCTGCCTGAAATATTTTACAAAATTTTTGGACCCCAAGATTGGGCTTATTATTTGCTAAGTCAAATTTGTATTATAATTTCATTTTTTGTAGTTTTTAAGTTAGCTGAAGATTTTTTTGAAAGTAAAATATATTGTTTGCTATCGGTTTTGTTATTAGAGGGAATATATTTTTATAACTTCACTACACCCGAATTTAATGTAAATGTTTGCTTAATACCTTTTTGGTCTATCTCAGTCTTTTATTTATGGAAAGGCATTAAGAATAATAAAATATTAGATTGGTTGTTATTAGGCCTATTTGCTGGACTAGGTTTTTTATCAAAATATTTATTTATCTATCTAGGTTTAGCAATAGGTGTGCTTTTAATTTACATGATTTATACAAAAAAATTAAATTTTAAGTGTTTAGTTTCATTCGTACCCTTTATAATAATTTTATTGCCGCATATCATTTGGCTAATCGAGAATGATTATATAACCATTACTTATGGACTTCTTAGAACTGGATCAGAAGAAGCAAGTATTTTTAACCATATTAAACATCCTATAATATTTTTAGGTAAGCAAATCGGAATATTATTACCGTTTTTATTAATGGTTCTTATTTTAGTTAAAAAGTTTAAAGTAAATATTAATTTAAATGATGATAATTTATTGTTCTTGTTATCAATCAATTTAATTCCAATTTTCTTTATCTTTCTAACATCATTTACGATGGGTGTAAAAATCAGAACTATGTGGATGACACCATTCTATATAAGTTTTGGTTTACTATTTGTTTATGTTTTTAAATCTCAAATTAATTTGGAAAAAATGAAAGTCTTTGCTTCAATATTTTTGATTTTATTTATTATATCTCCAATTTTATACTCCTATGTTTCAATTACAAAGACTGACAAAAGAACTGATTTTAATGGCAAATATTTAGCTAAGCAGGCTAAAGTTTTTTATGAAACAGAGGGCAAGGACCTTGGAAAAATGGAATATATTAAGGGTAATGAGTGGATCGCTGGAAATATATCTTACCATCTTCCTGAAAGACCAAAATGGATTTATAACTCAAGTGAAGTTTATTTGTGCAACAAAGATATGAAATGTTTAAAATATAAATGAAATTTCAGTTAAACCAAAAAAATAAAAGACTTTTGTTCATCATTGGAATTATTGTTCTGATTGAACTTTCAGGTTACGGTTTTTTTGCTTCATTATTTAGACTAATAGGTTCAGTCAGCTAATGAATATTATAATATTAATTCCAGTTTTTAATGATTTTAAATCTGTATCAAAATTAATTGAAGAAATTGATATTAATATTTCCGACCTTAACTCTTCATTTTCAGTAATTGTAGTGAATGATGCTTCAACAGAAGAAAAAATATTAGAAACTAAAAATTTAAATAATATTAAATCTCTAAAATTAATAAATATGAGAAAAAATAGAGGCCATGCAAGATGTATAGCTGCAGGACTAAAACATATCTCAGAAAACGAGAGTTTTGATTATATAATACCAATGGATGGAGATGGAGAAGATAGACCAGAAGAAATAAAAAACTTTGTAGAAAAGATTAAAGATAATCCAAATACAACAATTGTTGGAGAGAGAGTTAAAAGATCAGAAAGTTTTATTTTTAAAATTTGTTATTTTTTACACAAAATTATTACTTTAACCTTCACTGGAAAATTTATTAAATTTGGAAACTATACTTGCCTTACAAAGAAAACTGTAAAAAAGCTAATCGAAGAGAAATCAACTTGGAGTAGTTTTTCAGGTTCTTTGGCAAAAACTGAAATTAATTTGATTAAGTCTCCATCAATAAGAGGCTCAAGATATTTTGGGCCTTCGAAAATGAGTTTCTTCAATTTAATAATGCACTCTTTATCCATTATCGCTGTCTTTAAAACAGGTGTAATTTTTAGATCAATAGCTTTTTACGCAATTTATTTAATAATAATTGCTGAGTATATCAGTGTAATTACAGCTATACCTCTAGCTTTAATTATTATATTTGGTCTGGTTATTTTAAAAGTCTCAGGAAGAGAAAACATTAGCGAATTTAATAATTCTTTAACAAACATTTCAGATATTGACACTTTGAAATAATTTAATTTAAAATAATTTATGAAAAATTTTTATCGTAAGGTTGCATTTGGACTAGGACCTAAAGATAAAGTTCCATCAGACCCATTAGATTGGGCAACAAGTCAATTAAATAAAATTCCAGAATTTTCCTGGAAGGGAAAAATTTTACCAGAGAAAGAACTTAGAAATTATTATCGAGATTACGTTTATGGAGATAGAAAGGTTCTAAGAAAAAAATTTAAAAACGATAAAGATGGATATAAAAGAGAAAAAAATAAGTTAAGACATCTAACAGGCCAAAAATTTTGGTGGAATCTTGAATTATGTATAAGACATTCTGAAGCTTTAAAAAGTGAAACTCCTGTTTTAGCTAAGCTATGGTATTTCTGGGGAAACCATTTTGCAATCAGTGAAAAAGATTTTTTAGCTCAATACACTACTGGTGCATATCAAAGAGAGATTATTAGAGCCAATATGAATCAAACCTTTGAAAAAATGGTTCAAGAAGCAACAGTAGCTTGGACTATGATACATCATTTAGATAATAATGATAATGTCGGACCTAAAAGCCAAGAAGCACAATGGGCTAAAGAGAAGGGAAGAAAAGTTGGTGTAAATGAAAACCACGCAAGGGAATTGTTAGAGCTTCACACTGTTTCACCTGATTGTGGCTACACTCAAGAAGATGTTATTCAAATGGCATATGTAATGAGTGGATGGAGACCTAACTGGGGAAAAAAAAGATTAGAAACTGGAGATGTTCATTTCAATGGTGAATATCATCAACCAGGTACTAAAAGAATTTTAGGTAAAAAATATAAATCAGGAAGAAAAAGTTTATCAGCCGTAATCACTGATCTTGTAAATCATCCATCTTGTAGAGAATTTATTGCAATGAAACTTTGCAGGTATTTTATAACCGACAATCCAACAAAAGAAATGATGGAACCAATTATTAGAGCCTGGGAAAAATCAGATGGTTTTTTACCAGATGTTCATAAAGCGGCAGTAGAAGTTGCTTTCAATTATTCTGAAAAATACAATAAATTTCAAAATCCAGAGAATTGGCTTTTAATAATGAGTAAAATGTCTGATGTGGAATTAGTACCAACACCAAAATTGATGGATTTATATACCTTAGGTCTAAAACCAACTCATGAGCAAAGATCATTAGAATATTTATTAAGAGAACTTGGTCATCATCCATATTTAGCAAAACAACCTAATGGATGGTCAGATGTGTCTGATGATTGGATGTCACCTGAATTATTAATTAGAAGACTCGTTTATGCTAAAGAAGCATATTACAAAAAAAATAGAAAATCGCAGACAAATGAATTTTATGAGGAGATGGTTGAAAAAAATTATGATAATTCAAGTGAAATTCTTAAAACAATAAATCAGCAAGTTGACCTTTCCAATAGACATGTGATGTTGTTTAACTTACCGGAGACTCTTAAATCATGAAAATATCAAGAAGAAACTTTTTAAAAGGATCGGCAACAACTTTATTTTTAGCAGGTTTTAATTTTCCTGTTTTAGCAAATACTACAAAGAAAAAAAATCTTGTAATTATAATGTTAAGAGGCGGAATGGATGGTTTATGTGCTGTACCGATAATAGGTGATAGGAACTTTGAAAAAAGAAGAAAAGATTTGATTTTAGATGAAACAATTAAATTAAATTCTGATTTTGCTCTTCACCCTAAACTAAAAAATTTTTATAATTTATGGCAAAATAATTTGGGAGCAATAGTTCATGCAACCAATATTCCATATACAAAAAGATCACATTTTGATGGTCAAAATTTAATGGAAACTGGAGGTCACATACCTTATGCAATAAAAACTGGTTGGTTAGGTAGAGGAATGAAATTAGGAGAGCTAAAAGGTGATGGTCTTGCATTGTCTTTACCAATGCCTTTACTATTAAGAGGTATTCCAAGTAATGATAATTTTTATCCTTCAAAAAAAAGACTTCCAAGAACAGAACTTTTGCAACTCTTAAAATCTGTTTATGCAGATAAATCTGAGCATGATTTAGCTAATATGATGGAAATAATTGCTAATAGATCTATGATGAGTAGTGGTGGTACTTCGATGTCTCGTAAAAATTCGTCTTTAGCCTATAAAGCAGGTTTAGAATTAAAAAAAATAAATGGTCCAAGAGTTGCTGTTTTTGAAGTTGATGGTTTTGATACTCATGCTGCTCAGGGAGGTGTGAATGGTTCTCATTCAGATAGTTTAATTGAAATGGACTCAATTTTTAAAAGTTTAGAGAAAGGTCTAGGATCAGAAATCGAAAATACTTTAGTCTTAACTCTTACCGAATTTGGCAGAACAATTGAACAAAATGGTGGAAGAGGCACTGAACATGGCTATGGTTCAGCAATATTTATGGCAGGTGGTTTATTAAAAAAATCGCAAGTTTATACTGATTGGCCAGGACTAAAGAAAAAAGAGTTATTTGAAGGAAGAGACTTAAATTCAACAATTGATGCTAGATCTGTATATGCTTCAGCAATGTCCAGCGTTTTTGACATTGAATTTAAAAGAATTCAGAAAGAAGTTTTTTGGGGAGATAAACTTCAAAATTTATCTGACAAATTATTTAAAGTATGAAGAAAAAATTATTTTTATTTTTATTATCTTTTGTCTTAGTCTCAACATATTCCCACGCTTCTGAAAATCCATATAAGTTTTTAAAAAAAGAAATTTTGATCGGTAAAGCAAAATCAGAAATGAAAGATGATACTAGATCGATTTCAAAAAAAAAAGCTCTATCTATTTTTGAAGATGCAGATGGGAAAGCAATTAAAATCACACTTGATACAAAGTTTAAAGGGCACAAAAATGACTGGGAAAGGACTGGTGAAAGAAATCAAAGATGGGAAACTGCAAATAAGAAAAAACCAAGGAAATTTAAGAGGCCTGTATATATAAACTATACATTTAAGTTGAACGATTTTCCTACACACCCTGCAGTGGGTGGAAGTTTTTTTCAAGTTATTGCCAATAAAGGTAACTCAAGACTTTTACCTTGGATGAAATTACAATTTAGAGGAAATTCAGTTTTTCACCAAATAAGCTTTACCAAAGAGGTTTTTTATTTAAAAGGCGATCCCGAAAATTCTAATTTTGATAAGGTTTCATATAAATTTCCTTTAGGAACTGTAGATCAATTTAAAAATTACAGAACTGTTAGTTTTAAAATTTTAGCATCAAAAGATGATAATGGAGAAATAATAGGCTGGGTGGATGATAAGAAGGTTTTTGAGGTATATGGCCCAAATTTTACGATAGGTGACGGATATACATTTAAATGGGGATTTTATAGATGGCTAAAAGATGTGCTTTTAAATGAAACTCCAATACAATCTTTAACGGTAAAAGAATTTGGTTATAGTGATAAATGTGAGGAAATTTTAGATCAAGATAAATGTTCCTACCAATCAGAAAACAAAGAGTCTGTTTCCTATGTAAGATATAGAAAAAGTAGTAATAGGATGCCTACCTACGGAAAAAAAATTTCTAAATCAATTAAATGGACAAAGCCTTTACCAGAAATCAAAATAAATTAATTAATGAAAAAATTATTAACGATTTTGTTATCACTTTTATTTTTAACTAATTTTGCAAATTCTCAATCTAGATTTGGTGAATTAACTGAAATGAGAGACAAAAAAATGCGTGGTAAAGATGGACAGTGGGTTAGACCTCATCCAGGACCTTTTGTTTGGAGTCACATAGAAAGTGAGAAGGGTAAATTTTTCTGGGAAGATGTAGATAAATACGTCTTATATGCTCAAGATCACAATCAAACAATTTTAGCAACCATCTGGCCTCATACAAATTGGGATCAGAAATCTTGTAAAAGAAAAAAAGCTAGAAGTCCATTTGGAAAACGTTTTACAAAATATTTGAGCAAACCTTGTTCAATGGAAGATTATAAAACTTTTCTTATAAAATTAGTTGACCGTTATGATGGAGATGGTTCAAATGACATGCCTGGATTAACAAAACCAATTATATATTGGGATGTGATGAATGAACCTGAGTTTGATATGTTTTTTAAAGGAAGCGAGGAAGATTTTGTTGAAATCTTTAATTTTTCTTCAAAAGTAATTAAAGAACAGCAACCGGATGCAGTTATCGTTATGGCTGGTGCTGCAGGAATGTTTCCAGAAAATAAAAAATACTGGAAATCAGCTTTACCAAAAATTAAGGATCACTTTGATATTGCAAACATTCACCATATAAGCGGTCCAGATGGACAGTGCGATAAAGAGCTATGGGTAGATGAATTTGCAGATTTATTAAAAAGTGTTGATATTGATAAACCAATTTGGTTAACTGAAGCTATGACCTGTGGTCCTCCGATAAAAGCTTATGTGAATGCTTTTTTAAATGGAGCTGAATTAATAATTGACGTAGGTGTAAACGCTCCAGGTAAAAAAATGTCAAAGAAAAATAGAAAAAAATTAAACGAATTTATAAGTGAATATGATGGTTTTACATCAATAAAATCTATTTCAAAAAAAGAGGTAGAGTTTACTTATAAAGATGGTTCAACAAAAAATTTAAAACTTAACTAAAATATACAAATGAAAAAACTCTTAATAATCATATTTTCCTTAATATTTTTCTTAAACACAAATGTTTTTGCAGAAAAAGTTGATGCTTTGAAAAAATTTAAAAAAGAAATTCTTGGTGAAGAAGCAAAGAAAAAAATGAGTCTTGCATATGACTCTTTGACAAAACATAAACAAATACTTAATTACAATGAAAATGAGGAAGCTGTAGAGATTACCCTTGATTATAGTATGAAGGGGCATCCTGAGGACTGGGATCTCTCAGATGATCAAGCTCAGAGATGGGAATTTGTTACTAAAAGGAAAAATTATCATAAACTTGGTAAGGAAGTTTACTTAAAATATACTTTTAAATTAAATGCAGGACAAAATCATAGTGCTAATATTTGGCAAGTAGTTGGAACTAAAAAAGGAGGAGAGATAATTTATCCTTCGATGCAAATTAGGTACACTACCGACGAAGATGATCTTCCTAATAGAATGGAATTTTTTTTTAAACAAATAGAAGAAGTTTATTGGACAGATATTGACCCTGTAGCAAACAGAGTTAAACAAAAATTATATAAATTTGATTTAGGGAGTTTAACTGCATTTAAAAAAGAATACAGCACTGCACTGTTTAAAATAAAACCATCTAAAAAAGATGATGGAGAATTTATAATGTGGTTAAATGATGAAAGGGTAATTGAGTTTTACGGACCAAACATGATTTTAGACAAAACAGGAGGTATTGCTTTTAAAATTGGTCTTTATAGATATTGGGATGCTAATCAAGATCCAAATATAACTGAACCTTCAACTTTATCCATTAAAGAATATATTATAAGCAAAGATTGCAAAAAAATCATGGATAAAGAAAAATGTGATTATAAATCAAAAGATAAAATAGCAAGATCGAAATATAAATATAAAATTCGCGACTCAGAATATATGCCAGAGGGCGCAAAAAAAATTAAAAGAATTACTTCTAAAGTTGTTCCTGAAGAAATAAAATTTGAGGAAATGAAAGGTAATTTTTTAGCAATAATTAAAAATAAAAATAACGATAAATATCTTTTAAAGTATATAGGATATAGCAAAGCTGGAGCAGCTAAAGAGGGTTTAAGTAAGTGTATGGAAAAATTCACTAATTTTTCTGACCAAGAGAATAATGCATGCTATGTGCACTATGAAAGTGTAGTTGGTAAATTTTAAAAAATATATGAAAAGTTTTTTGTTATTTTTGATTATTGTAATTACTATTAATGTTCCTGCAAATGCTGGAGAATGGAAAAATAAAAATAAATGGAAAGTTTCGTGTGGTATAGTTGATAAAGAAGCGCTTGTTGTGAATGGAAAGTCAAAAAAAAGTTACAACAAAAATGAGTTTAAAGTTAAAAATATAACATTTAAGTTAGATAAAGGTGATATTGGTAAATGTAAAAATGATAAAAAGTCTTCAGGAGGATATCCTTACTCAGGAAGACAAGAAGTTACTCATAAACTACCAATTGGTCACTCAATATTTGAAACAGATTTATTAATAGAAGGTGCTCCATCAAAAAGGACTACTATTTTTCAAATTCATGATGGTAGAAATAGTGGTGCACCACCTTCATGGATTGGATTAAATGGTAAGTGGAGTATAATTCACAAGTTTCCAAAAGGAGAATGTTCTGAAGATAATTGTAAAATGCACAATTTTATAACTTTAGAAGTAGGCAAAATTTATAAATTTAGGGCAGAAATTGATTATCAAAAAAAATCAAAATATTTATCTGTTAAATATTACTTGGATGATGAATTTATTTTACAGCATTATGATGTACCCATATCTTCAAAAAAAACAGATGGGCCTTATGGTCCCAATAAACCTTATATTAAAATAGGAATTTACCGAATTGGAGATACAGGTACTACAACTTATAATTACAATAATTTATCATTAAAGAACAAAAAAAAATCTACATTTAGTAAAATATAAATTTAAGATATGAGAAAAATTTTAGTTTTCTTAATTGTTTATTTTTTTTATTCTTCTTCTTATGCCTATCAGTTAAGTGAGAATGTTTTTGTTCCAAACAGTATTTTACAAACCTATAATTCTTTGAGTAAAGAACATAAAATTAAATATTGTGAATTTAATAAATATAAGACACGTTTTGATATAATTGATAAAGATTTACCTCAAAGAATTAAAGGGTTTAATTCTCGAATGGATAACATTGATGAGGTTGAAGGTGGACATTTTGAGGATGTTTTCCAACAATTTAGTAAAGCAACTATTTTTATGTCAGCCACAGATGATCAAATATTAAAAGAAAGACTTTTTGATAAATTATTTATATGGGCTTCGAATGATGCACTTACTAAAACTAAACCATGTTATTCTAGTGATAAACAAAAAAATCTCAAATCAAAAGATTGCAAAAGTGTGTGGAAAGATAAAGATGGACAAGATCCAGCAATTAAATTTGATGATGCTAGCACATTATTTACAATACTGAATTTAAATTATATTTATGATTTTTATTTTAAGAGATTTAAAATTGAGGATAATCGACATAAAATTATAAATAAATGGTTTAAAAGTTTTTATAAAAGAATACCCAATCAATCAATTAATGATTTTTATGGTCACCAAGGTGGTTGGTCATTTCCAAATGTATTTATTAAACATTCGCAACATAAAAAATACAAAAATAACATAAAAAAAGTATTAAAAGGAATGAATAAAGAACTTTTAAAAGATGGAAGTTTTAAAGATAGAACAACTCGTGGAAATAGAGCTCTTCACTATCACAATCAATCTTTAGCTGAGTTATTTTTAGTTATTGAAATGGCTTATGCAGCAAATTTAGATCTGCCTAAAAATATGGAAACTAAATTATTAAAAGCTGTTCAGATATTTCATGAAGGCTATCTGGACCCTATGTCAATAGAACCTTGGGCAAAAAAAAAATACAATTCTCAACCATCCAATGGTAATCAGGTATTCAGAAAAATAAATAGGCAAGGGTATGCATCCGGATGGTTTCATATTTTTCAAGTAAGATATCCTGATCACGAAATTTCAAAGTGGCTTAAGAAAGTATTAGTAGATAGCTCAAGTTTGAAAAACGGTTTAGAAATTGGAATAGGAATAGGTTGCATTTATAATGCTGTAGCAAACAATTGAAAATATTAAGATTATTTTAATGTTTTTAAACTAAGTTCTGATCGTTGGTAGTAAATAAAAATCTGCAGTATCTATTTTAGATGAATGCTCTCTTCTCATGTTCCATCTTTTTTGAACTCCAGCACTTGCAAGACTTAATGTGGATCTTCCATATCGATAGTTCGTATTATCAATAGACCTCATTAAACCCTTTATTTTCTCATCTTTTTCACAAGAAAATAGGTTCTTACTACCATCTTCATTAGATAAACCGGTCAGCATTACACCTGCTTTTTGATAACGATAACCGTTTTTAAAGATAGAGTCTAAAGCAACCAAAGCAGTTTTAACTATTTCAATACTATTATTTGTTGAAATTGCAAAATCTATGGTCTTTGAGTTTGAATAATATCCAAATCTACTTTGAAAAGGACTTGTTCTAACAAAAACAGTAATTGACTTTGCAATCAAAGATTCAGATCTAATTTTTTCAGATGCGTTCAAACAATAATTTGCAACTGCTTCTTTTAGTTCTTGGTATTTTTCAATTCTTTGACCAAAAGAACGAGATACAACACAGCTTTTTCTTTTTGTTTGCGTTGTCTCTAAATCAATGCAAGGGACTCCTCTTAACTCCATTGCAGTTCTTGAACCCAAAACATTAGAGTTTTTCTTTATCCATGTATTTGATTTGTTCTTTAGTTGCTTTGCATTATAAATTCCATTTTTATGATAAAATTTTGTTAACTGTCTTCCCACACCCCATACATCATTAATTTCAACTTTTTCTAAAATTGGATCAATATTTTCAATTCCTATCAAACTTGTTACACCTGATTTTTTTTTCTTTGCAATATGATTTGCAACTTTACTTAAAGTTTTTGTTTTAGCAATACCAATACTAGTTGGAATACCTGTCCACTTTAAAACTGTCTCTCTGATTTCTCTTCCAACCTTTTCAACTTCATCATCTAAAAAATTTGACAAATCTAGAAATGCTTCATCTATAGAATATACTTCGATGGCAGAGTTAAATCTTTTTAATGTTCTCATTACTCTTCTAGATAAATCTCCATACAAAGAATAATTAGATGAAAAAACATTAACTTTATTTTTAATAATAATATCTTTTGCCTTGAAGTAAGGCTCTCCCATTTTAATGCCTAAAGCCTTTGCTTCTGTTGATCTTGAAATTATACAACCATCATTATTAGATAAAACTACAACAGGTTTTTTTCTTATTTTAGGATTAAATAATCTTTCGCAAGAAACATAAAAAGAGTTACAATCAATAAGTGCTATTTTTTTAGTATACTGAATGGATGACATAAGTTACAACTCCCCAAATAAATATATCTTCATCTTCATTGATTAAAATTCGATCTGTAAATTCTTTAGAACCTGATGTTAAAAATTTTTTATCTCTTTCTTGAACTAAACTTTTAACAACTAGTTCATCATGAACATTTGCAATAACTGTTGAGAAATTTTTTGGTGTTAAACTCTTATCAACAACTAATAGATCGCCATCATTAATTCCCACATCCACCATTGATTTCCCCTGGACTCTTATGATGAAAGTTGCCGGAACGTTTTTGATTAAATGAACATTTAAATCAATATCTTCCTCAATATAGTCTGTGGCAGGGGACGGAAAACCCGCGCCAGCTTTATGTAAATAGTAAGGTATAGTTAGCTTCATAAATGTTCTTATTTTGTTCTAATTAATATCTAAGTTATTCAATAGTGTCAATCAGGTTGTATTTTGAGTCTGTAACTGAATCAAAAGTGAATCAAAACGTGAACATTGAAACCACATATTGTATACATGTGGATAACTTTAACCATAAATAGTTTGAAGATAATAAATGGAAAAAAACGAAAGCTTAACCGGAGGATGTATTTGTGGTCAGATTAAATATAGAATTACAGAAAAGCCTCTATTCACCCAAGCTTGTCATTGTAAAGATTGTAAAATTATAACTGGGTCTTCATACGTTATTAATACAAGCGTCTTAGATAACACTTTAATTATAGAAGGAGAAGTTGCATCAACAGAACTTAAAGCAGGAAGCGGCGCCACTTCCAATGCATATTTTTGTACCAAATGTGGAACTTATATTTATACTGATTATGCCTCAGCTGTTGGTAGATTAACAGTTAGAACTAAAACTTTAGATAATTCAAAAAGTTTTCCACCACAAGTGCATATTTTTACAAAAGATAAAGATCCATGGCTAAAACTTACAGATGATGTAATTTGTTTTGAAAAGATGTATGATCCAAAGAAAACATGGCCAGAGGAAAGCTTAAAAAGATACGGAGAATATTTAAAAGTTATTAACAAATAATTTTATTAGGAGATTAAAATATGAAAAAATTGACTTGTCACTGTGGGGCAGTTGAAGCCAAAGTTAAAATTCCTATAGGTGGTGTTGAAAAGATTATGCGTTGCAATTGTTCAATCTGCAAAAAAAAAGGTTATATTATAGGAGTACTTGGACCCGATGATTTTAAACTTATAAAAGGAGAAGATAAATTAACACTTTATCAGTTTTATACTAATACCGCTAAACATTACTTTTGTTCTATCTGTGGAATTCATACTCATAACAGACCTAGAAGTAATCCTAAAATATATGGTGTAAATATAGCGTGTATAGAAGGTGTGGAGCCATTTGAAATTGAAGATGTGCCAGTGAACGACGGCAAAAATCATCCTTTAGATCAAAAACAATAAATTTTTTATGCAATCAATTACTGCGTGTTATAAAAAAGTTAGTAAAGACTGTTTTAAGTTTATAAGATCTCAAGAAACAACAAAGGAAAAATTTAAAAATAAAGAAAAGATGATTAAATCTTTTCTAATTCCAATTAGTTTCTGGATCAATAATAGAACAAATAAATCTAAACCTTACTTAATTGGCTTAGCAGGAGGTCAAGGAACTGGCAAAACAACAATTAGTTCTATTTTAAAGATTATTCTAACTAAATATTTTAAATTAAATGTTTTTAAAATATCAATTGATGATTTATACAAAACCCGAGAAGATAGAATAAAATTATCTAAAAAAATTCACCCCTTATTAATGACCAGAGGTGTTCCGGGCACTCACGATGTAAACTTTATTTTTGATCTACTTAAAAAAACAAAGGGAAAGCGATTTAATCAACAAAGACTTCCTAAATTTAATAAGGCAATAGATGATAGATTTAAAAGAAAGTCTTGGTATCTAGTTAAAAAGGTACCAGATGTTATAATCTTTGAGGGATGGTGTGTAGGAGCTAGAGCAGAAAAAAATATAACCTTAAAGAAAGCAATTAATTCTTTGGAAAGAAAAGAAGATAAAAACTTAAGATGGAGAAAATATGTAAATATCCAGTTGCAAACTAAATACAAAAAATTATTTTCTCAATTAGACTGTTTGTTATTTTTAAAAGCAGATAATTTTAAATTATTACAGAGCTGGAGGCTAAAACAGGAGGCGTTACTAAAATTAAACTCAAAAAATAAAGCAAATAATAAGGTTATGAGTAAAAGCGAGGTATTATCATTTATGCAGACTTACCAAAGGGTCACACAAAATATGTTTAAATTTGCTCCTAAATATTCTTCAATTGTATTAAATTTAAATAGAAATCATCAAATTAAATCAATAAAATATAATTAATGAAAAAAATCTCTTTAATCACTTTCTGCTTAATAACATTTATAATGCCAGTAAATGCTGCATCTTTGAGTGATGCATTAAAACAGACCTATCAGAATAATTTAGAACTTAAAGCTGAGAGAAAAAATTTAGAAGTTCAAAAGGAAGTCTTAAATATTTCTAAAAGTGATTTTTTTCCAACCTTAACTCTTACGGGAACCAAAAGTTTTGAAGATACAAATAAACTTACAAATCAAGGTGGTACTGATGCTTCTATAACTAATACAAATCCAATGACATCTTCTATAAAGTTAGAACAAACACTTTTAGATGGTAGTGAACGTGGTACAAAATACGAAAAAAGTAAACTAGCATTAAACTTGTCTGAAGCACAACTCATTAAAAAAGAACAAGATGTTTTTATGAAAGCAATTGAGGCTTATACAGGTTTAATCCTTGCTTATGAAAAACTAAGTATTAATGAAGAAAATGTTAACCTTCTCCAAAGACAATTCGAAATAGATAATGCAAGACTATCTAGAGCTCAAATAACTGCAACTGACTTAGCACAGTCCCAATCTTCTTTATCAGGGGCACAAGCAGGTTACATTGGAGCACAAAATTATATCGTTACCAGCAAATTAGCTTATGAAAATATAATTGGACCAATCAACAGTAATGAAAAATTAAAAAAAATTTATAATTCTGAAGTTCCATTACCTTCAAGTTTAGTTGATGCAAAAAAGATATCTGAACAAAAAAGTCCCAATCTTATTATTGCTGAAATAGAATATGGACAGTCTGAATTAGATGTTAAAATCGCAAGATCAGATTTATCTCCGACAGCAAAACTTTCACTTGAAAGATCATATACAGATGATTTAAGCGCAACTTATGATGAAAGAGAAAAAGATGTACTACAAGCAACAGTAAGTTGGCCATTTCAATTTGGAGGAAAGAATAAATCTAATATAAATAAAAATCTTCAAGTAAAAGGAATGAAAAAATTATTACTTGAGAATGCTTTTAGAAATAATACACAAGGTGTTACTGCAGCTTGGTCCACTTTAGAATCTTCGAAAAGTCTACTAAGAGCCGTACAATCACAAGTTAAGGCTGCTGAAATTGCAAATGAAGGGATTAGTTTTGAATATGAGAGTGGTTTAAATAGATCTACATTTGATGTTCTTCAATCCAGATCAAATTTAATAAATGCCAAAATTAATCTTGCTGAAGCTGAAAGAAATTATTTATTAGCTCAATATAGACTCTTAAAGTCCGCAGGTTTATTAAATAGCGAATACCTAAAACTCAGATAAATAGGGACTTCTAGCCCTAATTTTAAAAAAATATTGCCAATGAGAACAAAATGTGTACATTTATTTTCATGATTCGAATGTTAATAAATGAAAAAAACGAGGCAAAAAATGACTAAAAATAACCTAAAAGTGGTTAAAACCACAAAAGATAAAGAATTGGAAGATAAAGAAAAAAATAAAGCACTAGATGCTGCAATCAGCCAGATAACAGATAGCTTTGGAAAAGGCTCTGTGATGAAGCTTGGAGAACAAAAAGCAATGGATATTGAGTCCATTTCCACTGGATCTTTAAGTTTAGACTTGGCACTTGGAATAGGTGGATTACCAAAAGGCAGAATTATTGAAATTTATGGACCAGAGTCATCTGGTAAAACTACATTAGCATTGCAAGTTGTTGCTGAAGCGCAAAAAGCAGGAGGTATTTGTGGATTTGTTGATGCAGAACATGCATTGGACCCAGTTTATGCTAAGAAATTAGGTGTTAATACTGAGGAGTTACTTATTTCTCAACCAGATACGGGTGAGCAGGCATTAGAAATAACTGACACTTTAATCAAATCTGGCTCAATGTCAGTTTTAGTAGTCGACTCAGTTGCAGCATTAACTCCAAGAGCAGAAATTGAAGGAGATATGGGAGATCACCATGTTGGTCTTCAAGCAAGACTAATGTCTCAAGCTCTTAGAAAATTAACAGGATCAATTTCAAGAACTAATACAATGGTTATATTTATTAACCAAATTAGAATGAAAATTGGTGTAATGTTTGGAAGTCCAGAAACAACTTCTGGAGGTAATTCTTTAAAATTTTATTCCTCGGTGAGAATGGATATTAGAAGAATTGGAGCAATAAAAGATAAAGAGCAAATTGTTGGAAACACAACAAGAGTAAAAGTTGTTAAAAATAAAGTTGCACCACCATTTAAAGTTGTTGAGTTTGACTTAATGTATGGAAAAGGAATTAGTAAAGTAGGGGAACTAATCGACCTTGGTGCCAAAGCCGAGATTGTTGAAAAATCTGGAGCTTGGTACGCTTACAAAGGTGAAAAAATTGGTCAAGGTAGAGAGAATGCTAAACTTTACCTTGAACAAAATCCAAAAGCTGCTGCTGAAATTGAAATGGCTATCAGAGAAAAAGCTGGTGTTATTTCAAAAAAGATTGAGGGCAATCCTTTAAGCGAAGAAAAGCTTGAAGCACAGAAGAAAGAGGAAGAGGTTCCTACTAAAAAGAATTAGCAGATAACTTTTAGTTATTAAAAAAAGGCGCTCTATTGGGCGCCTTTTTTCCCTTCAGAGGTGTAGACATCATATAAAAATGCTGTATTTTAGATAAATATGGCTAAAACATTAAATGAAATTAGGTCAGCATTTTTGGATTATTTTGAAAAAAATGATCATAAAATAGTTGAGTCTAGCAATTTAGTCCCGAATAATGACCCAACATTGATGTTTGCCAATTCTGGAATGGTCCAATTTAAAAATGTGTTTACTGGACTGGAAAAGAGAGACTATCAAAGAGCTACAACATCTCAAAAATGTGTAAGAGCAGGAGGCAAGCATAACGATCTTGAAAATGTTGGCTATACTCCAAGGCACCATACGTTTTTTGAAATGTTGGGAAACTTTTCTTTTGGTGATTATTTTAAAGAAAGAGCTATTGAACTTGCGTGGAATTTAATAACAAAAGAATTTGGTTTAGATAAGAATAGGCTTTATGTAACAGTCTACCACGACGATGACGAAGCCTTTAATTACTGGAAAAAAATTGCTGGGTTAAGTGAAGATAAAATCATAAGGATAGCAACATCTGATAATTTTTGGTCTATGGGTGAAACTGGACCTTGTGGACCTTGTTCAGAAATATTTTATGATCATGGAGACCACTTAGAAGGTGGATTGCCAGGAACAAAAAATGAGGATGGTGATAGATTTATAGAAATTTGGAATTTAGTCTTTATGCAGTATGAGCAAATTTCAAAAGATAAGCGTATTAATCTACCAAAACCATCAGTTGATACTGGAATGGGCTTAGAGAGAATTGCTGCATTGCTTCAAGGAACTCACGACAACTACGAAACAGATCATTTTAAAAAAATAATAAACTCTGCTGCAGAAATTTTAAAAGTCGAACCAAATAACGATAATTTAGCAAGTTTTAGAGTAATAGCAGATCACTTACGAGCAAGTTCATTTTTAATTGCTGAGGGAGTTTTGCCATCAAATGAAGGAAGAGGTTATGTACTAAGAAGAATTATGAGAAGAGGAATGAGGCATTCCCACTTGCTTGGTTCTAAAGAGCCAATTTTTTATAATATTTTTAAAACTTTAAAAGATGAGATGAAAGGTAATTACTCAGAAATAGAAAGAGCTGAGTCTTTAATTAAAGAAACATTAAGAATGGAAGAAGAAAAATTTTTAATTCTTTTAGACAGAGGTATTAAAATATTAAATGAGGAAATGACTAAAATAGACAAGATATTACCTGGAGAAGTAGCTTTTAAACTCTATGATACTTATGGTTTTCCATTAGACCTGACACAAGACATCTTAAAAAATAAATCGTTAACAATAGACAACCATAAATTTCAAAGTTTAATGAAAGAAAGTAAAGAACTTGCTAAGAAAAATTGGAAAGGTTCAGGTGACAGTGCGGTAGATGATATTTGGTTTTCGATAAAAGATAGATTAGGTCCTTCAGAATTCCTAGGATATGAGACTGATCAAGCAGAAGGTATTATTTTATCATTACTAAAAGACAACAAAGAGGTAAATGAATTGAATAAAAACGATGAAGGAATTGTTATTTTAAATCAAACTCCTTTTTATGGAGAGTCTGGAGGACAGGTAGGAGATACTGGTGAAATAATATCTGGAGACTTTAAGTTCGAGATCACAGATGTCCAAAAAAAATTAGGTGATCTATTTGTACATTACGGCAAAGTTAAATCAGGAAGTATAAAAATCAAAGACAATGTTGAGATGAAAATTGATATTGATAGACGTAATAATATAAGAGCTTATCACTCAGCAACACACCTTTTGCATGAGTCTTTAAGAAGAGTATTAGGTACTCATGTTACACAAAAAGGATCATTAGTAGCACCAGATAGATTAAGATTTGATTTTAGCCATATGAAACCAATTTCAGACCAGGAAATAGAAAAAATAGAAAATCACGTTAATTCAATGGTACAAAAAAAATCAGAAGTTAAAACAAGGATCATGACTCCTAAAGAAGCAGTAGATAATGGAGCCCTGGCACTCTTTGGAGAAAAATATGG
Organism: uncultured Pelagibacteraceae bacterium; assembly: GCA_902552755.1. Lineage (GTDB taxonomy): Bacteria > Pseudomonadota > Alphaproteobacteria > Pelagibacterales > Pelagibacteraceae > Pelagibacter. Next base: position 41,427 of record CACDHV010000002.1, on the reverse strand, counting down.
AGAAGAGGTTAGAGTATTATCTATGGGAGATGAGAAAGAAAGGTATTTTTCCACTGAATTGTGTGGAGGTACACATGTACGAAACACTGGTGACATTGGAAAATTCAAAATTATTAGCCAATCATCAATTGCAGCAGGTGTGAGAAGAGTAGAAGCACTTAGAGAAAATCAATTAAATAGTTTCTTACAAAATAAAGAAAAATTATCTGACTTATCCGCACAAAAAGATGAAGAAATGATTAATGACTTATCAAAACAGATAATTAAATTAGGTGGCAAACCAAATATAGAAAATGAAGATAATAAGATTTTAATTAAAGAATTATCAAAACAACTAGAGCAATTAAAATTTAGTTCAATTTTAGAAAATAATTTAAAAAATATAATTCAAGATGTTAAAATTAATAATATAAGTGTAAGATTTCAAAAAGTTGATGATCTTCCACCTAAAGAGCTAAGAAAATTGGTTGATGCCGGAAAAAAAGAGTTAAAAACAGGAATTGTAATAGTTTTTGCTAGTCTAGAAGACAAAGTTGGTCTTGCAGTTGGGATAACAGATGAGCTTACAGATAAATATGATGCAGTCACATTTGCTAAAACAGGATCTGAAATTATTGGTGGAAAAGGTGGTGGTGGTAGAAAAGATTTTGCACAAGCAGGAGGCCAATTTAAAGATAAAATTGATGAGGCTTTTGAAAAAATTAAAACTTTAATTTAGTTTTTGTCTCAACTTACCATCTAAAGTATCTAAAAATTGATTAGTTGTTAAATACTTTGTTGAAGGTCCTATCAAAATAGCTAAGTCCTTAGTCATTGAGCCTTCTTCAACACAATCAACACATACTTTTTCTAGTGTTTCTGCAAACTTTATTAATTCCTCATTTCCATCTAATTTTCCTCTATGAGCCAAACCTCTTGTCCATGCAAAAATAGATGCAATAGGATTTGTTGAGGTTTCTTTACCTTGTTGATGCATTCTAAAATGTCTTGTTACTGTTCCATGTGCAGCTTCAGCTTCCATTGTTTTGCCATCTGGAGCAAGCAAGACACTTGTCATTAAACCTAAAGATCCATATCCTTGAGCAACTGTATCTGATTGTACGTCACCATCATAGTTTTTGCACGCCCAAATATATTTACCATGCCATTTCATTGCGCATGCTACCATGTCATCTATCAATCTATGTTCGTAGGTAATTTTATTTTGATCAAATCTATCCTTAAATTCCTTTTCAAAAACTTCTTCAAAAATATCTTTAAATCTTCCGTCGTATCTTTTTAAAATTGTATTTTTAGTAGAAAGGTAAACTGGCCATTTTTTAATTAATCCATAGTTAAAGCAAGATCTTGCAAAGTCCTCTATTGATTTGTCCAAATTATACATTGATAATGCAATACCAGGACCTGGGAAATTGAAGACTTCATACTTTCTTTCATCAGAACCATCTTCAGCAGTCCATTTGATTTCTAACTTACCTTTACCGGGTACTGTAAAGTCTGTTGCTCTGTATTGATCACCAAAAGCATGTCTACCTATGATCAATGGATCTGTCCATGAGGGCACTAGTTTTGGAATATTTTTACAAATTATTGGTTCTCTAAAAACAGTTCCTCCAATAATATTCCTTATTGTACCATTTGGAGATCTCCACATTTTTTTAAGATTAAATTCCCTTACTCTAGCTTCATCGGGTGTGATTGTTGCACATTTAATCCCTACACCATTTCTTTTAATTGCATTAGCACATTCAATTGTAATTTTATCTTCTGTTTTGTCTCTACTTTCCATTCCCAAATCGTAGTACTCAATTTTGAGATCAAGGTAAGTTAAAACGAGCTTATTTTTTATGAAGTCCCATATAACTCTGGTCATTTCATCGCCATCTAACTCTACAATGGGGTTTTTAACCTTAATTTTACTCATTTTTTCGATATATCTTAATAGTTGAATTTATTCTTTTTGTATACATATTAATCCAAAATTATCAATTATAGGTTTGTCATGAGTAAAATATTTCCAAAAATACACAATGAAGGTTACAAATTTATTATTATTTTTGCAATCGCAACTATAATTCTTTATTTCATAAATGGATTTCTTGGGTTTATTGGGTTGGTATTAACCATTTGGTGCTATTATTTTTTTAGGGATCCTGAAAGAATTTCTATTGGCGACGACAATTATCTTACAAGTCCAGCTGATGGAGTTGTATTACAAGTAATGGATACTAACGGTCCAAAAGAATTAGGTTTAGAAAATAAACAAATGAAAAAAATAAGTATTTTTATGGATGTATTTGATTGCCATGTAAACAGATCTCCATGTTCCGGAGCAATATCTGAGATACTTTATAAACCAGGAAAGTTTTTTAATGCATCTTTAGATAAGGCAAGTGAAGATAATGAGAGAAATTATTATAAAATAAAAAATTCTGATGGAGAAGATATAATTGTTGTTCAAATAGCAGGACTTGTTGCAAGACGGATTGTAACAGAGGTTTCTAAAGATGAGCTTGTAGAACAAGGTTCAAGAATAGGAATGATCAGATTTGGAAGTAGAGCTGATATGTATTTTGAAAATTATACTCCTTTAGTAAAAGTTGAACAAAAAACTATAGCTGGCGAAACTTTAATTGCAAAAAAATAAGTTAATGGAGCCTCAAAATAAAAATATTAAATTAGTTTCGAGTAAAAAAACAAGAGTTATTTTACCAAATATTTTGACACTTGTTGGAGTATGTATTGGATTGACTTCAATTAAGTTTGCATTTGATGGTAAATTTGAACTATCAATTATTGCAGTTATAATTGCAGCGATTATTGATGGATTAGACGGTAGAATTGCAAGGTTAATTAAAGGAACTTCTAAAGTTGGAAAAGAGCTAGACTCTCTTACTGATGTTATAAGTTTTGGTGTTGCCCCAGCTTTTATAATGTATTTTTGGGCGTTATCTGAAACAGGAAGAGCAGGTTGGTTAATTGCGTTAATTTATATTGTTTGTGTTGCTCTTAGACTTGCAAGGTTTAATGTTTCATCAAACGAAGAGAGTTCTTGGAAAGATAATTTTTTTGAAGGTATTCCTTCTCCCGCAGGTGGAGTTCTAGTTTTAATGCCTTTAATATTAAGTGTTAGTGAATTTCAGTTTTTAAACTTAAATTACCAAATTATAGTACCTGTTATGTTTATAATTGTTTCAATATTATTAATAAGCAAAATACCAACCTATTCTTTTAAAAGAATAGTTGTCCCAAGAAGTACATCAATATTTTTGCTATTTGGAATAATCTTATATTTTGGCTTAATTCTTGTTTATACATTTAATGCTATTATTATTTCAGGTGTAATTTATTTGTTAATGGTTCCAATAAGTTCAATGCATTATCTTATTATTAAAAAAAATGCTAAAGCCATCGCAAATGACACTGATCATCATGAAGATGTGTTATAATAAATGAGGGAAAATACAATAATCTCATTAGCAGATTCAAATTATTTCAATCTTCTTAACGAATTAATTGATTCAATTAATAGATTCGAACAGAGCAAAACAGTAGATATTTGCATTATGGATGCAGGATTAACTGGTGAACAAATTAAAATATTAGAAAAAAAAGTATTTCAAATCAAAAAGGCTGAGTGGGATATAGAAGTTCCAAGTTTTAAGATAAAAGGAAGAGAGTGGTTGAAAAGTCAGGTATCTAGAGCATTCTTACCAAATTATTTTCCAGGATATAAAAAATATTTATGGATAGATGCTGATGCGTGGGTAAACTCTTGGTACGCAATCGATCTTTACTTTCAGGGCTGTGAGAATAAAAAATTAGCAATAGCAACATCAGCAGATAGATCTTACGGAAGAGTTTTAAGAGCAGATTGGGTATGGGGAAGTTTTGCGAGAATAAAATCACAAAATTATAAACACGCTAAATCATCAGGTTTCTCAGAGAAAGTTTCAAGAGAAGTTGCCCTTAAACCCCATTTGAATATTGGATTATTTTGCTTAGAAGAAAGTGCTCCTCATTGGGAAATCTGGCAAAAAAATTTAAAAAAAGCTTTATCCTCAGGAAAAATTTGGGGTTCAGAACAAATTGCAATGAATATTACAATATATTCAGATAATTTAGACGTAGAAATTTTACCTGCTTATTGCAACTGGACTTTAATCGAAGCGATTAAATTTGACAAAAAACAAAATACTTTTGTTGAACCTTATTTACCAAACCATGAAATAGGAATTATTCATTTAGCAGGAAAAAATAATGACAATATAAGAAATAATAAAAATTATATATCCAAAGTTAAAACATTGGATGGAGATATAATTGAAAAATCTTTAAGATTTGGGAATTAGTTGAAAAAGAATAAATTTTCAAAAAATTGGATCATTAAGCAAAAGAGAGATATTTACGTCAAAAAATCAAAATTAGAGGGTTATAGGTCAAGAGCTGTATACAAATTGCAAGAAATAAACAATAAATTTAAAATAATCAAAAATAATATCTCAGTTATAGATCTTGGCGCAGCCCCGGGTAGTTGGTCTCAGTATATATCAAGAAATTTCAGTAACTCTAAAATAATTTCAATTGATTTAAAGGATATTGAACCAATAAAGAATTTAATACATATAAAAGGGGATTTTACTGAGGAGCAACAAAAAAAAAATATCAAAAATTATTTTGGTAAGAAAGTTGATCTTATAGTCTCTGATATGGCAGTTAACACCACAGGTAATAAAAGTGTAGACTCATTAGTTACAGGAGAATTATGTATTGAGGCAATGAATTTTGCCATTGAATTACTTAATAAAAAAGGAAATTTTATTTCTAAACTTTTTATGGGATCATCTTTTAACGAGATTGTCGCATTAGGTAAAAAATCTTTTAAAGATGTTGATATTTTCAAGCCTCCTTCAAGCAGAAAAGACTCTAAAGAAAATTTTATAATTTGTAGAAATTTGAAATAGTTATCCTTTTATTTTTTCAAGAATCATTTATATAAGGACATGGAAACTATTAAAGAAGCTTTGACATTTGATGATGTTACTTTAGCGCCAAATTACTCAGCAATTCTACCTAGTGAAGTAAGCACCTCTATAAATTTAACAGAAAGTCTAAAGATGAAAATACCACTTTTGTCATCTGCAATGGATACTGTTACAGAATCTTCAATGGGGATTGCTATGGCAAGATCAGGGGGATTAGGAATAATTCATAGAAACTTAAATATTGAAGAACAGATTAGAGAAATTAGAAAAGTAAAATCAAAAAAATTACTAGTAGGTGCTGCAGTTGGCGCGAGTGATAAAGAATTAAAAAGAGCTCAAAAAATATTAAAAGAAAACTTAGACTTAATAGTAATTGATACAGCGCACGGACATACCAAAAAAGTAGGAGATATAATTAAAAAAATAAAAAAAATACGTCCTAAGAAAACAGCAATTTGTGCCGGAAATATAGCCACAGCAGAAGCTGCAAAATTTTTGGTAGGATTAGGTGTTGATATTATAAAAGTAGGAATTGGTCCAGGATCTATTTGTACAACAAGACTTGTAGCTGGAATAGGTGTTCCACAACTAAGTGCGATATTAAATGTTAAAAAGGGAATTGGGAAAAGTAAAACAAGGTTAATTGCTGATGGTGGAATAAAATTTTCTGGTGATATTGCTAAAGCATTAGCAGCTGGCGCAGATGCAGTAATGATAGGTTCATTATTTGCAGGTACAGATGAAGCGCCTGGAAAAAAAATAAAAAAAAATGGAAAATTATATAAATATTTCAGGGGTATGGGATCAATTGGTGCTATGAATAAAGGTTCAGCAGACAGATATTTTCAAACGAAACAAAAGGATACATCAAAATACGTAGCGGAAGGTGTAGAGGGATATATTAAATACAAAGGTAAAGTTGATAACATAATCTACAACTTAGTTGGAGGTTTAAAATCTTCAATGGGCTACATGGGTGCCAAGAAAGTAATTGATTTAAGAAAAAAACCGAAATTTGTAAAAATTACTAAAGCAGGATTTTATGAAAGTATGGTACATAATATAGATGTTATAAAAAAATAATTATGAGATACTTAATTTTAATTTTAACATTTCTTTTAGTTAGTACTGTTGCTAAGACAAATGAAAATAATTTTTTTAATCAAGCTAAAGATTTATTCGATAAAGAAAAATATGAAGATTCAAAATTTTTATTTCATAGAAACATAGTTTATAACCCAAAAGACTCGTTATCTTACCTTTATTTAGCTAAAATTTTTAAAATTGAAGATGATAAAAAACAAGAAGAAAAAAATATAAGAACTACTTTACTTTTAGATCCTAAGAACGAAGAAGCAATGTACCTTTTAATTGATATGGAGTTAGAAAGATCAAACTTTTCAAAAGCAGATGAATTAAGTGAAGATTTTAAAAAAATTTGTGTAGATATGTGTGAAAAAATTGCTTCAATAGAAAGTCGATTAAAGGATTTTGAGATAAAAGATGCGTCTTGAGGACACTCTCAATAAGATACTTATTGTAGACTTTGGTTCTCAATTTACACAATTAATCGCAAGAAAAATAAGGGAACTGGGAGTTTATTGCGAAATTATAAGTCACAAAAAAATAGAAAAGTTCCAAAATTTTGAAAAAAATATCAAAGGTATTGTTTTATCTGGCGGCCCATTGAATGTTTATGAAAGCAAAAAAGTAAAGTTTAATAGTAAACTTCTTAAATTAGGGACTCCTGTACTAGGTATTTGTTTTGGACATCAAATAATTTCAAAAACAATGGGTGGAAGTGTAAGAAATTCAAAATATAGAGAATTTGGACTAGCAGAGGTAAAAGAAATTAAAAAAAGTAAGTTAACAAAAAATTTTTTTTCTAAAGGAAAAAATAATGTTTGGATGAGTCATGCTGATCAAGTAACAAAATTACCAAAAAACTTCAAAATAATTGCACAAAGTAACAATTCTAAGATGTGCATTATTGAAAATTTAGAAAAAAAAATGTTTGGTATTCAATTTCACCCAGAGGTAAGTCATACAATTAAAGGAAAATTAATACTAAAAAATTTTTTATTTTCTATTTGTAAATTAAATAAAAATTGGTCAGCAAAAGATCAGAAAACAAAGTTAATAAATGAAGTAAGAAATAGTGTAGGAAATTCTAAGGTTATTTGTGCATTATCTGGTGGTGTAGATAGTAGTGTAGTCGCTAAATTATTATCAAATGCAATAGGAAAAAAATTAACATGCATCTTTGTTAATACTGGTCTACTTAGAAAAAATGAAGAAAAGCAAGTTGTAAATACATTCAAAAAGAAATTTAAAATTAATCTAATTTATGTGAATGCTGAAAATTTATTTTTATCAAAATTAAAAAATATATCTGATCCAGAAAAAAAAAGAAAAATAATAGGAAATCTTTTTATTAAAATATTTGAAAAATATGCAAATAAAATTAAAAATGTAAAATTTTTGGCTCAAGGAACTTTGTATCCCGATTTAATTGAAAGTAAATCTGTGACTGGAAGTCAAACTTCAAAAATTAAATCACATCATAATGTAGGCGGTTTGCCAAAAAAAATGAAACTTCAATTAGTAGAACCACTTAAATACCTTTTTAAAGATGAGGTTAGAAAGTTAGGATCAGAACTAGGATTGAGTAATGAAATAATTTCTAGACATCCATTTCCAGGACCAGGCCTTGCAATAAGAATGCCTGGCATAATAACTAAAGAAAAAATCAACATTTTAAAAGAGGCTGATAATTATTTTATCAATTCTTTAAAAGAAAATAACCTATATAACAAGATTTGGCAGGCTTATGCTGCATTACTTCCTGTAAAAACCGTCGGTGTTATGGGAGATAATAGAACTTATGAGTTTCTTTGTCTTTTAAGGGCAATTACATCAGAAGATGGAATGACAGCTGATTTTTTTCAATTTAATAAATCTTTTATGCAAACAGTATCTAATCAAATTGTAAATAATATAAGAGGTATTAATAGAGTAGTTTATGATATTACTTCTAAGCCACCGAGTACTATTGAATTGGAATAATAAGACTATATAAGTAACTTATATGAAATATTTACACACAATGATTAGAGTCTCAAACATAGACGAGTCATTAAAATTTTTTTGTGAAGGGTTAGGTCTTAAAGAAACAAGAAGAAAAGACAGTGAAAAGGGCAGGTATACTTTAGTATTTCTTGCTGCTCCAAATGATGAGAAAGCTGAAATAGAATTAACATACAATTGGGATGGAGATAGTTTGGGTGATGGTTCAAGAAACTTTGGACATTTGGCGTACAGAGTTGAAAATATATATGAGACTTGTCAAAGATTAAGAGACATGGGTTATACAATTAACAGACCACCAAGAGATGGTCATATGGCATTTGTTAGATCTCCAGATAAAATTTCTGTTGAAATACTTCAAGATGGCTACTTGGAACCAATAGAGCCATGGAAATCTATGGAAAATACAGGCACTTGGTAATAAATATTTATGCCTTCGAAAATAAGTAGGCTTATATTAAAAAAAAAAAATAAGTCAAAAATAGTCTGCTTAACAGCCTACTCAAAAAATATTGCTGAAGAAATTGATAAATACACAGACCTTGTACTCGTTGGAGACTCCTTGGGTTCTGTTTTATATAATTTTGATACAACAAGAAAAGTAAACCTATCTATGATGATTGAACATTCTAAAAGTGTAAGAAAAGGAGTAAAAAAAAGTTTAATGATTGTAGATATGCCATTTAATACTTATAAAAATAAATTGCAGGCGCTAAAAAATTGTAAAAAAATAATTAAAGAAACAAAATGTGATGGTATCAAATTAGAAGGAGGTAGTAAGATCAAAGATATAATTAAACATTTAGTAAATAATAAAATTCCAGTAATGGGCCACATAGGTATAACTCCACAATCTCAAAGAGGTAGATTTAGATATAAAGGTAAGACTGAAAAAGAAAAAAAAAATTTATTAAAAGATTCAAAAATCCTAGAAGAGGCAGGTGTTTTTGCTATTGTACTAGAATGTATTGAGAAAAAACTTTCAAAAAAAATTACTGAGACGATTGAAATTCCAACAATAGGAATTGGATCATCAAAGTTTTGTGATGGTCAGATTTTAGTTTTAGACGATTTATTAGGTTTGACTAATAGTAAAATAAAATTTGTTAAGAAATATGCTAATTTTAAAATAAATATTAGAAATGCAGTTAAAAAATTTGGGTCAGACGTTAAAAGAGGTTCATATCCATCATTAAAGCATTCTTACTAAAAATACTTTTTAAATTCCTCATTAATTTTTAGAATTTCTAAGTCAACAAGTCCACCAATAATAAGCTGTATTGCAAGTATAAGAATAACAACTATTCCAATATAGACGACCCATAAATGTTTCTGAATATAATTAGCTAAATAAGTGGCCATAGCACCTGTGAGGACTACAGATAAAATTAAACCAAAAATCATAAACCCAAAGTTACCCTTAGAAGCACCAACAACACCTATAACATTATCAAAACTAATTGTAATATCTGCGAAAAGCACTTTGTACATACCCTTTGCAAATGAAGGTTCTAAGGATTTTTTTGTTGGTGATTTAATTTGTCTCTGAGCTTGTAAAAGATCTTTTCTAAGATCATTGACTATCCAAATTAGAAGCAAACCTCCAAGAATTTTTATAAAGTAAAATTTGAATAAATATGTTGCAAATACTGCAAATAAAACTTTAAAAATCAAAGCTCCGACCACTCCCCAAAATATGATTTTTTTTCTATTTTTTGGGACAAAATTAGCCGCAATTAGACCAATTATTATGGCGTTATCAGCTGCCAATATAATATCTATAAAGATAATTTGCAGTAAAATAAGGGCTTCTTCTATCAAGATAACAATATAATAATAACAATTTCAAATTTTTCAATAAAACATGGAAAAATTTTTATTGATTTAATAAATAATACATAATGAGATGTATTTTTTAAAAATTAAGGAGGATTAATGAAAATTTTAAAAACTTTGTTTTCTATTTTATTTTCTGTCTTGTTAATAGCAAATGTAAATGCTTCTGAAAAGTGGGATATGGCTTTAGCTTATGGTGCGAGCAACTTTCACTCAGCAAATGCAGCAGAATTTGCTAAAAATGTTTCAGAGAAAAGTGGAGGAAAACTTACAATAGTTACACATCCTGGTGGATCATTATTTAAAGGTGGAGAAATCTTTAGAGCGGTAAGAACTGGTCAAGCACAGATGGGTGAAAGATTTATGTCAGCATTAGGAAAAGTTGACCCTATTCTTGAAATTGACTCACAACCTTTTTTAGCAACTTCATATGACGATGCTATGAAACTTTATCAAGCTTCAAAGCCAGCAATCATTGAAAGTTTAAACCAAAAAGGATTAGTATTTTTATATGCTGTGCCATGGCCTGCACAAGGACTATATAGCAAAAATGAAATCAATAGTGTTTCAGATCTAGAAGGTTTAAAATTTAGAGCTTATAATTCTGCAACAATTAGAATTGCAGAGCTTACAGGTATGGCTCCAACTAAAATTGAGGCGGCTGAAATCAGTCAAGCATTTTCAACAGGGGCAGTCGAAAGTATGATTACATCGCCAACAACTGGTAAAAATAGCAAAATATGGGAGAACGGTGTTAAATATTTCTATGACATCGCTGCTTGGTTCCCAAAAAATATGGTTGTTGCGCATAGAGGATCTTGGAATAAGTTAGATGCAGATACTCAAATGCTAATTAAAAGAGAAGCTACTGCTGCAGAAGAAAAAGGCTGGATGCTTTCTAGAGTTGGAAATATAGAAGATAAAAAAGCTCTAGCCGCTGCAGGAATGGTAGTAGGCAAAGTAAATGCTGATTTAGAAAAACATTTCCAAAAAGTTGGAAAAAAAATGGCAAAAGAATGGAAGAAAAAAGCTGGCAAAACAGGTGCTAGCGTACTTGCCGCATACAAATAAAAAAAATATAATAAAAAAGGCTGTTTAAAAAAACAGCCTTTTTTATGTTACAGAAATTAAATAAATCATTAAATAATATTTATGATTATTCAGGATATATAGCTGCAGTTTTTTTAATTCTTATTGCAGTTTTTATATTAACTGGAATTGCATCTAGAATTTTCGGTTTTTACATAAGGGGGTTAGCTGAATACTCAGGGTATTGTATGGCTGCCTCATCTTTTTTTGCTCTTTCATATACATTCGTAAATGGAGGTCATATAAGAATCACATTATTTTTAGAAAAGTCTACAGGTTTTAAAAAAAAATTTTTAGAAGTTTGGAGCTTAGTCGTCACAACAATATTTGCAGGTTATATGTCATATTATTTTATCAAAATGTTAAAAATCTCATACGAGTTTGAGGAAAGAAGTGAAGGTGCTGATGAAATTTTAATATGGATACCTCAATGTAGCGTAGCTATTGGAGCAACACTTTTTTTTATATGTGCCTTTCATCTGCTAATCTTAAAAATTTATAATAATGATTGAAATTTTATTAGCTATTTTTTTTATTACAGTATTACTACTTTTTTTAGGCTCTGGAATATGGGTAGCAATAAGCATGATTGGTGTTTCTTCTATTGGAATGATTTTATTTACTTCTCGACCAGTTGGAGATGCGATGGCCACAACAATTTGGGGTGCATCATCATCATGGACTCTGACTGCTTTACCTCTTTTTGTATGGATGGGAGAAATTTTATTTAGGACTAAATTATCAGAAAATTTATTTGAGGGACTGGCTCCTTGGTTACAGAAACTTCCTGGAGGTTTAATACATGTCAATGTTGTTGGATGTGCATTGTTTGCAGCTATATCTGGATCCTCAGCTGCAACAGTTGCTACGGTTGGAAAAATGTCAATTCCAGAGTTAAGAAAAAGAAAATATCCTGAAAAAATTTTACTTGGAAGTCTTGCGGGCTCTGGAACTTTAGGATTACTAATCCCCCCTTCAATTATTTTAATTATTTATGGAGTAACTGTTCAAGAGTCTATTGCTAAACTATTTATAGCTGGAATAATTCCTGGAATAATGATTGCTCTGATTTTTATGGGCTATGTAATCATTTGGTCTTTGTTAAATAAAAATAAAATGCCGTTAACTGAAGAAAATTACTCATTTTTAAATAAATTAAGTAAATCAAAACAGTTAATACCTGTAATTTTATTAATCCTTGGTGTAATTGGCTCTATTTATACTGGAATTGCAACAGCAACTGAAGCAGCATCTCTGGGTGTTGTGGGTGCTTTAATACTTTCTTATTTTCAAAAAAGTTTGAACTTAAAAACTTTTAAAGAATCTTTGCTTGGTGCAACAAAAACCTCGTGCATGATTGCATTCATATTAGCTGGAGCAACATTTTTATCACTCGCTATGGGATTTACTGGTCTTCCTAGAAATCTAGCAATTTGGATACAAAATATGGAATTATCACCATATGTTTTAATTTTCGTATTAATGATTTTTTATATAATTTTAGGAATGTTTCTTGATGGAATATCAGCAGTTGTGCTTACAATGGCTATTATCGAACCTATGATAAGGCAGGCTGGTTTTGACATGATTTGGTTTGGTATATTTTTAGTTATAGTTGTTGAAATGGCTCAAATTACCCCTCCAGTTGGTTTTAATTTATTTGTTTTGCAGGGTATGGCTAACAAAGATATGGGCTACATCGCCAAGAGTGCGTTTCCGTTATTCTTGTTGATGATATTTGCGGTAATCTTAATTGTTTTGTTTCCTCAAATAGCCTTGTGGATGCCTGAGCAAATGATTCAAAATATAAACTAATATTTTGATTTTTTTGATCCGTCTATAATTTCTTTTAATTCTTGATACTCTTCACAATTACAACCTTTTAAAACTTCTAGTCTTTCTTTTGCCAAATCTATTCTGTTTGTAACGACATATAATTCACCTAAGTATTCATTTATTCCAACATGATTTGGTTCAACTTGTAAACCTAGTAAGTAATATTTCTCTCCTGCTTCAAAGTCCCCAAGTTTTCTAGTTGTAAAACCCAGGTAGTTTAGTGTATCAGCTTGTAAGGGCTTTTCTTTGTCGAGTTTTAATAAAATTTTTTGAGCTTTTTCATATCTTTTTAATGCTTTATCCATTTTATTTTTGGATTCATATTTCTTAGCTGCTTCAATTATTTTTACAGCATTTTTATAGCTCGGTTTTTTATCTGATGAACTTGTTCCAGCAGCAAATGTTTCAATAGTTAAAAAAAAGAATATGAGAAGAGTAAATAGTTTTTTAATCATAATTATATAAACTTTTTCATTTTATTTAGAGGCTTTAATTCTAAATTATTTTTTATCAAGTTTTCTCTTACTTGTTTTGCAGTCGAAAGAGAACTTGCATTGTCTCCATGTATGCAAATTGAATCGATTTCACAAGGTATTTGTTTTCCACTGTGACAATTAAGAGTTTGGTTTTTTACCATATTGAATACATGCTCTTTAGCTCTCTCAGGATCGATTATTAGGGCATGATCCCTACTTCTTGACACAAGCGTTCCATCGTCTTCATAATTTCTATCTGCAAAAATTTCACATGCAATTTTCATATTTAATTTTTTAGCTGCAATTTCCATTTTTGAACCTGTTGGAACTAAATAAATTATATCTTTATCAATACTATAAATAGTTTTTGCCAAAATTGTTGCTAGCTCAAGGTCCTCACAAGCCATATTATTCAAGGCTCCATGTGGTTTAATATGAGAAACCTTTTCATCTAATTTATTGGCAATATTCTGCAAAATTTCATATTGATCTATTAAAAGCTTAGAAATCTCATCAGCACCAAGATTAATCCGTTTTCTTCCGAAGTTCTCTGGATCATTGAATGATGGATGTGCACCAATACTTACATTATTTTGCTTTGAAATCTCTACAACTTCTCTCATAGTTTCCTCATCTCCAGCGTGGTACCCACAAGCCACATTTGCAGAGTTTACTATTTTGAGTAAATCGGGATCATTCTCATTTGAATGATGCTTTGATTTTTCACCTAAATCACAATTTAAATTAATTTCCATACTATAAAGCTTAAAGTATAACATGACATGATTAAAAATATATCAAATCTTGGTGACGCAGCATTGTACTGTGACTTTGGTACTGAGGTAAATAAAGAAATTAACAGAAATGTTATAAATTATTTTAACAATTTAAGAGATAGTAATTTTTTAGGTATTACAAATATTACACCTAGTTATAATAAACTAGTAATTAGTTTCGATTTAAAACTTACGAGTTTTGCTAAATTAAAAAAACAAGTTGAAAATCTAGAGTTAAAAAAAAATAATAATCCAAAAAATAATCTTATTAAAATACCAGTTTGTTGTGCAGAGGAATTTGCACTAGATATAAAACGTTTACAAAAATTATTAAAGATAAATGAAGCAAAAATTTATGAAACATTCTTTTCAAAAAATTATTATTGTTATATGACAGGTTTTATTGCGGGAATGCCATTCTTAGGAGATATGGATAAATCTCTTTTTGCAAAGCGTTTAGAAACACCAAGAGTTAAGGTCCCAAAAAATTCCATAGGTATAACAGAGCAATTTTGTAATATTTATACTTTTGAAAGCCCAGGTGGTTGGAATATAATTGGCAAAACACCAGTTGATATTTTTGATAATAAAAAAAATACTGAACCTAATCTAATCAACCCAGGTGATACAATATCATTTTATCCGATTTCTAAACTAGAGTATGAAAATAAATATGAATAAAAATTATTTCAAGGTATTACGACCAGGCATCAATTCTACATTTCAAGACAATGGTAGAAATAATTTTTATCATATAGGCATACCTTTTAGTGGAGCAATGGATAATAGGAATTTTATATTAGCAAATACCATTTCAAACAATGAAATAAATAATCCGGTCCTAGAATTTGCATATCAAGGTCCAAAATTGAAATATATAGGAGAAAATATCTCCATCAATGTTACTGGAGATGTTAATTTTAAAATTATAAGAAAAAACAAAAATTTAGAATTAAGTTGTTACGAAAATATTATTTTAGAGAATAATGATTGCTTAGATATACTGTCTACCAATCGATCAGTATATGGTTATTTATCTATTGGAGGCACATTTGAGGTAGATTATTATTTAAATAGTTGTTCTACAAATACTAAGGCTAAAATTGGAGCGAATAGTGGGGAAAAACTTGAGAAAGGACAAATAATTCATTTAAAAAATATAAAAAAAATCCTGCCAAAAAATAAAATAGAATACCTAAATTCTAAAATTGAAAATATTAGAATAATAAAAGGACCCCATTTTGATTATTTTTCAAAGGATGCAATAGATTCATTTTTAAGTGATGAATTTAATGTAACCAAATTAAGTGACCGTATGGGAATAAGACTTAAAGGACCTAAGATTAGTAATATTAAAAATACAAATATAAAGTCAGAGGGATTAGTGAAGGGTGTTATACAAATCACTGCAGATGGGGATCCAATAATTATGCTATCTGATCATGGAACTATAGGGGGTTATCCTAAGATTGGAGTTGTAATAAGTGCTGATTATGACAAACTAGTACAAATACCTCCAGGATCAAAAATTAAATTTAAAGAAATTAATTTAAAAGATGCAGAAACTATATTTAAGTTGTATGAGATGGAAACTCAAAATTTGATTTCCAATTTTAAATGAATTTTATTTCAAAGATACCAGGTCCATTATTAATCTTTTTTGGCGCATTTTGTCTAAGTTTTGGTGGGTTGATTGTTAAATCATTTGAAGGATCAACTTTATGGCAAATCTTATTTTGGAGACAGGTTTTTTTTATAATTGTTGTAACTATTTTTTTAATTGTAACTTACAAAAGAGAGGTATTTAAAAAAATTTATGTATCGGGAATTCCTGGCTTAATTGGTGGAATAATATTGGGTATTGGATTTAGCAGTTATGTTTTTGCTATGTACAATACAACTGTTGCAAATACAAATTTCATAATACAAACACAAACAATTTTCTTAGCGATATTTGGATATTTTTTTTTAAAAGAAAAAATTTCAAAAATTACTTTAGCTTCTATTATTTTAGCAATTTCTGGATTAATTTTAATGCTAGGAAATACCCTATCAAGTGGACAAATGTCTGGAAATATTGTTGCCTTTGTAATGCCAATTACCTTCGCAACTCTAATTTTAATTGTGAGAAGATATCCTCATGTGGATATGGTACCCTTACAATTAGTTGCAGGAATAGTTGCAATGATAATAGGTTTTTTAGCTTCAACAAAAATTTCTATATCTTTAAATGACATGTTTTTGGCATTTTTGTCTGGGACATTTCAAATAGGACTTGGCTTTATCTTAATAACAATTGGTGCGAGAAAAACTCTATCAGCTATGGTCGGCATAATAATGCTTACAGAGGCAATACTTGGTCCTCTGTGGGCTTGGCTATTTGTAAATGAAAACCCTTCATTCTACGTATTAATAGGAGGAAGCATTATAATTTTTGCAGTTTTTCTACAATTTGTCTCATCCTTTACAAAAGAAAATAAATATAATCCTCAATAATGAAATTAGCTATTATAGGCTCTGGTATATCAGGTCTAAGTGCAGCGTATAGTTTATCTAAAAAATATAAAGTAGATCTATTTGAGAAAGAAGACCATTTTGGAGGTCATTCTCATACTATTGATGTTAATGTTGGAGATAATATAGTCCCTGTTGATATAGGCTTTATTGTATTCAATAAAAAAACCTATCCAAATTTAATAAATTTTTTTCAAGAAAATGATATTGCTATAGAAGAAAGCAATATGTCATTCTCAGTATCTGTAAGAGACTCAAATATAGAATATTGTGGAAAAGGTCTTTCTGGAATTTTTAGCAATAAATCAAACTTGTTAAATATAAAATTTTTGAAGATGTTTTTTACTATAATTAGTTTTTATAAACAAAGTGAAAACCAAGATTCAATTAACGAAAATATTACTTTAGGCAGATATTTAGACAATTTAAAACTGTCAGAGTATTTTATCAAATTCCATATTATTCCTATGGTATCAGCCATATGGTCAATGCCCCCTTACGAGGCAAAACAAATGCCATTGAAATTTTTTTTTAAATTTTTTCAAAATCATGGATTATTCAAATTAAAAGATAGACCGCAATGGTTCACAGTTTCCAAAAGAAGTAGAACATATGTAGATAAAATTCTAAGCAAAATCAGTGGCGAATATTATAAAAATTATAATATTAATAAAATTAAAAGAATTGGATCAGGTGTTCAGGTTTATTATGGAAATAAAAATGAATATTTTACTTACGATAAAGTTGTATTGGCTACTCATGCTAATCAAGCTCTTTCTTTAATTGAAAATCCTGAAGAAATAGAAAATAAGATCTTAAGTAATTTTAAATATAAAACAAATCAGGCTATAGTCCATGAAGATATAAGTTATATGCCAAATAATAAAAGTGCTTGGTGTTCATGGAATTCCTCGATCGAATCTGAGAATAGTGAAAAAAATTCAATTACTTATTGGTTAAACCTATTACAAAATTTAAATATAAGTAAAAATATTTTTTTAACATTAAATCCTTATTTAGAGATACCCGAAGAAAAAATAATCCGAAAAGTTATATTTACACACCCTTACTTTGATCAAAATGCAATTAATAGTCAGAAAGATCTTCACCTAATTCAAAATAAAAATAATATTTTATTTTGTGGTAGTTATTTTGGATATGGATTCCATGAAGATGGTATAAAATCATCAATAGATATGATTAAGTATATAAATGCTTAAAAGCTCTAAGATATACGTAGGAAAAGTAATACACAGACGATTTAAACCTAAAAATCATTATTTTAAATATAGGGTTTTTTCATTATTGATAGACTTAGATGATTTAAATGAAATTGATAATAAAATTAAATTATTTTCATATAATAAATTTAATATCATTAGTTTTTTTGACAAAGATCATGGGGATAGAGATGGCACCTCTTTAAAAAACTGGGTAAAAAAAAAACTAGAAAATATAGGTATTGACAATAAAGAGGTTAAAATCAAATTATTCTGTTATCCAAGAATATTAGGTTACGTATTTAATCCTCTAAGTGTTTTCTTTATATATGATAAGTACGATAAGATAATTTCTTTATTTTATGAGGTTAAAAATACATTTGGTGAACAACACACATACATTTTCAAAGCTGAAGATAGTGAAACTTTAAGAAATAGTTGTGTTAAAAAATTTCATGTATCGCCCTTCATAGATATGGAGTGTAATTATAAATTTAGAGTAAATAAGCCCTCAGACAAAATATCAGTTATAATTGACCAATCTAATAATGATGGTAAACTTTTATTCGCATCCCAGGACGGTACTGCAAAAGAATTTAGTAATAAAAATCTATTCGTTTCCTATATTTTTCACCCCTTGATGACATTTAAAGTTATTGTCGCAATCCACTATGAGGCATTTAAACTATGGTTAAAAGGAATAAAGTTTATTAAAAAAAAAATAAATATTAAAAATAATAGTTCGGTAGAAAAAAGTGAATTTAAATAAACTTTCAGACAAAATTGTCTTTAACTCACTAAAATTTATTAAACATGGAAATTTAAAAATAACAAACCATGATGGAAAAGAATATACTTTTGGAAATAGTAATGAAAGATTAAATGCTGATCTAAAAATAAATAAACCAGGGTTAACTTTTAAAATCATCAAAAATGGAAGTGTAGGTCTGGCAGAAGCATATATGGATAATTATTTTGAGACAAATAATTTAACTAATCTTATAGAGCTAGCGGCAAAAAATATAAAAATAGTTCATAAATTTTCTGGTTCTTTCGATCTTTCAATATTTAATAAAATTAAAGGTTTGTTTATTAAAAATAATAAATCTAGGAGTAAAGAAAACATTAGAAAGCATTACGATTTAGGGAATGAATTTTTCTCATTATGGCTTGATAAAACCCTAACCTATTCAAGTGCAATTTTTGACGATAGTAATGATTTGGAAAAAGCTCAGTTAAATAAATATAAAAAACTCTCGAGTCTTGTTAAGCCTAAATCAGGCGATAAGATGCTTGAGATTGGTTGTGGGTGGGGAGGATTTGCAGAATATATTGGAAAAAATTATGACGTGAAGTTAGATTGTATAACAATCTCCAAAAAACAATACGAATATTCAAAAAAAAGAATTCACAATGAAGGTTTGAATGAAAAAATAAATATACAAATGTTAGATTTTAGAGATGTTAAAAATAATTATAATTCAATAGCTTCTATAGAAATGATAGAAGCGGTAGGTCATAGTTATTTAAAAAATTATTTTAATACTATTAAAGAAAACTTAGTTGATGGAGGAACAGCAGCTATACAATCAATTACTATAGATGACTCCATCTATGATAGATATAAAAGTAAAACTGATTTTATCCAAAAATATATTTTTCCTGGTGGTTTTTTACCTAGTAAAAATGAGTTAGTAAATCTAGCAAATCAAACTGGACTTAAGTTTGAAAATTGCAATTCTTATGGCGATCATTACTCAAATACACTAAATATTTGGAGAGAAGAGTTCTTAGAAAAATGGGAACAAATTTCATCCCAAGGCTTTGACAATACTTTTAAAAGAATGTGGAATTTTTATTTATCTTATTGTGAAGCAGGTTTTAAATCAAAAAATATAGACTTAATCCAATTTGCTCTTCAAAAATAAATAATACTATGAAAATAAAATATTTATTATTGATAATAATCTCAGTATTGATTACAAGTTGTTCATCGAACCAAGCAATGAAACCAGAAGATTTCAAAAACCAAAAACCTAGATTAATAATAGAAGAGTATTTATCTGGAAATGTAAAAGCATGGGGAATTTTACAAAATAGATCAGGTAAAGTGACAAGACAATTTTCTGCAGACCTAGATGGAAAGTGGGATGGAAAACAATTAATACTTGACGAAAAATTTGTTTGGAACGATGGAGAAATTCAAAATAGGCAATGGACAATCAATAAAATCGATGAACATAACTATGAAGGCACTGCTGGAGATGTAGTCGGAACTGCAAAGGGTTTTTCTTATGGTCCTGCATTTAAGTTTGAATATGTACTGTTAGTTCCTGTAAAAGGAAGAGAAATCAAAATAACTTTTGATGATTGGATCTTTATGCAAGATGAAAGAGTGGCAATTAATAGAGCAAAAATGACAAAGTTTGGTATTAAAGTTGCAGAATTAACTGTCATGTTTGTAAAAGATTAAATTTATTTTTTTTGAAGCTTCGTCATTTTTCTTATCAAATATAAGTAGATCCCATTTGGCAAAATCTTAAAAAATTTTAATATTAAAAATAAACTTCTAGGAAAAGCTATTTCAAATGAATTTTTATTTATTAAACCATCATAAATCTGTTCAGCCGCATATTGTGTGGTTTTTAAAAATGGCATTTTAAATGTGTTTTTATCCGTAAGTCTTGTTTTGATAAATCCAGGGCTGACTAGACATACGCGAACATCATATCTTTGAAAATCAAGATATAAACTTTCTGCTAAATTAATAAGAGCTGCTTTTGCAGGCCCATAGGCAGTTGAATTTGGCAATCCTCTGTATCCTGCAGTAGAAGATACAATGGATATTACTCCTTCCCTTTTTTCTTTGTAATACTTCTCAACAGCTTTAATACAATTTATGGTTCCAATATAATTCACATTTGTAACATCAATTATATTCTGAAGATCAAAATCTTTCTCTTTTTCAGGCTCATATATTGCGGTAGAAAAAAAACAAATATCAACCTTATTGTATTTCTCCACAATAGTTTTAAAAACTGAATTACATGCTTCAAAATCAACGATATCTAATTTCAAATAATCAATATTTTCATTTTTATCTGAAATATCTTTTAAAACTTCTTCACGTCTTGATGATATAATTACTTGCCATCCTTTATTTGCAAACTTTAATGCAACTGCTTTTCCTATTCCACTGCTACCGCCAGTTATCCAAATTACTTTTTTCATCTATTTTCTTTGTTTTATTTCATAAATTTTTATCGACATGCGACAAGAATTGAATAGTATTAATTATATTGAGAACTATATCAACCATATGTTCAAAATTATAATCATATATGAGTTAATTTTCGTCGCGTTTTGGAATATTCTTTATTATTCTAATTCTGGAGTAGAGAACTGGTTCCAAGAAAAAATTTTGACAGCCATCTTTGTGTTTCTATCTACCATGGCTTTAGGACTAACTTTAATTTATGTGATTTATTATAGTTTAAAAATTACGGGGCTATCAAAAATCTTAAAGTCACTTAAAGATCCTAGAAAAAGCAATACACAATAATTAATTACTAGAGGCGCATCTCTTAGAGCAATACTTAACTTTTTCCCAATTAAGTTTCCATTTTTTTCTCCAAGAAAAAGGCTTGTTACAAACTTTGCATACCTTAGTTGGTAGGTTTTGTTTTTTCATTTAATTGTTTTCTGTTTTTTAAAAATAAGAAAAATGCAGCAATTTCGTATATATAATGAAAAATAATAAATAAGGGTTTTATTGAAAAAATTTTAGACAGGAATTTATATTTTGGTATTTTTGACCAAATTATAATAAATGCTTTAGCACCTCCAATAACTTCACCATCATTTATTACATGCAATCTTCTGAGCAACTCTTTTTGCGATTTAGATGTTATTTTTAAAGCTTCATCATTATTTGTAATATCTATCCACTCCAAATCACTATTTGCAATTTTTTTATAATGATTAATTTCCATTCTACAAATATTGCAAGAGTCGTTAAAATAAACTTTAATTCCCATAAGTATTATCTTTAATAAATTTGTTTGCTTCTGATAATATTAATTTTTTTCTATCTTCTTTCATTTTATCAAAAATTCTTACCATCATAGACAACCTTGGATTTTTCAAAAAAAATTTCCTGTTTCTATCTATGAAACGCCAATAAAGACCATCCATAACATTACACCAGTTACCCCTCTTAAAATCCATCATTTTCATAAAATAACTTGATCCACAGATATAAGGCTTAGTTGCAAAAATTCCACCATCACTAAACAAACCCATTCCATAAACATTTGGAACCATAACCCAGTCAGATGAGTCTACAAACATCTCCATGAACCATTTGTAAACTGATTTTGGTTCAACTTCGCATAAATTCATAATATTTGATAATATCATTAATCTTTCAATGTGGTGCGACCAACCAAATTTGTCAGCATTTTTAATTGCATGATCCAAAGGATCCAGACCAGTGCTACCATCATAAAATGTATTTTTCATTTTTCTATTATGTTTAAAGAAATTTCCACTTTCCATTTCTTTACTAAAATTTTGATATATTCCTCTCATAAACTCTCTCCAACCAATTATTTGTCTTATATAGCCTTCTAAAGAATTTAGTCTCACACCCTTACTTTTGTGATAGTTCATTATTTTTTGAATGATTATATCTGGTGTTATTAAACCTAGATTTAAATATGGACTAAGAGCACTGTGAAATAAAATATTATTGTTTTGATCAACTGCATCCTCATAATCTCCAAATAAATTTAATTTATCTTTAATAAAAAAATCTAATAATTTTAAAATATCTTTATATTCAGTTGCAAACCAAAATTTTTTGGTATCACCCGGATGTTTACTAAATAATTTTTCAATAATTGGCTTTAAACTTTTTGTATGTTTAGTTTCTTTAATTTCTAGAAATTTAGGTATTAAGATATTTTTTGGTAGTTTTTTTCTATTATCTTCATCAAAACTCCATTTTCCTCCCTCTGGTGTGCCATCTTTATTCAACAAAATATTTAATCTTTCACGCTTTTCTTTGTAATACTTAGCCATAAAGGGTTTTTTTGTTTTAGTTAAATATTTTTTAAAATCTTCTCGACTATCTAAAAACATTGGAGATCGAATTATATTCCACTTAATATTTTGTTTTTTTAAAAAATTATTTATTTTTGTTTCAAAAAATTTATCCTCTATTTCAAAACTAGTTATTTCTTTTACTTTGTTTACCTTTAATATTTTTTCTAATTTTTTCGTATAATTTGTTTTAAATTCAGCAGAATCAATTTTTGAGTAATTTAGCTTAAATTTATTTTCCTTCAATTTGTCTGCGTAGGATCTCATTGAAGACAAAAATAGCAGTATTTTTAATTTATGATGTCTTTCATATGTGCATAATTCGTAGTCTTCTGACATAAAAAAAAGGTGGTCTTTTTTGAAGCGGTCGAGGTTTTTTAATGGAAATAGTTGATTTCCAAGTATAAAAAATAATTTCATTAATTATTTTATGTCAGAAAAATATCTAATTGTCGGTGCGACAGGTTCTATCGGATCCAATTTAGCGGAGCAAATGTATTCATCTGGCAAAGAAATTCATTTAGTCGGGAGAGATGAAAGCCAACTTAAAAATTTAGCTGAGAAATTGAACTCTTCTTATACTGTGGCAGATGTATTACACGAGGGATTCGTGGATACAATTAAATCAGACATATCAGAAATCAAAGGTTTAGCTTATTGTGTTGGTTCCATAGATCTGAAGCCATTAAAAATGGCAAATGAGACAGACTTTCATAAATGTATGAAACTTAATTTTTATTCGGTGGTAGAATTAATTAAAGGGTTTCAGGAAAACCTGAGACAAAATAAAGGCTCAATCGTTTTATTTTCAACTGTTGCAGCACAAAGAGGTTTTACAAACCATTCAATAATTGCATCGACCAAAGCGGCGATTGAGGGATTAACAGTTTCATTGGCGGCAGAATTTGCACCCAACGTAAGAGTTAACAGTGTGGCTCTAAGTTTAACTAATTCTAAGATAGCTCAACCAATGTTAAAAAATACAGCCATTGCCCAAGGTATAGCTAAAGCCCACCCACTAAAAAGATTAGGAGAAGGAAAAGATGGAGCAGCTTTAGCCAAATTTTTACTTACCGAAGAGAGTTCTTGGATAACAGGTCAAATAATAGCTGTTGACGGTGGAAGATCAAAACTTTCATAAAGTGAAAAAAATAATATACGTTTTAATTCTTCTTTTATTATTTGGCTCAAAATCATATTCACAAAACTTTAAATTAGAAAAATTAGTTAACCTAGATTCACCTTGGGGATCCTCTTTTATTAATAGTAATGAAATAATAGTTACAGAAAAAAGTGGCAAAATAAAAATTGTAAATATTTTATCTAAGGAAATTAAAGAAATTGGTCATCAACTTAATTTTGTTGTACATCACCAAGGTGGGTTATTAGATATTATTTATAAAGATAATTATGTTTGGATTTCTTATACTGAAGATAGAGGTGGATATAAAACTAGTACTTCTATTGCAAGAGCAGAATTTAATAAGAAACAATTAAACTTTAAAAATATTTTTCAAGCAAATCCCCCAATAGACTCTGGTTATCATTTTGGATCAAGATTAGTTATCAAAGATAATTTTATATTTGCTTCTGCGGGTGAGAGAGGACAAGGTATGATTGCACAAGACGCCTCAAAGCATCCAGGTAGTATTATAAGAATTCATTTAGATGGAAGTATACCAAAAGATAATCCAAAGTTTGAGGGAATGGTAGATTGGCTGCCAGAGATTTATCAAATTGGAATTAGAAATCCTCAAGGGATGGCACTTTCTGAATTTGATGGAAAAGTTTACATGAGTAATCATGGGGCAAAAGGTGGAGATTGGTTCGGAGAAGTAAAAAAAGGTGAAAATTATGGATGGAAAATTTTAGGATGGGGAGGAACCAATTATTCTGGAATTCCAATTGGCCCAAAATGGAAACCTGGATTTACAAAAGCTATTCAATATTGGGTGCCCTCAATAGCAACTAGCGCTATAACTATTTATAAAGGTGAAGAATTTAATGAGTGGAATAGTCATGCTTTAATCACCTCGTTAAAAGATAAGTCTTTGAGGAAATTGATATTTGATGACTTATCAAATGTAAAAGAAGAGGTTATTTTTAAAAATAAAATTGGAAGAATAAGAGATATTCAGGTTCACCCGACGAATGGAAAAATTTATTTTTTAAGTCAAGATGCTTTATGGTTAATGCAAAGAAAATAGTATATATTAAAGTTTATGGATGATGTCGTCATAGTTGGTGGAGGTATAATAGGCGCTGCAACTGCCTACTTTTTATCAATAGAAGGTAGAAAAGTTAAGGTAATAGAGAGAGACCCTACATATAAGACTGCCTCATTTCCTTTATCTTTAGGTGGATTTAGAAGACAATTTTTTCAAAAAGAAAACATTCTTCTAGGTAAATTTGCTAGAGAATTCATTTTTAAAATACCAGAATTATTAAAAACAAAAAAAAATCCGAACCCAACAGCAAGCATGGTTCCTAATGGATACCTTTTAATGTTTGGACCAGAACATGCAGAAGAACAATACCGAGCATTAGAAAATCATAGAGAATGCGATGCTGGTACAAAAAATATTAAAGGTTCAGAATTAAATAAAATTTTTCCATATATAAATAATGAGGGGATAGAGACAGCCACTTATACTGATAATAAAAGTGAAGGTTGGATTGATCCTTTTATGTTTCATAGTGCTTTAAAAAGTAAAGCAATTGAGTTAGGGGCAGAATTTTTAAAGGGTGACATTAAAAATTTGTCTGAGATAAATGCAAAAACTATCATTTCAGCAGCAGGATGTTGGACTAAAGAATTGTTATCAGATATTCCAGTTGAACCACAAAAGCACACTGTATTTCGAGTTAAATGTCCAAAACATTTTCCTGATATGCCACTAACTGGAGATTTAACAACAGGTGTATATTGGAGACCAGAGGGTAAAGAGTTCTTAGCAGGTTCACCTATATCTGTATTTGATGCGAAAGATTTAGAACCAGCATGGAATGATTTTGAAGAATTAGTTTGGCCTGCTCTCGCAAAAAGAGTTCCAGCCTTTGAAGAACTAAAATTAACCGGAGGTTGGGCAGGATTTTATGATTGTAATAAACTTGATAACAACGCAGTTGTAGGCAAACATCCAAAATATGACAATGTTTATTTAGCCTCTGGCTTCACTGGAAGAGGTTTAATGCAGGCACCAGGTATTGGAAGGGCTCTGACTGAATTGATCACAACAGGTAGCTACCAATCAATAGATATAAGTGTTTTTGATGTAGAAAGAGTTTTAAAAAGTAATGCTAGACCAGAACCTTACGTTTTATAATTTTTTAATATAAACTCCTAGTATTCCGTTAAATATAGATACAGCAAATATCAATAATTGCCCTTTAAATGAATAAAATTCAAAGGATGGATAAAAACTTATGCCAATCGAAAAAAAAAGATAAGTTATCACAAAAGGCCGATAAAATTTTTTTATAAAATTTAAAATTTTCACTTACTTTCTAGTAGCAATATAAACACCAATTGTCGCAAGTATAAACCCCGCTATATCAACATTGGATAATTTTTCCCCTAAAAATAAATAAGCCATTACAGCTGTTGTAGGAGGGACAAGAAAAAATAATGTTGAAGTTTTACTTACTGAACCTGCTTTTATTAAAAACATTAAAATTGTAAAAGCTCCAAACGACACTAGAATAATCTGATGTGTCATTCCAAATAAAAATCCTGTTGTAAAATTTATATAGGGAGTTTCAAATATTGATATTAAAATTAAATTAAA
Organism: uncultured Pelagibacteraceae bacterium; assembly: GCA_902552755.1. Classification (GTDB taxonomy): domain Bacteria; phylum Pseudomonadota; class Alphaproteobacteria; order Pelagibacterales; family Pelagibacteraceae; genus Pelagibacter. Next base: position 14,717 of record CACDHV010000002.1, on the reverse strand, counting down.
AGAACAGCCCCCAAAAGCTTGAAATCCATTATTAACTGATAAAGATACATTGCCGCTTAGTTTTTTTTGCCACAAGGTTCCTGTAGTGATTGCAGCAAGGGCAATAAAACAAGTTAATAATCCATCTTTAGGAAATTCTTCTCCAAAATCTACTCCAAGTACTAGCAACGAGCCTACAAACCCAAACACAATACCAACCCACTGCCTCCATCCTATTACCTCTTTGTATATTGGTCCTGATAATAAATTAGTTAATATTGGTTGAAGAGTAACAATTAATGCTACAACACTTGCAGGAACTCCTACATGAAAAGCGTACCAACAACCACCAAGATATAATCCATGAAATAATACACCTGTAGTTATACTTTCTAATATATATCTTGCTTTTGTAAAAATTATCTCTCTTTTAAGTAGCGCGAATAAGAAGAAACCTATAGTTACTATTCCAAATCTAAAGGCAAGTGCTGCAAAAGGTGATGCATTCTGAACTATAATATCACCTGAGATGAATGCGGATGACCATAGCAATATAAATAGTAAAGGAAATGTTTTAATCATTTATTGAGGATTTTAAGTCACAAAATTTCTAAACTAAATTTTGACAAGCATTTTGCCAATATTTTTACCGTTTAATAAATCAATAAATGACTTTGGAGCATTCTCTATTCCTTCGTAGATAGTTTCTTTAAATTTTATTTTACCATCCGCCAACCATTTTGACATTTCAGTTTCAAATGGCTCTCTTTCATTATCGTGATCAAAAATAAGAAATCCTTTAATTGTAAGTCTTTTTACTAAAACATAAGCCATATTTTTCAAACCAGATCCAGGATTTGTTGCATTCATCTGTGAAATTCTTCCACAAATCACAATACGACCATATGTTTTCATTTGAAAAATTGCGGATTCTAAAAAGTCTCCACCAACATTGTCAAAATAAAGATCAAAACCATCAGGACAAATTTCCTTGAAATGTAATACAAGGTTTTCAACTTTCTTATAATTAAAAGCATGATCAACTTTTAATTCATTTTTTAGCCAATCAACTTTTTCATCAGACCCTGTGCTTGCAATAACTTTACATCCAAGATTTTTTGCAATTTGACAAACTGTAGATCCAACACTCCCTCCAGCAGAAGAAACTAAAACTGTCTGTCCAGCTTTCAATTCACCGTGTTTTAACAGACCTATATAAGCTGTATGACCAGTCATTCCTAGTGGTCCTAAATAAGATTGTATAGGTATATTTATTGGATTAAGTTTTTTGAGCTCATCAGCATTGCAAACAAAATTATCTCTCATACCAAGACTACTAAATACTAAATCTCCAATTTTAAAACTTCTGTCATTTGAGATTTTTACTTTACCAATTGCATACCCTTCCATTTCTTCACCGATTTTAAATGGTGGTTTATAATTTTTTCTCTCGGTCATTCTTGCACGCATGTATGGATCAACTGATATCCATGAATTTGACACTAAAATATTTTTTTCATCATTAATTGAAATTTCTTTTGATTTTATTTCAAAATCTGTCTCTTTTGGTAAGCCGGTTGGAATATAATTTTTTAAAGATACGTATTTACTAACCACAGACATTCTAAGACCCCCAAATACTATTTAATATTGCTTCGCGTCTACATCCTTTTTTATATCTTAAGTAATTAAGAAAATTTATTTGGTAATAATCTTGATGAACAGCCTCTGCAATATAAAATTTATCAAATTTTCTTACATAAGTTACTACTTTTTTTTTAAATTTTTTCTCTATTTCCTTAATACTATTTTCTATTAAGTTTTTTTGCTTATCATTTTGATAAAATGCCACTGATCTGTAACTATATCCCTTGTCACAAAATTGCCCTACAGCATCAAAGGGATCAATGTTTACCCAGAATTCTTCTAAGAGTTTTTCATAGCTAACTACTTCTGGAATATATATGACTTCAATAACCTCAAAATGGCCTGTATTTCCGTATGTAACTTCTTTATATGTTGGATTTTCAGTAGTGCCACCTGAGTAGCCAGAGATAACTTTTGAAACACCAAGAATATTTTCAAAAGACTCTTCCATACACCAAAAACATCCTCCAGCAAAATAGGCTTTTTCAAAATTTGGTGAATTGGCGAAGCTGGTTGAAGAAATAAGAAAGAAAATTATTGATAAAAATTTTTTCATTAAAGGTAGCTATCTAAATACTGATAGCTTACCTTTAATAATTTCTATTTAAAACTCTATTTTTTTTGATATTTTGCCGCTTCCTCTGAACCACCGGTAGCGCTTCCTTTACTATAAGAATGCGCTCCCATTCCAGCTAATTGTCCATCTTTAACAATCAAGTATTGGTTACGTATTTCACTACCTTCAAAGAAACATTCCAGGATTTCTCTCACACCATCAGCATATCTAGCTTGAGCAGATAGTGATGTTCCAGAAGTATGAGGTGTCATTCCATGGTTTGGCATTGTTCTCCACACGTGATCGTTTGGAGCTGGTTGAGGAAACCATACATCTCCCGCATATCCACTTAATTGTCCACTCTTCAAGGCTTTTGCTATTGCATCTCTATTACAAATTTTACCTCTTGCAGTATTTACAATATATGCACCTTTTTTCATTTTACCTATCATTTCATCATCAAATAAGTTTTCTGTTTCAGGATGCAGAGGACAGTTGATTGTTACAACATCACATACTTTAACCATAGACTCCACAGTTTCATGGAAAGTAAGATTTAATTCCTTTTCAACTGACTCAGGCAATCTATGCCTATCAAAATAGTGAAGATGAACATCAAAAGGTTTCATTTTTCTGAGTGCATCTAATCCAATTCTTCCAGCTGCTACAGTTCCAATATGCATTCCCTCAACATCGTAAGATCTTTGAACAGCGTCTGCTATATTCCATCCACCTTCATTTACGATTCGATGTTGGTTGTGGTAATCTCGAACAAGTGAAACTATCATCATTACTATATGCTCAGCAACTGATCTTGAGTTACAGAAAGTAACTTCTACGACATCAATTTTATGATCCATTGCTGCTTGCAAATCTACGTGATCTGAGCCAATTCCTGCAGTTATTGCCATTTTCAAGTTTTTTGCTTTTTCAATCTTTTCTTTTGTTAAATAATAAGGAAAGAATGGTTGAGAAATAACTATATCTGCATCTACTATATGTTTATCAGCCTCGCATCCTTCTCCATCTTTACTATTTGTTACAACTAACTCATGACCATTGCTCTCTAAAAATTTTCTTAATCCTAATTCACCAGATACACATCCTAATAATTCTCCAGGTGTGAAATCCCTACCTTTTGGACTAGGTAAAGTCATTCCATCAGGGTATTTTTCTAATTTTGGAAGATCTGATAAAGGGTAAGCTTTAGGCATACCACCTTTAGGATCATCATATAACACGCAAAGTACTTTCATTTTTTCTCCTAATATTTATGTTTTAAAATCTCTCTATAGATATTTTCTTATGAAAGTGTAGCATAAAATAAGAACATCAATCAAACGAATAGTACTTGATTAGGGGTATTTCTTTTTAGCAACGAATTTATTCAGAATAATTCCAAAGGCTATTATAATCAAACATCCAGTTAATATTGGGGAGAATAAATAGTCAAACGATACTGAGCCCAATATAACTATAATAGGATTTCCTCCAGCTGGGGGGTGGGTTACATCTAGTAAAATCATAAATCCAACACCGAGACCTACCGCTAAAGGTATTGATATATAAATTGGAAATGGGATAAAATTATAAAATAGAATTCCAATTGTTGAAGTTACTAGATGACCAAATAATATATTTTTAGGTTTCGCAAATGGACTTTCTGGGTAACCATATAAAAGGACCATTGAGGATCCAAATGATGCAATTAAAAAAAGTCCAAAATTAGTTTTATAAGTTAATAAAGTGAGAACACCAATTGTTATAGTTGAAAAAATCAACGCTAAAAAGGATCTTATAATTTTATCTTTGTTCATTTATTGTATTACTTTTTTTAAAGCTTTTATTGGAAGCGTTAAACATTCTTTTCTTGCATAATTTTTTTTATCAAAGATTTTTTTAAACTCTTTCCATTCACTTGGAAATGAAATATTTTCTTTATCATTAAACTTATCCAATAATTTTAAAAAATTTTTAATTTTATCTTTACTTTTTTTCTTAAAATTTTTTGTAGCTAAATTTGCAGATGCATTGCAATATATGCAAGATTGAGATTGATAAGAAAAATCTTTTATAACATTGTCTTTAATAATTAAAAAAATTTCAATCTCATCACCACAAATTTGACTTTTATATTTCATCGAATGAGTGCAGTTATAAATATGTTTATTGTTTTTGGTATCAGAAGCTATTTTTAAAATATTAATATCCATTAATTTGAGTATTTATTTGATTGTTATTATACAAATTTATATTTATATTTTCATACTTCTTAAATAAAAAAATAGCACATGCTAAATTTAAAAAATCCTAAAGTAGCCATCCCAATCGTATTAATTGCTGGTATTTTTTGGTCTTTTGGTCCATATGTTGTAAGGCACATCGATCAACCAGAAACAGTTCCATGGCAATATTTATTTACAAGAGGAATAGTTATTTTTCTTTTGCTTAATATGTATTTGTTTCTGGAGGAAGGAAAAGAGTTTTATAAAAATTATTTTAAAGTTGGTATATCTGGTCTAATTGGAGGTATTGGTCTTGGTACAGCAATGATAACATTTATATGGTCAATTACTAATACGACAGCAGCTATCACTTTACTTTGTCTTGCGGCAATGCCATTTATAACAGCCTTATTAGGATTTTTATTCTTAAAAGAAAAAATTTCATTAACAGTATGGATTGCGATTGTAGTTGCAGCATCGGGTATATGTATAATGGCTTTTGACAATTCTGGTAAAAATTCATTGCCAGGGCTTGTGTTTGGACTTATTTCTGCATTAGGTTTCTCAATTTTTTCTGTTTCACTTAGATGGAGAAAAGAAACGCCAAAATTTACCACTGTAGCCTTTGCGGGTTTTTTCTGTTTCATATTTTCTGCTGTAATGTTGATGTCGAACGATGCTAATTTTTTATCTACTGGAAAAAATGAAGCCTTATTTGCTACTCATGGAACTCTAGTATGTATGGGTTTGATTTTGTATTCAATTGGATCAAAAAATATTCCAGCAGCTGATCTAACCTTACTCTCACTTACTGAGGTAATCGGTGGAATATTCTGGGTGTGGTTACCATGGATGGGAATTAATGAAGTCCCATCTACGAATACTATTATTGGTGGATTTTTTATTTTTATGTCAATTTTTTACTACAGCCTCATTATGCAGTCTAATAGAAGATTTATAGGTTTAAACTAAAATGAATAATGAAAAAGTAATTGTAAATAGTTGGAATGAATGGGATCCATTGAAACATGTAATAGTAGGTAAAGCAGATGGTACTTGTATACCTGCCCCTGAGCCAGCATTAGATGCCAAAGTTCCAGAAGACAGCGATATGAGAGGAAAATTTGGTCCAAGAACTAAAGATACTGTAGATAAAGCAAATCAGCTTTTAGATAATTTCTCAAATATATTAAAAAAAAGAGGGATTAAAGTTGATAGACCAGATCCAATTGATTTTAATCAAAAAACATCTACACCTGATTGGCAAGCGGAGACAATGTTTGGATGCATGCCACCTAGAGATGTTTTGCTAACTGTTGGTAATGAAATTTTAGAGGCTACCATGAGTTATCGTTGCCGATGGTTTGAATATCTATGTTACCGACCACTTTTAAAGCAATATTATAATTTAGATCCAAATATGAGACATGAATCTGCTCCTAAACCTAGATTAACAGATGAGGATTACAGAGAAGATTACTTATCAGATAAAATAGGAATTCAAAAAAGACTGGAATGGACAGAAAATAAATATTTTGTAACCACTGAAGAGGAGCCATTATTTGATGCTGCTGACGTTCTAAGATTTGGTAAAGATTTAGTAGTACAACATGGTTTTACAACAAATTTAAAAGGAATTGATTGGTTAAAAAGACATTATAAAGATCACAGGGTTCATGCTGTTAATTTTCCAGGTGATCCTTATCCAATTCATATAGATGCAACCTTTACACCTATCAAGGAGGGTTTAATAATTAACAATCCTCAAAGAAGGCTTCCTAAAGAGCAAAGAAAATTGTTTGAAAATAATGGATGGGAAATTATTGATAGTGCTCAACCTGCACACAACGAGCCCCCTCCTCTATGTTACTCTTCGACATGGCTATCAATGAATGTTTTAGTTTTAGATCCTAAAACTGTATGTGTAGAAAAAAGTGAAGTATACCAAGCAGAACAACTAGATAAATTAGGCATGGAGGTTGTTCCTGTTGAGCTTAGAGACGCTTATGCATTTGGAGGTGGATTACATTGTTGTACAGCAGATGTTTATAGAGAAGGCGAATTAAAAGATTATTTTCCAAAGCAATAATTGTGACTCAGATAAAAACAAAAAGAGAAAGAGTAAAATTTGCTTCAGATAACGTTACAGGTGCATGTCCAGAAGTCTTAAATGCACTTCTTAAAGCTAATGAGGATGACAAAACTCCATATGGTAATGATGAGCTGTCGAAAAACTTACAAAACAAATTTTCAGAAATATTTGAAAAAGAAGTTATAGTATTTCCAACAGCATCAGGAACAGCAGCCAATGCTTTAGCCTTATCAACTATGACTCCTTCTTTTGGAAATATTTATTGCCATAGACTTTCCCATATAAATGTAGATGAATGTGGGGCCCCAGAATTTTATACTGGAGGTGCAAAGTTAGTTAATCTGGACGGTACCAATGGAAAAATAATAGCAGATGAACTAGATAGAAACATTTCTGGAAAAGGGGTGGTACATCATACTCAACCCTCATCAGTAAGTATTACCCAATTATGTGAAACAGGTGTTGCTTACAACTTAGATGAAATAAAAAAAATATCAGAGATTACACATAAACATGATCTAAATATTCATATGGATGGTGCAAGATTTGCAAATGCGTTAGTTTCATTAAACTGTACTCCAGCAGAAATGACATGGAAGTCTGGAATTGATGTACTGTCGTTTGGAGCAACTAAAAATGGATGCCTAGCAGCAGAAGCCATTATTTTTTTTAAACCAGAGTTAGTTGGAAATTTAGCTTTTTTAATGAAAAGAGCAGGGCATTTACTATCAAAGATGCGTTTTGTATCAGCTCAATTAGATGCTTATATCTCAAATGAGGTTTGGTTAAAAAATGCAAAGCATGCAAATGCTATGGGGAAAAAATTAAGCCAAGGTTTACTGAAACACAAAAATATTGAATTAGTTTACCCAACAGATGCAAATGAGGTTTTTGTCAAAATACCAAAAAATATAATTGATCAATTTAATTCACATGGTTACAAAATTAATGATGATGAGTGGGAAGATAAAGCTGTTCGATTAGTTGCTGCCTGGAATACGCATCCAGATGATGTAGAATCGTTTTTAAATATAATTAAATCTTAATTCAGCTAGGATTTTCTTTAAGGAAATTTATATAATTTACTATTTCATCAAATTTTTCATCTTCAATATCTTTATAACTTGCATTAAATTTACTCTTTACGCAAATTGCGACATGTGCATAAGGATTTCTACCTTTAGGATGATTTGGATGATCTGGAAGTTGTCCTTGTAAATAATCGCCAGCTTCCTGTATCATTTTCCACAGTTTACTTGCGTTTTCTTTGTTCACACCTTCACTTTTCTTTTTATACCTCAAAAAGTTCTAGTTTGGGAACTAGTTACATTATTTTCTCAAGTTTCCAAGCTTCGTCTTTAGCATTAAACTTTGCGTTCCAGTCTTTAGATCTTTGATCTTCAAATAAGGCATAAAATTTTTCTTCATCAGTTACATTTGCAATAAAAATCATTTTACCTTCACGAATGTGAGCCCATTCAAATGATGACGTGCATTTTGCAAGATCATCTTTAAACATGCTGTATAATTCATCTGCATCTTTTTTAGTTCCTTCGTATGTTGTTGTTCCAACAAAGTTCATAGTATTCCCTTTCTTTAATTAATTAAGCTAATATAGACTCAACAAATTCCCAATCAATAAAATTTTCAACATATTTATCTCACCTTGTTCTAGTTCTATTTCTAGTTTGACCTTTAAAATCCACCACGCCAATTGTTTTTAGATTTCAAATCTTTCTCTTCTTGTTTTGAAGTAGGTCTAAATAAATAAAAACCTACGACAACAATAACGAATATACCTAAAATGATTTCAATCATATTTGATTAATCTCTAAAGTTTATAAATTCAATTGGAAGTCCTATATCAATATCCCGTATTGCAGATACTGCTTCTTGAAGGTCATCTCTTTTTTTTCCTTGAACTCTTAATTCTTCTCCTTGAATTTTAATTTGGATTTTAAGTTTTAATTTTTTTACATCAGCAATAATCTTCTTAGCATTTTCTTGACTAATGCCCTCTGCTAATTCACTGACTTGTCTGATGGTTCCACCAGCTGCACCTTCTGAATTTTTAACGATTATTACTCTTGGATCTACTTTTCTTCTTATAAGATGAACTTGGAGCAATTCATTTACTTGTTTTAATTTTAATTCATCTGGCGCTATTGTAGTTATTATTTTATCTTTTCTCTCAATTGAAATATTAAGTCCCTTAAAATCATATCGGTTAGCTATTTCTCTTAAACAATTTGCAAGAGCATTGTCAAATTCTTGATAATTAATTTTACTTATTACATCAAATGAAGGCATAATTTTAATATTTTATACAATATTACATTTTTTTATGAGAACAACCTTCTTTAATCATTGTTATAATTTTAAAAATTTTAGTATATTTTAATTTTAAATGTCCAAAGGTAAAATTAAAATTCATATAAGAAATAATCACTGGAAAAAAGGTTCTTTGCCTTGTGATTTAGAAGGTGAAAAAAATAGTAGTGTCCCAAAAGAATTATTTGAGAATCTTCTCAATAAACACCAAAAGATAAAACATAAGATTTCATACATAGTTGATTGGGATGATGATAATTGGAAATCTTCAATGAAAGATGCAGATATTTTGCTTACATGGAACTTTCCAACAAATAATTTAAGCAAAATTGCACCAAATTTAAAATGGATACATATTGTGTCAGCAGGCGTTAATCATCTTTATCCATTTAATTGGCTTAAAAAAGATTTAATTTTAACAAATAGTAGTGGAATACATTCTAAAAAGGCAGGTGAATTTGGATTAATGAGTGTTTTGATGCTTCAAAACCATATGACAAGAATAATTACTAATCAAAAAAAAAAAGAGTTTGTAACTTTATTAAGTAACCCAATTGATAGTAAAAAAGTTGTAGTGGTAGGTACTGGATCATTAGGTGGGGCAATGATTAAACATATCAGCTTGTTAGGAGCAAAAGTTATTGGAGTTAATAGAAGGGGTAGAGCAGTTGAAGGTTGTTCAAAAGTTATAACATTTGATAGGATTGATGAAGTCTTACCTGAGGCTGATTTTCTTTATTTAGCTGTTCCAGAAACAAACGAAACAAAAGGATTAATAAATAAGAAAAGATTAGATGTGCTTAAAGCTACGTGTGGAATTGTTAATATTGGCCGTCAATCTGTGATGGATTATGAGCATCTAAGGAAAAAATTAAAAAAAAATGAAATTGCTGGAGCTATTTTAGATGTTTTTTCAGAAGAACCCATTAACAGAAATTCAAAGTTTTGGAATACTCCAAATTTGATAATTACACCTCACATATCCTCTGATAGTAAAGGAAATTATATTGAAATGGTTTTAGAAAAGTTCTTCAAGAATTTAATACTATTTATTGATAAAAAAGATTTACATAATCAAGTCGATCCTAAATTAGGTTATTGATTATTTTGGTAACCAGGAACTGTACAATGCATTATCATTGGTAATTGGAAGTTTGATACTTTTGTTTTGTCTTGATGAACTGTAAACAGCTGTTACAAATTCTAAAGATTTTCTAGCATCCAATAAAGTTACTTCATCACTAACTTTTCCATCAAGTTTGTTGGCTATTTCATCAAACATTCCTGCATACCATGATTTAGGTTTTTCGACTTTTGACAATACTTCATCAATTTGACTTTGTGAAATAGGAGCTCTTGGTAAAAATATCCATTCATCATCAGCTGGATTATAAGGTTTATCTGGAGATGCTCCCGATTCTACTGTCAGTCCATCAAAACAGAATTTTAGTCTACTGGTATCATTTGCTGCACCAAGGGTGATTGAGCTGGTAACCAGTGTTCCATCTTCCATTTCAATTGATAAAGATGCACAGTCTTCAACCTCAATATCATTTACTCTTGTTGTTAATTTTGCAAATACATTTGAAACTGGTCCTAGTATCATGCTCACCAAGTCATGAATATGTATTGAATGACTTAAAATTGCTCCTCCTTGTTCACCATTCCAAGTACCTCGCCAAGGTTTTGAGTAATAATCTTTTCCTCTATTCCAATGAGTTTCTAATGAGGCGATTAAAGGTTTTCCAGCAAGTCCTGACTTTATTAGTGCCTTAAATTTAGAAAATCCTAATCCATATCTATATTGGAATACAGGAAAGATTATCTTTCCTGTTTCTTTACTAATGTTTTCTAGCTCATCAATTTCTTTAAGACTTGAAACCAATGGTTTTTCACAAATTACATGTTTTCCAGCTTCAAGAGATTTTTTGCACGCAGAAAAATGTAAATGGGGTGGGAGACAAATATCAATTATGTCTATTTCCTTTACTTTTAATACATCATCAAAGTTTAATGACATTTTAGTATCATTATTTGACGCCAATATTTTATCTATTGCATCTCTAGTTAAACCACACAATGTATGAACACTAAATCGGTCTGATACTTTTTGAAAATCTTCAAAATGTTTAGCTCCTATATTAGTTCCTATTATTGCTACCTGATATTTTTTCATTTTTTTTCTGCTAATTCTTGAGCTTTAATTGCTAGTTCCATTGATAAGTAAGTAAGTTCTTGTGAACAAGCAGTATCAGTTCTATTTAAAACATCTTTAATTAAATTTGCAAAGTAAGGGAGTTTCACATTTGAACAGTCAATATGTTTAACTTCGTCGTTATTTGCTAAATATAACTGATTTCCTTTTTCAGATTTAGCTAGGTCTGTGTACTTTCTAATTTCAATAAAACCTTTATCACCCAGTATAAATAACCTTCCATCTCCCCAAGTAGGAAGTGCATCAGGAGTAAACCAATCTAAACGGACATATCCATGACCACCATTTCCAGAAAGATTAACTTCCCCAAAATCTTGAAAACCAGTAAATTCTTTCTTAGTAGTATTTTCAACTAACGCATGATTCACTTTAGCTTCATTTGAATTTGTAAATACTAAAAATTGATGAATTTGATGAGAGCCTATATCTGTTATTATTCCACCATAACTAATACGATCATAAAACCAATCAGGTCTTTCATAATTGCCTTGTCTGTGAGGGCCCGTGCCAATTGTTTGTTTTACTTTACCAATTTTACCTTCAGCGACTAGCTCTTCAGCTTTTGCAACAGCTGCTACATGAAATCTTTCTGAAAAATTAATTGACCAAATTTTTCCTGTCTCCTTAACTGTTTGTTTTAGTTTATTAAGTTGCTCAAGAGTTGTACATCCTGGCTTGTCAACCATTACATCTTTTCCAGCTTTCATTGCGTCTATAGATAAATTTGCCCTATCTTTAGGAATGGATGAAATTAAAATCATGTCAATTGTATCATCATTTAAAATATCACTTTTATTATCCACTCTTTTAATTTGAGGATATTTGTTTCTAAATTCATTTAAAGTTAACGGAGAACCTTGTGTCCAAAAATAATTACAACTACATCCCTCTTTAAGCATCTCATCAATCATGTCGAAGATATGACCATGATCAATACCCAATACTCCAAGATTTATAGTTTTAGTCATAAACTATTTTAGCAGAATAAAAATTTTAAATAAGATTTTAATTATTGAGAAGGGTTATTCTCTACAATAACTGTTTCCTCGGTTCCTACTGGTTTTACCGGGTCTTCAATAGGTTCTGTTGCTGGATTAAGTTCTAAGCCAATAGGTGTTATTGTCGTAGGAAGTGGTGTGAATTGAGAGTCAGGGTTTTCAATAACCTCTCTAACATTCATTCTGTAAACTCCATATGCTCCTATTAAACAGTGAAAAATAATTAGAAATATAAAATAACCATTCTCTCCTATTAAATCCATAAACATAGAACATAAAAAAGGTCCACTAATTGCACCCATTCCAAAGGTAAATTGTAAACCAGCACCTGCAGCTACAAATTTTTCTTTAGTTATAAAATCATTAGTGTGAGCAAAAATTAATGCAAACATAGGAAGACTGAAGAAAGCATACAAACCTGTAAAAATATAAAACCAAAACTTTGAGCTCGCTAAACCGTCAGGTAAATGCATTGTGCCTACTGAAAAAATTGCACATAACGCAAAGAAAGCTGAAGCAAATGTTGAATATACTGTAACTGTTCTTCTGTCATAAATATCTGATAGTTTACCAATCGGCCATTGTGAAATTGCACCAGAAATAGCGATTAAAAATGTTACAAAAGAAATTTCAAAAATACTAAAATTCATTGATGCTGCATAAACAGCAATTAAAGCAAACATTGCAGAGTGACAAATTCCACATAAAAGTGCACTTACCATTCCAAAAGGAGAGGCTTCATAAAGTTCTTTAATTTTCATTCCAATAATCTTTTTAAATTTTGGTGGTTTTTTCTTAGTTAATAATATTGGGACAAGTGAAAGTGACATGAATAAAGAAACAAGTATAAACGGCTGAAAATTTTCTGGCTTACTGAAGTTTAAAAAAAACATTCCAATCGCCATAGATGCGTAAAGAACGATCATATAAATCGATAAAACACTTCCTCTATTTTTATTGCTTGCTCGGTCGTTTAACCAGCTTTCAGCAATTGTATATAAACATACCATTGAAAAACCTGAGGCAATTCTTAATACAAACCATGTAAATGGATTGATGATTATAGAGTGCACTAAAACAACGATAGAAGCAATTGATGCAAAAGCAGCAAATACTCTTATATGACCAACTCTTGAAACCAAAATCGGAACCGTTTTTGCTCCTATAAAATAACCTACAAAATATCCTGACAACATAAAGCCGGTTGCTGTTAAGCTAAAACTTTCATGAACAGCTCTTACTCCAAGTAAAGAAACTTGAAAGCCATGAGCTATCATAATTAGACCCATGCCTGTGAATAACGCCCAGGAATTTTTAAGTATCTTTTCCATAATTGCGCTATCTATGGATGATTTGATAGTAAATCAAGAAATTAATTAATAATTTTTTCAGGCTCCCTTAGTTTAATAAAGGAGTGGATACCTAAAGTGATTATGATCACGACACCTCCAATGATCGTCTCCAAAGTTGGTTGCTCTTTAACAACTAACCAAACCCAAATTGGACCTATTATTGTTTCTAATAAGAAAAATAGATTTACTTCTTCTGCTGGTATAAATCTTGGTGCGATTGTTACCAAAACAAAAGGTAGGGCTACACAAATAATGCACATTATCGGTATATAAATTTGATCTGTTCCAATTAAATTAAAGTTTTCAACAAAAAAGAAGGCAAATACCGCAACACCTAATTTGCCCATTACAGCAGAAGGCAAAAGATCTCTGTCCTTGGCATATCTAATAAGAACTGCATTTACAGCTAATCCAGCAGCTGTAATAAATCCCATTATATTCCCAAAAAGATTACCGACTTGAAGTGAATCATAAAAAATAAATAAAGCCGCTAAAAATGTAATGAAAATGGCGATCCAAGTCCCTTTACTAGGCATTTCTTTTAAGAATATGGCCCCAAGTATTGCTGAAAGCATTGGGGCCAAAGCAATCATAATCAACGTATTGGCTACATTGGTATTTTGAATAGAGACAATGAAAGTTATGTTACAAATAGAAAAGCTAATTGCGTAAAATATACCAACTGTACCAACTTTTAAGAAGGCATTAATAAAATTTTGCCTGTAAAATAATAGTAGTCCAATTAAGACTATAAAGAAAGGTATGGCTCCTCTATAAAAAAGCATTCCCCATGTTTCTATTTCTGAAAGCCTGATAAGTAATGAGTCAGGTGTAATCAACATTACAGCTACGAAGGCTAGTAGTGAACCTTTCTTTTGATTTGATAATTTATTCAAGCTCTTAAACCTTTCCAAAATATCTTAGCAAGATTGATTTTAGAAAGGTCATAGTACGTTTTTAATCCAGTAGGAGACGTTACATTAATATCTCCATTTAGTTTCTGATCTATGAAGTCAATTCCAGCAAAATAAATATTATCATTCTTTAATTTTTTCCCTATAAATTTTGAAATTTTTATTTCTTGTTTTGTAAGTTTTGTAAGTTTAGGCACAGCACCTTTGCTCATATTGCTCAAATATGAACCTTTCTTAGGAACTCTTGAGATTGCTCCACATACTTTACCATTAATAATAAAAACTCTCTTATCTCCTTTAGATATATTTTTTAAGAATTTTTGAAACATTGAATGACCATTTTTATTTAAAAAATTTGTAATAAGTTTTTTATTAAACTTATTTTTGATGAGATGAATTTGATTACCG
>CACDHV010000001.1 GCA_902552755.1 uncultured Pelagibacteraceae bacterium | reverse complement strand
TTGAAGAAATCATCTTTGTAAGTTAATGTTTTATGCCACTGAGATGCACATAGAGCGTATTGTGAGTTCTTACCATGTTGCTTAGATAATTTAGCAGCATCACAGTGTGTCATTGCTAACATTGGAACGTCAACTTTCATTTCAGCAATTTGTCTAATAGCTGTTAATGCACCTTTTGTGTGTCCAGATACAACTAAAACATCTGGTTTAACAGCTTTAACTTTTGCTAAAGTTGCAGCCATGTCATTTAGCTCTTTTGGAAGTTTATCATCGATTATAATTTTAGATCCAGTTCTCTCTGCAGCATCTAAAATACCTAATCTAACGTCTTGTGAGAATGCATCTTGCTCAAAAGCTTGTGCTATTCTTACACCTTTTCCACCGTTTAACTCTACAGCTGTTTCAATCGCAACATCTAAATATAAGTTCGCTGGCGCAAGCACTGCGAATAAATATTTATAACCTTTTGTAAACAAAGATCTTGATGCGCCATTAGCCTCAACCATTGGAACACCGTACTTCTCTGTAACAGGTGCAATTGCTTTCGTTAAACCTGAACTATAAGGTCCAAGCATAAACTCAACACCATCTTGTGAAATTAATCTCTCTGCAAGTTGCGCTGCTCTTTTAGGATTTGACTCATCATCATAATAGATAATATCAAACTTATAAGTTTTTCCTCCAACTTTAATACCACCCATGTCGTTAATTCTATCAACGGCCATATTGTAACCATTTTGAGTATGAACTCCATTAGATGAATATTTTCCAGTTAAAGAAATTGCAGCACCTAAAATAATTTTATCTCCAACAACTTTTGCTAAAGAAACAACTGAAGTTGAGAATAAAATTGCTATTGCAGAAACAAATGTAATTATAATGTTTTTAAGTTTCATTTATCTCCTCTTTATTATTAATTAATTAATTTAAACCTTATTAAACTAAGAAATTAATTTTTTTGCAAGTAACAGTAGTATCGCATTAAAGACTAATATTGTTGCATAAATGCAATTATTGACGCAATCACAATTAAAACGCACGCAGAAATTGTGTTTATAATCTTTGCATTAGCTTTAACCCAGGTAATCATTTTATTTGCTAGAATGGCGTAACCGATTAAAGATAAAAAATCTAAAATTACATATGTAGTTATTAAAATAATAAATTGAGCAACATAATTAGAGTTAAAATCAATAAATTGTGGAAAAATAAAAGGAAAAAACATCCAAGCTTTAGGGCTTGTTCCAGCAACTAAAAAACCATCTTTATAAAAAGATAAAAAAGTTTTTTCTGATTTTTTATCAGAGTTTATACTTTTTGGTCGAGATTTATAAATATCATAAGCGAGATATAGAATATAAATTATTCCTATCCACTTAATTGTATTAAGCAACTTAAGATTATCCGAAATAAATGAGCCAATAACAAATATAACAAGAGTTGCTTGAATAATATTTGCAGTAACATCTCCTAATGCTGTCCATACACATTTCTTAACTCCATAATTCATTGAATATGAAATGATTACAATCCTTGGTGTTCCAGGAGTAATAAACATAAAGAGAATAATTTGTAGAAAAAGGAAATAGTTTAAAGGGAGCATTTAAGGATAGTCCTAAAAAACCGGGAGCTAAAGATGGCTAGATAGGACTATCTAAAAGTGATAATATCATAAGCATTAAAATTTGCATTAAAATTTATTTAAAGTTTTGCTGAAAAATCTATGAAAAAAAGTCACAGGCCTACAACCAAAGTCAAAAATCCTGAGCCAAAACCAGGAAGTCCAGACTGGGTTATCTGGGCAGCTTGGGCTGACAGAATAACATTTGAGGAGATAGAAAAAAAAACAGGCAAAACTGAATCTGATGTAATTAAGATAATGAGAAGAAGTCTTAAACCTTCATCTTTTAGGTTATGGAGAAAAAGAGTAAATTCACAAAGTATTAAACATAGAAAAAAATTTGAATATTCAAGAAAACAAATAAGAGTAAAAATTAAGAAAAATGAAATTCTTAACTGGTAAATTATAAAAATATAATTATATCTTTAGTATGAAAAATATTACCATTTATTCAGGCCCAATGTGTGCTTTTTGTGATGCAGCAAAAAGGTTACTGAATAGAAATAATCTTGAATACAAAGTTATTGATGTATCTACAGGTCCAGAGCTTAGAGATGAAATGATACGAAAAGCTAATGGAAGGAGAACAATACCTCAAATTTTTTTTAATGATGAACATATTGGTGGATACCAAGAGTTAAGAGATCTTGAAAAAAATGGTCAACTAGAAGCATCTTTAAAGTAAATTAATTCCAATCAACTAAACCTAATTGTTTTTTAGCTAGTTCACTTAAATCATTAATTGTAACTCTATCTTTATAATTTACTTCATAATCTTCAGCAGCAAAATCAGGTGGACTTTTACCTTCAATAAATTTTATTGATTGTTTTTTTATGTAATCAATATTTTTTTTACAGTATGGAGTTGCACCTACATAAATAACATTTGAAAAAGTTTTACCCATGTGTTTTTCCTCGACAGCATGCACAACGTCAGGGTGCCACCAAATAGTATCTCCAGGATACATTTTGGGAATTGAAATTAAACCTTCTAATAATAAGCTGTGATATTTTTCATTTATTGATAAAGCTTTTCCTGCTTTTGAGCCGCATAACTCGTTTTCAGGCACATCATCTAGCAAAGCTCTTGTTAAAACATATGCCATTCCTTTGGCAATAGGAATTAATTGTAAAGTTCCATCATTTGGACCTTGTTCTGTTAAGGCTGTCCATCCTTGGAATGTTCTAAATACATGCGCTACTGCAGGTGACTCAAATTCAATTGTTTCGTCTCTATATTTAGCATCAAACGGATTATAATTTTCGAAATTATCTGAAAAAATATCATTATAAATTTTTTGATATGCACGATCAGTCCATCTTTCAATCGATCCAGCGTCACAATGTGGTGATAGCCCCAATGTATCGTCTCCTGGTTCTCTTCTTCTTACTCGATCTGCGTATACAAGTTCTTTATTTGGATCAAAAACGCTCTTATCCTTATACTTATAGTTCCAAAGATTATTTAGCCATTTTTTAACCTTTTCCATTTCTTGAGAATGTCTAATTTCAGATTGCGCTTTAGACCAATACAATCCAAAAATTTGAGGTTTTCCTGCTTTGAGTTCACTAAAATATTTATCTATACCTATCTTTTTTTTTTGATCTTCAAAATAATTATTTTCTAAAACATATTGATCTAGATTTTTATTCAGATCTTTCATTTTTTTTTTACCAAAAACATTTCTAATTATTACACAACCACGTTTCAGAACTTTCTGTTTAATAGTCCTTTCGTTTTCAATTAAAATATTTTTAAATTCTATTTCTGGGATAATCGAATTCTCAAAACTTTTAATAATCTCAACTTCTTTTTTGATATATTTCTCAATATTTTTGAAATTACTTAAATAATTTTTCGATTTATTTTTTAACTTAATTTTTTCAGAGATAATCTTTTTTTGTATTTCAATTATATTCATAATTTGAAATCAACTATTTAGGTTTAAAAACTAAACAAACTCCATTATTACAGTATCTTTTTCCTGTTGGTTGTGGGCCATCATCAAATATATGGCCGTGATGTCCTCCACAATTCTTGCAATGGTACTCGGTTCTGGCATAACCGATATGATAGTCTGTTGTAGTTTCAAATGCATCAGGTAGAGACTCATAAAATGATGGCCAGCCAGAGCCACTTTCATACTTAGTGTTAGACTCAAACAATTTCACTCCACAGTTTGCACAATGATAACTACCCTCTCTCTTTTCAAAATTAAGTTCACTTGAACCTGGAGGTTCTGTTGCTTCTTCAAATAATACTTTATTTTGTTGATGAGTTAAATTTGGATTATTTTTTGTCATTTAAATATTTAGCACAATTTTTATGTAAACTTGCATGTAATTCAATAAGTTTTTTAAAGTCTTTGTTGTAACCACCACCTAAAACTCCACAAATAGGAACTCTTCTTTTAAAAAAGTTTCCAATAACCATCTCGTCTCTTTTATTAATTCCTTTGTCAGTAATACACAACTTACCTAATCTATCATCTAAGTGAATATCAACACCTGCGATATAAAATACGAAATCAAAATTAAAATCGTTTAAAAAAATTAAATTTTTTTTTAAAATATCTAAATACTCATCATCTTCCATGTTTTGTTCAAGTTCAATATCCAGATCACTTTTTGATTTAATTGGTGGATAATTCACTTTTGTGTGCATACTAAATGTAAAAACATTATTTTCATTTTTAAATATTTCTGAATTTCCGTTACCTTGGTGAACATCTAAATCGACTATTAGGATTTTGTTAGCCAACCCTCTATTCAAGAGATACTTTGCAGCAACAGCCACATCATTAAAAACACAAAAACCAGCTCCCTCGTCATAAATAGCATGATGACTTCCACCAGCTGTGTTACAAGCTATTCCATAATTTATTGCTAATTTAGAGGCCAATACCGTTCCGCCTGTTGCAACTAAAGATCTTCTGACCACACTATCAACTAAAGGAAACCCTATTTTTTTAACCAATGTTTGCTCTAATGTTTTATTTTTAATTTTAAAAATATACTCCTCAGAGTGAACTTCTTTTAGTGTATCTACTGAGCATGGATCAGGTTTATAAAACTTCTTAACTACCTTTTCTTTTTTAAGAAAACTTGCTAATTCACCAAACTTTTTAATTGGAAATTTATTATCATCACCAATTTTTGCTTCATAATCAGGGTGATTTACAACTGGTAATTCCACTTTACTTTATTTCTCGAATAGGCTTACCAGCAACACAGGCTTCTAAATTTTCTATCATTTGTGAATAAAAAATAGAATAATTTTCAGCTGTGACGTAGCCTACGTGTGGAAGCAAAAGTGCGTTAGGCACAAATCTCAATTTATGACTACTGGGTAGAGGTTCTTTATCATAAACATCGATACCAGCTCCAGCAATTACATTAGTTGAAAGAGCTATAATTAAATCATCTTCGTTAACAATTGGACCTCTAGAAGTATTAATTAGAAAAGCAGATTTTTTCATTTTATCAAATTCAGCAAGCTTTATACAATCTTTGTATCTTTCTCCTCCTTGGACATGAATTGATATAAAGTCAGAGTTTTGAATAAGATCCTCTTTATTAGATGGTAAAACATCAAGTTCTTTACACTTATCTAGACTTAAGTTTTCACTCCATGCCATTACTTGCATACCAAATGCTTTTCCAATTTTGGCAACTTGAGATCCAACTTTTCCTAAACCAATAAGGCCCAGAATTTTTCCTTTTAATTCAAGACCCACTGTTGTCTGCCAATAACCTTGGTACATATTATCAACTTCCACCTTAATATTTCTAGCTAGCCCTAAAATTAATGCCCATGTTAATTCACAGGTAGGGTTTGAGTTAATTTCTGTTCCAGTAACAACAATTTTAGCTTTTTTTGTTGCTTCAAGATCTATGGCTTTATTTCTCATTCCGCTTGTAGAAATGTATTTTAGTTTTTTCAAACTTTTAATAAGATTTGAAGTAATTGATGTTCTTTCTCTCATAATAAGCAGAGCTTCAAATTCTTTTAGTTTTTCTATGGCGTCATCCTCGTTTTCAAAAGGTTCACTGAAAATCTCAATATCAAACTTTGATGAAAGATTTTTCAAATCTATAAATTCTTGAGCAACGTTTTGATAATCGTCTAAAATAGCTACCTTAAGCATTTTGAGTTTTTTTATTCGAAATTGTAATACCAGCAATTATAAAAATTGCACCTAAGAAATGATAAAATAAAATTTTTTCTTTGAAAATTATCATAGCCATTATTGCACCTAGAATTGGCATCAAATGAAGAAAAACACCAGATCTATTAGCCCCAATAAGTTTTACACCTTTTATCCAAAACAGAAATGAGATTAAACCAGGGAAAAAAACAACATAGAATAAAACTAAATAAAAAGAAGATTGTAATTTGATTACACTACCCAAACTAAAATCAATAAAATACATCGGAATAAGAAAAATAACTCCAAATGTAATAACAACCTGCAAAAGAGAAATTGGAGATAGATTGAATTCCTTTTTTTTCAGAAGCGCTGAATAAAGAGACCAAGCAAACATTGCAATTAATGCAAAAATGTCTCCCTTATTAAAAGATAAATTTAGTAAATTATTTAGGTTTGCTTTAGTTATTATAAATAAAACACCTGTAAGTGAGAGAAATACTCCTATTATTTGAAATGAATTTGTTTTCTCAATTCTAAGTAAAGATGAAAATAATATAATCATAACTGGTACTGTTGAAATCATAAGTACTCCAGTAATAACTTGGGTATGTCTCAGAGAGTAAAAAAGGGCTGAATTAAAAACAGTCACAGCTAAAATTCCCAATAATGAAAATAAAAAAATATTATCTAATATAATTTTTTGGTTATTTAATAATTCTTTATAAGTGAATGGAAGCAAAACTAACCAAGCCAAAAACCATCTATAAAAATTTAATGATATCGGAGGAATATCAATAATGCTTGCAGCTTTTCCTACTATAAAGTTGCCTGCCCAAAATAAACAAGCTAAAACTAAATAAAGAGAGGCTAAATATAAAGGGCTAAGTGTTTTCATGAAAAGAATTTAGTAAATCTGTCCTATAGTTTATTGCTTCTTTTATATTCTTTTCCTTAACATGTCCAAAACCTCTGATTTGATCAGGTATTGAAGCTATTTTAACTGCTGTTTCATAGTTTGATTTATTTATTTTTGTTCCTATGCCAGTAATTGTTTGCTTATAATCTCTTATTAATTCTCTCTCCTTTTTTCTTTCATTTAAATAACCAAATGGATCAAACTTTGTGCCTCTTAAGAATTTTAATTTACAGAGCAGTTTAAACACACTAAATAACCATCCTCCAAATTTAATTTTTACCAATTTCCCATCAACTTTACTTTTTTTACTAAAAATTGGAGGAGCTAAATAAAAATTATAATTAAAATTACCTTCAAAGTTTTTGTTTACATCGTCTACGAATTTTTTATTAGTCATTAATCTCGATACTTCATACTCGTCTTTGTATGCCATTAATTTGAAATAATTTTTTAAAACTGCAGTTGAGAATTGACTACCGTTTCCAATATTTTTATCTATCTTTCTTGCATAGCTAACGAGATCTCCAAATTTTTCAGCATATTTTTTATTTTGATAATCTTCCAAAAACTTAAATCTATTCTTATATTTTTCCTCAAAACCCTCTAGCACTTCTGGCTCATCTTTAATTATATCTAAAACTTCATCTTTTAAATTTTCATAATGTCTTCCAAATCTGAATGCATCAATATTATCTTTTACACTTGCACCATTTAACTCAATTGCTTTTTCAATTGATGAAGCTGAAATTGGAATTAAACCTGATTGATATGCTACTCCAACATTAAACATATTTGATAAAATTGAATTTCCTAAAATCTTAGATGTAATTTTATTTGATGATATAAACTTTATATTTTCTTGACCTGCTATGTTAATTAAATTATCTCTCATTTCTTCAAAAGGTAAATAAAAATTTTTATCCCTTGTAAAATCTCCAGGCATAACCTCATCTGTATTAACTATTAATTTTGAAATTTTTTTATCTAAGGTTTTTATTATTTCTAAATCATTTGATACAAGTAAATCAAATCCCAGAAGTAAGTTAGTATCACCATAAGATAATCTTATGGCTCCAACATCTTCTGGTTTTTTAAAAATTCTTAAGAAACTTTTAACAGTTCCACCTTTTTGAGCTAATCCTGTCATATCTAAAACTCCTGATCCTTTTCCATCTATTTGAGCAGCAGTTGCAAGCACAGCTCCAATTGTAACAACTCCTGTTCCACCAATTCCAGCAATCATTATCCCAAAAGATTTGTTAATTTGAGGTAATTTCGGATCATCTATCTTTGAATTTATTTTATTAATTAAATTATCGTCATAATTTTTCTTAAGTCTTATATCTCCCTCAAGACTTACAAAGCTTGGACAAAATCCATCAACACATGTGTAATCTTTGTTACAAGAAGATTGGTCAATTTGTCTTTTTCTTCCATATTCAGTTTCAACAGGTGCAATAGAAACACAATTAGATTGTATTCCACAATCTCCACAACCTTCGCATAGGTCTTTATTAATAAAAATTTTTTTCTTAGGCTCTTCTAAGATGCCTTTTTTTCTTCTCCTTCTTTTCTCAGCCGCGCAGGTTTGATCATAAATAATAACAGTTGTTCCATTAATTTTGCTTAATTCAATTTGAACATCTATAATATTTTTTCTGTCATAAACTTTTGAATTTTTCGCAAAACCTCCTCTATCACTATATTTTTCAATTTCATCTGTGATTATTGCAATTTCTTCAACACCTTCTGCTTCAAGCTGTTTAGACATTTGCGCAACTGTTGGTAATCCGTCTAATGCTTGACCTCCTGTCAACGCGACAGCATCGTTATACAAAATCTTAAATGTCATTTTAGTTTTTGCTGCAACTGCATGTCTTATAGATAGAATTCCTGAATGAATGTAAGTCCCATCTCCCATATTTTGAAAAACATGGTCAGTATTGCTAAAAACAGACTCACCAACCCAAGTTGCCCCCTCTGATCCCATTTGTGAAAAGCCTTCATTGTCTCTTTCCATATGTTCCACAAGATATGCACAACTGATACCTGTAATTGCTCTACTACCCTCTGGTATTCTAGTTGAAGTATTATGAGGGCACCCAGAGCAGAAATGTGGAACTCTTTTTAAGGAGATATTTGAATTAATTTTTTCTTTCAAAGACTTTAACTTTTTTGAAAGATTATGTACTTCATCCGGTAAGTTAAGATAATTAATTATTTCAGATATTTTTAAACCGATTTCTCCTGGGTCTAAAGCTCCAGAAGAAACAAATAAATCATTATTATTTTCATCATTTTTTCCAACTACTTTTATATTTAAATTTTTATTAAATAATATTTCTTTAACTTGTGTTTCAATGATTGATCTTTTTTCTTCAACAACAATGATTTTTTCTAAATTTTCCGAAAATTTTTCAATTATTTTTTCCTCTAATGGCCAAGGCATAGCAATTTTAAGAAATTTAATTCCTATTTGGTTGGCAACATCTTCATTTATTCCTATTTTTTCTAGCCCTAATTTTGTATCTAAAAAAGATTTTCCAGTGCTAATTATTCCAACTTTTGGATTTTCTGAATCGAAAATAATTTTATTCAAATTATTTATTTTACAAAATTCTTTTACATATTTTATTTTATGATGGTGTAGTCGATATTCTTTTTCTTGAGCGGTATCTTTAAGTCTTATATTTAAACCTTCAGATGGATAGTTTTCACTTGAAATATCTAATAGATTTAACCTATTTTCATCTAAGTCAACTGTTGCTCCTGAACTCACGTTATCATGAACACACTTTATCCCTACCCAACATCCACTTTTTCTTGATAATTCTATTCCTATTATTCCATAATCTAGTATTTCTTGAACACCACTTGGATTAAAAAAAGGTATCATCGCATCAATCATTGCAAATTCACTTTGATGAGAGGTTGTTGAGGACTCACATATATGGTCATCCCCCATTAAAGCAATGACGCCTCCAAACTTTGAGGTACCTGCCAGATTTACATGTTTTAATGCATCTCCTGCTCTATCTACTCCTGGCCCTTTACCATACCATATGCCAAAAACACCATCGTATTTATCTTGTTTTCTAAGATTGACTTGCTGTGTTCCCCATAGAGAAGTTGCGGCGAGTTCCTCATTTATTCCTGGTTGAAAATAAATATTGTTTTCATTCAAATATTTTTTGTTTTTTAAAATCTGCTGGTCGTAGCCACCTAGAGGAGATCCTCTATAGCCAGAGATGTAACATGCAGTATTTAAGTTTTTTTGTTTATCTCTTCTTGCTTGAACAATTGGAACTCTAACAAGAGCTTGGGCACCAGTTAAAAATCTAGTGCCTTTACTTAATTTATATTTGTCTTCAAGTTTAATTTCCACACTATTTAACTTTTTTAAGCAAATCTAACTGAACTGTAAGGCTTTAAATCCATATTAGTATTTTCATTTGCAATCATACCAGACACTATTTTTCCAGAAATTGCACCTAAAGTCCATCCTAAATGATGGTGACCAAATGAGTAAAATACATTTTTATAATTTTTTGATGGTCCAATTATTGGTAAAAAATCTGGCAGTGTAGGTCTAAATCCTAACCACTCATCTTTGTGCTCAGGCAAACCGTCAAGCATATCCTTCGCATTTAAAATTAAGTTTTTGATCCTGGATTTTGATAAAGCATTTTCTAAACCGCCAAACTCCACAGTACCAACTACTCTTAACCCTTGATCCATTGGTGACATTCCAAACCCTCTGTTAGAATAAACCACTGGTCTAGAAATTAAATGATCAAAATCTTTAAAATGAACATGATACCCTCTTTCGGTATCCAGTGGAATATTTTCATGAAGTTTATCAGTAAGTTTTTTTGAAAACGCACCACATGCAATAACCAATTTATCAAAAACAAATCTCTGGGTTTCCGATCTTAAAACAGGTTTCTCCTCGTCAAAATTCAAATCTTGGATATTTAGTTTTAAAAACTTTCCACCTTTTTTTATAAAATTTTCAAATAGCTTTATTAATATTTTTTTTGGATTTCTTGCATGTCTTGCATAATCATAGAAAACACCTCCATGATAAAATGGTTTTAAATTTGGTTCCAAATCATGTATTTCTTTTTTATTAACCACTTGTTGTTTAACACCTAGATCGTCCCTAATTTTTATTTCTAATTCTCTACTTTTTAAATTTTTTTCATTCCAGACATATAAAATACCATTATTTTCAACTAAACCCTCTAGATCTATCTCTTCGAATAATTCATCATAAGCCAGTAATGATTGATCTAAAATTTGATGCATATTTTTTGCGGTATGCATCATTTTATCATTAGTACAATTCATTAAAAATTTTGAAAACCAAGGGATCATTTTTGGAACATAATTCCATTTAAGTGCCAAGGGTCCTCTTGAGCTCATAAGCATTGATGGAACATCACTTACAATATCTGGCCTGTTTAAAGGGACTGATGCATAAGGTGAAAAATGACCTGCATTACCATAAGAGGCTGCATTTCCAGGTTCATCTCTATCGAACAAAATTACTTGATAGCCTTTTTTTTGAAGAAAAAGAGCATTACATACTCCTTGAATTCCTGCTCCTATTATACCAACTTTTAAAATTTTTTCTGACACATGAAAAATATAGTTGGTGGGTTAAATTATAATAGATGTTATTTGATCGCGGCAGATATCTGTTGACTATATCTTAACTACTGATTGTATCATGACTATAAATTTTGCAGCTCATTACAATACTTAAACCAAGCATTATTGATAACATAGATGATCCTCCGTATGACATGATAGGAAGTGGTGCTCCAACAATTGGCAACAACCCAACTACCATGGCTATATTTACAAAAATATATAAGAATAAAGCAGATGCAAAACCATAACAGTATAGTTTTGCAAAAAATGATCTGCTTGAAAAACCAACCCTTATTATTCTATAAATTAATAAAGCGTATAATAAAATTAGAAGCATTGAACCAACAAAGCCAAATTCTTCAGAAAAAAGAGTAAAAATAAAGTCAGTGTGTTTTTCAGGTAAGAATTCAAGATAACTTTGTGTACCCTGCAAGAAACCTTTACCTAATAATCCTCCTGAACCAATTGCTATTTTAGATTGAATTATTTGATAACCTGCACCCAAAGGGTCTCTATCTGGATTAAAAAAAGTTAATATTCTTGATTTTTGATATGGTTTTAAAATTGAAATTACAAAAGGTAATGAGACTAACAATATTAATCCTGAATATATAAAATATTTTAAATTAAGTCCTGCTAACCAAATAATAGCCAACCCACTTCCTGCTATTAAAATTGCTGTTCCTAAATCAGGTTGAGTTATAACTAAATAGCAAGGTATCAACAAAAGTATGATTGGTTGCAATAAATATTTATAACTTTGAATATCTGAGCTTTGAATACGATGGTAATATCTTGCAAAACAAACTATTATTGCAATTTTCATTAGTTCTGAAGGCTGAAGGTTCATTATGAAAAGATTTATCCATCGTTTAGATCCTGATGCTGAAATTCCAAAAAAAATTACAAGTAATAGAAATAAAATTCCTAGAATATAAAAAATATATGCCTGCCTATACCAAAATGAAACTCTTACAAATGACAGAACTAAAAACATAGAAAAAAATACTAGAAATCTAGTTAGATGATTTTTAGTATAAAAAGAAAAGTTCCCACTTTCTGTAGAATAAATTGAAAAAACACTCATTGAACCAATTATAGCAACAATTATTATTAAAAAGTAATCAATAGCTTTCAGTTTATCAATAAATGAATAGCTATTAGAATTTAGTGATGTTGAAAGTATCATGCAATATTTTTTAAATCTTTTCTAATTTTTTCTCTTAATTCATGCCTATCTAAAATTTTTTTTATTAATTTGTTTGCTAATGGAGCGGCTGCTTTACTACCAGAGCCTCCATGCTCTATCAAAACACTAAGGGAATATCTTGGTTTATCATAAGGTGCAAATGCTACAAATAAAGCATGATCTCTACTTTTGTATTCTATTTCTTCAAGGTCTAAATCAAGCTCTCTATCTTGATCAGTTATTCTTTTAACTTGAGAAGTTCCAGTTTTTCCAGCAAACTTATACTTAGCTTCTTTGTGTCTAGATCTGAATGAAGTTCCAAATTCTTCATTGGTTGAACCATACATTGCATCCAGGACTAACTTTAAATTATTTTGATTTCTGTAAAGTCTTTCATAGTATTTAAATTCCTGATCTTTCAAAATATTTTGACTTACAGATTTATTTTTTTCACTTTCAATTTTTGATTTAATAATATCTAAATCTATTTCTTTATCGTAAATTAAATTTGGCTTAATTTTATAGCCTCCATTGGCCAATTGCGCTGTCATTAAACATAATTGAAGTGGGGTAGTCTGAATGTAACCCTGTCCTATTCCAGTAATTACAGTTTCGCCAAGATACCAAGACTGTTCTAAAACTTGTTTTTTCCATTTCGTTGAGGGGACTATTCCTTTTTTTTCTTCTGAAAAAAAATCTTCTAAAACTTTTGAACCAAGACCATATCTTTTTGCAATTAGTGAAAGCTTATCTACGCCTAAAAGCCTTGCGACTTCATAAAAATAAATATCACACGACTGTTTGATGGCATTTCTCATACTCATCCATCCATGACCATTTTTTTTCCAACAATGATATCTTTCTCCATACAATTCATATGGATGATCATGGCCTTTGCAGTTTACTTTAAATTTCGTATCTATTATTCCGTATTCAAGTGCAGCAAGAGCAACCAAGGGTTTTATAGTTGACCCAGGAGAATATAATCCAGCTAATGATTTATTTAGCAAAGGTCTTAACTTATTATTTTTAATTTCATTCCAATCTTTAGTACTTATTCCATGCGTAAACATATTGGGATCATAGGTTGGGGACGACGCCATTGTAATTACTTCGCCTGTGTATATATCCATAACACATATTGAACCTGCCTTATTTTTTAATAACTCTTGAGCCAATTGCTGAATTTCTAAGTCTATGGTCGTTCTTAAATTTTCACCTTGTGTTTCTTTGTTATAACTAATTTCACTTATTTTTTTTCCTGATGCATTTACTTCATATCTTTTAGTTCCATGATTTCCTATTAGCTCAGTATCTTTTGAATTTTCAATACCAATTTTTCCAACTTTTAAACCTGGTACGAAATTTTCTTCTATTTTTTTTCTATTTTGTATATCTATAGTTGTTGCATCACCCACATAACCAACAACATGCACTAAATCATTGGAATAAGGATAATATCTTGAGGTAGATAAAACTGGTTTTGCGCCTTCCAGTTCGTGTAAATATAAATTGAGTTTAGAAAACTCTTTCCATGATAAATTTTCAGAAATTATAAGAGTATCCCATGGTTTAGACTTTTCTTTCTTTTCATATATTTTTTTTATCTCATTCTCTTTAAGGCTAATAATATTTTTAAGTTTAAAAATTGAATTATTAAAATTGGAAACCTCCTCAAGAGACAAATGAACTTGATAAACTCTTTTATTATCTGCAATAATATTATTAAAATAATCAGTTATTATTCCTCTTTGAGGTGGAGTTTTCCATTCTCTAATTCTATTTTTATCAGATAAAACTTGGTATTTTTGCTTTTGTGAAATTTGAAGATTATATAATCTTGATGTAACAATCCCGAGTAAACCGATCTTTGCAGCAACTAAAACAAAAAGTCTTCGACTTATAATTTTATTTTTATTTATATTACCTATTTTTTTTATCATTCTGTTTAACTAGTACCATGTTATCTATCCAAACAAATATTTTAAAAAATATAGGGTAAAGTAAAAATGTAACAAATAAACCCAATATTAAACTTTCATAAATAATTGGAATTTTAAATATTGTTATTAATATAATGTAATTTAATGATCCTACAATTAAAATTGCTATGAAAAATGATATCCAATCATAAACTAAATTGTATATGATTGTCCTATTTCTTATAAATACTCCAATCGCAGATAATAACAAATAATCTAGGGAAGATATTCCAATTGGCAAGCTTTGAACTACATCATTTATAATACCTGCAAAAAAAATTAATCCATAGCCTAGATGCTCTGGTTTTTTTAAACTCCAGAAAAATACAATAATGTAGCTAAAGTTTACGATAAAATCATAATTTTTATAAATAATATTAATATTTAAACCTAAAATTACGACTAAAAATAAAATTAAAGTGGGTAAACTTGTAATTGTCTTAGAATAAATTCTGTTAGCAAACAAACTCACTTTTTAAAATAAACCTTAACAAATTTAATTTGATCAAAATCTGAGAAAAATTTCACAGATTTTTTGTTATTAATAATAGTTATTTTGCCTATGGGTATTCCAGAAGAAATTATCCCATCTGCTCCTGACGTATAAACAATATGACCCTCCTCGACTTGATTTTTTTCAGGCAGATACTCAATATCACCAATAAATTTACTTCCATTCCCTGACACTATTGCGCTGGTCCCATTGGGTTCAATTATTACTGGTATCTTGCTATTCAAATCATTTATTAATAAAACTCTGGAGGTTAAGTAATTAACTCCAATTACTTTTCCAATAAAATATGATCCATTTCTAACAGCTGACCCTATTTTAATGTTATGTTTAAAGCCTTTGTTAATAACAATTGATCGTAAATATGGGCTGTTCTGATCTAGTAAAATTTTAGTTAAATGATAGTTATCTGAAAAGAGGTTTTTTTCTTCAATCAGTGTATTAAGCCTCATATTTTCTTCTTTTAAAAATTGATTTTCAAATTTTAATTCTTCAATATTTAAATTAATAATCTTAAGTTTTTTATTTTCTTGGTGTATTTTTAAAAGATCACTAACACCGTAATAGGCATTTTTTAACGATAAGAATGGCAATGATATAATATATGAAGTTTTAAAAACAGCATCTTTGGCTACTGACCTAAACTGATTAATTGGTCCTGTTTTAAAATATTCTAATGATAAAACAATTATAGATACTATAATTAAAGTTAAAAGTGAAAATTTTCTTCTATTACCTTTATTTAAAAAAATTGAACGAGCAGAAATAACTAAGTCATCTCTGCCCATTTCTTTAGACATTTTGATTAATACTCAGATAAGATTGATGAAAAAATTTCCTCTTGGTCTAAAGCTTTACCAGTTCCAATTGCAACACAAGATAAAGGATCATCAGCAACATTTACTGGAAGACCTGTTTCTTTTGAAAATCTTTTATCTATATTTTTTAAAAGGGAACCGCCGCCTGTCAAAGTTAAGCCCATATCAACTAAATCAGCAGATAACTCTGGAGGAGTATTCTCTAAAGCTTTTTTAATTGAAGATACAATATCTTTTAAAATTGGATTTAATGCTTCAGCAGTATCTTCTTCTGAAATATTTACTTCTTTTGGAGTTCCTGATCTTAAATCTCTACCTTTAACTGCATATGTATTGTTATTTGTTGGAATAGCTGTACCAATGTCTTTTTTGATTTTTTCTGCAGTACTATCGCCAATCATTAAATTGTATTCTTCTCTCATGTATTCTTTCAACGCATTATCCATTGCGTCCCCAGCTACTCTTAATGACTCTGAATATACAACGCCACCTAAAGATAAAACTGCAATTTCAGTTGTGCCTCCACCTATATCAACAACCATTGACCCAGTTGCTTCAGATATTGGTAGTCCGGCTCCTACTGCAGCAGCTATTGGTTCCTCAATTAAGTTTACTTTACGAGCTCCAGCTGCCAAGGCGCTATCTTGAATTGCTTTTCTCTCAACTGGTGTTGAGCCAGTTGGCACACAAATTAAAATTCTTGGATTAGCTAAAGTTTTTTTATGAACTTTTTTAATAAAGTGTTTGATCATCTCCTCTGTGACAACGAAGTCTGCGATAACACCGTCTCTCAAAGGTCTGATTGCTTGAATATTTCCTGGTGTTCTTCCAAGCATAGTCTTTGCTTCATCTCCAACAGCTAAAACTGATTTTTTTCCTTTATTATCAACAACTGCAACTACTGAAGGTTCATTGAGAACTACACCTTTGCCCTTTAACACTACGAGTGTGTTTGCTGTACCAAGATCTATCGCCATATCTTGACTCCATAATTTCTTTAAGTTGCTGAACATTGCCATTTTTATATACCTTTCATTTTTTGATTTTCAAAATTTTGATTTTCTATATTTGTCCCTGGTGCTGTTTTATCTCTTTTTATAATCATTTTATTAAGTGAATTTATATAAGCATTTGCAGATGCAACTAATGTGTCAGTATCTGCAGCTTGTCCTACAGTTGTTTTTCCATTTTCTTCAATTTTAACACTTACTGTGGCTTGAGCATCTGTTCCCTCTGTAACAGCATGCACTTGGTAAAGTTGTAAATTCACCTCATGTGGATAAAGTTTTTTTATACATTTAAAAATTGCATCAACTGGTCCGTCGCCTGTTTCTGATGCTTTTTTAACTTCACCAAAAACATCTAGTGTCATCTCTGCTCTTTGAGGTTCACCAGTACCAGCAAATACTTTCAAAGATTTCAAATTTATAGCACTTACTTTGTTATCTGTTATTAAACTATCATCTATTAAAGCGATTATATCTTCATCATAAACGTGTTTCTTTTTATCTGCTAAGATTTTAAATTTTGCAAATGCATTATCGACAACATCATCAGTGAGATCTGGATATCCTAGACTGGTTAGTTTATCTTTAAATGCATGCCTTCCAGAATGTTTGCCCATTACAAGAGATGTTTGTTTAACACCTACACTCTCAGGCGTCATAATTTCATATGTTTGCCTATTTTTTAACATTCCATCTTGATGAATTCCTGCTTCGTGAGCAAAAGCATTTTTTCCAACAATAGCTTTATTATATTGGACAGGAAAACCTGTAGCATTTGATACTATCTTGGATGCTTTGCTTAAAAGAGTAGTTTCAATTCCAGTTTCATATGGCATTAAATCAGGTCTTGTTTTCATAGCCATCACAACTTCTTCAAGAGCTGCGTTTCCAGCCCTTTCTCCTAGACCATTTATAGTACATTCAATTTGTCTGGCTCCTGCTTGAACTCCTGCCAAAGAATTAGCAACTGCCAAACCTAAATCATTATGACAATGTGTTGAGAGAATTGCTTTATCTATGTTTGGAACTTTATTCAACAAAGTTTCAATAATTTTTGTAAATTCAGAAGGTATAGTATAGCCAACAGTATCTGGAATGTTAATCGTTTTAGCACCACATTTAATTGCTAGTTCTACTGTCTTACACATATAATCCATATCTGTTCTAGTCCCATCTTCGCAGGACCATTCCACATCATCGGTAAAATTTCTTGCATAAGTTACATTTTGTTTTATTGCTTCATAAACTTCTTCTGGTGATTTATTAAGCTTATGCTTCATATGTAAAGGACTTGTGGAAATAAAAGTATGAATTCTAAATCTTGGAGCATGTTTGAGAGCCTCATAGCATCTATCAATGTCTTTTTTTGAATGTCTTGCTAAACCTGCAGGTATTGATTTTTTTAATATTTTACTGACTTCGGTTACAGCTTCAAAATCTCCTGGAGATGCGATTGGAAATCCAGCTTCAATAATATCTATTCCAAGTTCGTCAAAAACTCTAGCTATTTGGATTTTTTCTTCCAAACTCATTGATGCGCCTGGAGACTGCTCTCCATCACGCATTGTAGTATCAAAAATGTATACTCTGTTATTATCAGTCATTTAATTAATTTAACCATATATATCATACATGCTCACGCTCAGATTGTAAAATAAAATGGCCATTTTAGACCAAATAATATAAAAATTTATCTACTTCTTATCGCTATCAACAAGTTTCTTTTTTGAAATCCAAGGCATCATAGCCCTAAGTTCTGCACCTACTTTTTCTACCGAGTGCTCTGCTAATTTAGCTCTAGTTGCAAGAAAGTTTTTTTGACCATTTTTGCATTCTTCCATCCACTCTTTTGTAAATTTACCAGATTGAATTTCTGCTAAAACCTCTTTCATTCTTTGTTTAGTTTCATCTTTTTTTATTATTTTTGGACCTGACTGGTACTCACCATACTCTGCTGTATTTGAAATTGAATAATTCATATTAGCAATTCCACCTTCATATATTAAATCCACAATCAGTTTAACTTCATGAACAGTTTCAAAATAAGCCATTTCTGGTTCATATCCAGCTTCAACTAAAGTTTCGTATCCATTTTTAATTAATTCAACAAGTCCACCACATAATACTGTTTGTTCTCCAAATAGATCAGTTTCTACTTCATCTTTAAATGTGGTTTCAATTATTCCAGATCTACCTCCACCAACAGCTGATGCATATGACATTGCTAAATCTCTTGCTTTACCAGAGCCATCTTGGTGAACAGCAAATAAACAAGGCACACCACCACCTTTTTCATATTCACTTCTTACTAAATGTCCAGGTCCCTTTGGTGCAACCATAAATACATCTAAATCTTTTCTAGCTTTAATAAGATCATAGTGAACATTTAAACCATGAGCAAACGCAATAGATGTTCCCTCTTTAACACGTTGCTCTATATGATTTTTATATATTGATGCTTGTAATTCGTCTGGCGTTAAGATCATAACAACATCTGCCCATTCTGCAGCATCTGATAAATTCATTACTTTTAAACCTTTAGACTTAGCTTTTCCAATACTAGATGAACCTTCTCTTAAAGCTACCACAACTTCTTTAACTCCACTATCTCTTAAATTAAGTGCATGCGCATGGCCTTGGCTTCCGTAACCAAAAATTGCTACTTTCTTATCTTTAATTAAATTTACATTGGTATCTTTTTCATAAAACATTTTCATAATTTCTCTCCTTTAATTTTTATTTATTTAAATATTTCTGAACCTCTAGTCATAGCAACTGCACCTGTTCTTGAAACACTCACCAAACCAAATTTTTTTAAATTTTTTGACATACTATCTATTTCTCTTCTTAAAGCTGTAATTTGTATAACATTTGATTTGTTAGTTTTGTCTAATATTACTGGATCAAAATTTTTACAGGCTTCAAAAGCTTTATTTAGTTTATTATTGTTTGCAACAAACTTGAATAATGCCATTTCTTTAAAAATAACATTTTTATCTTCTCTTTTGAAATCTGCAACTTTATGGACTGGAACTAATTTTTTTAATTGAAGTTTAATCTGGTCTACAACTTGGGGGGTGCCTGTAGTAACAATTGTTATTCTAGAAATATTTTGTTTCTGATCAACCTCAGCCACTGCTAAAGACTCAATATTGTAACCTCTTCCAGAAAATAATCCAACTACACGTGCTAAAACACCAGTTTCATTATCTACCCATACAACTATAATATGCGTATCAAGCTTCTGTTTTTTTCCTGCAGAACTATATGCTGATTTTGAGTTTGCCATTAGACCAGTGTCCTACCCTTTCCTGTGATCTTTTTCTCTTTTTGGTCTTTAGGGCCAAGTAACATTTGATTATGAGGTTTGCCAGATGGTATCATTGGAAAGCAGTTTTCTTGTTTGTCTACAAGACAATCAAATATAACTGGACGATCAGTGTTTAACATTTCAATGATCTTATCATCTAACTCCTCAGGTGTTTTTGCTCTTATACCAACACACCCATATGCTTCAGCCATTTTAACAAAATCTGGTAATGCAGCTGTATAACTTTCTGAATAATTTTTATCATGTAGTAATTCCTGCCATTGTCTTACCATTCCCATGTACTCATTATTCAAAATAAATATTTTTATAGGCAAATTGTACTGAACTGCGGTTGACATTTCCTGCATAGTCATCAAAACAGATGCCTCACCAGCAATATCAATTACTAATTTTTTTGGATGTGCAATCTGAACTCCAACAGCTGCAGGTAATCCGTATCCCATCGTACCTAGCCCTCCTGAAGTCATCCATCTATTTGGTTTATTGAACTTGTAGTGTTGTGCAGCCCACATTTGATGTTGTCCTACTTCAGTCGTTATATAGGTATCTTTATCTTTAGTAAGTTCATATAATCTTTCAATTGCATATTGAGGTTTAATAGTTTCTTCACTGCCGATGTAGTCTAATGATCTTTTAGATCTCCATTTCTGAATTTGCTCCCACCAATTTGATATTTGATGTTTGTTTGATTTAGAAAAGTTATTTTTAGATTTTTTAAAAGTTTTTAGTGTTGATGTTAAAACTGACTTAATATCTCCAACAATCGCTAAATCTACTTTTACATTTTTATTTATTGATGATGGATCTATATCAATATGAACTTTTTTTGATTTGGGAGAGAACTCATCAATCTTACCAGTAATTCTATCATCAAACCTTGCGCCAACATTTATCATTAAATCACAACTATACATGGCATTGTTTGCTTCATAGGTACCATGCATTCCTAACATTCCTAAAAATTGATTATCATCAGCAGGAAAACAGCCAAGACCCTGCAAAGTTGAGGTTATAGGAAAACCTGTTGCATACACAAGTTCTCTTAAAAGTTCACTTGCTTTTGTTCCTGAATTTATTACTCCACCTCCTGTATAAAAAATTGGTTTTTTTGCTTTACGAATTAAATTTATTAATTCGTCAATATTTTTTTGTGAATAGTTATCATGTGATTTGCCATTTAATTTTTTTTTATTTTTATAGTTTTTGTATTTAGTTTTTTGAAATTGTATATCTTTTGGGATATCAACTAAAACAGGTCCTGGCCTCCCAGTAGTTGCAACTTCAAAAGCTTTGTGCATAACCTCAGCTAAATCGTTAATATCTTTTACTAACCAGTTATGTTTAGTACATGGTCTAGTTATACCTGTAGTGTCACATTCTTGAAATGCATCTGTGCCTATTAGGTGTGTTGGAACTTGACCTGTGATGCAAACTAATGGGACTGAGTCCATATAGGCATCAGTTAAAGCTGTAACAGCATTAGTAGCTCCAGGACCTGAGGTAACTAATAATACACCTGGTTTGCCAGTTGACCTTGCATAACCTTCAGCTGCATGTCCCGCACCTTGTTCATGTCTTACTAGAATATGCTTAACAGAGTTAAAATTTTTTAATTCATCATAAATTGGAAGAACTGCTCCTCCAGGATAACCAAAAATGTGACTAACATTTTGATCTTCCAAACATTTGAATACTATCTCAGCTCCTGAATATAATTTTGGCATTCAGCCAATCTAGCTGAAGTTGTACTCATTGGTCAAGTTATTGTGAGGATTATTTATAATTTTTTTATAAATTTAGAAAGAGCCTCAGCATCAAATTTTTGCCAATCACTCATTTGACCTCTAGACCAAGTTCTCTGTCTTTTAGCGTATTGCCTAGTTTTTATAACAATATTTAGTTTTAAATCGTGCATAGAAGTTTTTTTATCAATAAATTCTTTTATCTCTCTTATTCCTATAACTTTGAAGATGTTGCTATCACTCTTCAAATTAAGCTTTAAAAAATCCTTAACTTCTTGAATAGCTCCATCTTTCATCATTTGGTCTACTCTCTTGGAAATTTTATAAATTAATTCATCTTTGGGATAATCAATATAAATTTTTATAAACTGATTCTTTTTAAAAGATGGTTTTGTTTTCTTATACCATTCAAAAATTGATTTCTTTGAAATTGAAATAACTTCATAAGCTCTGATTGATCTTTGGGCATCAGTTGGGTCAATCCTATTTTTTACTGATGGATCAATTTTTAAGAGTTTTAAATAAAATTTTTTTTGACCTAAATTATTCTGCATTCGTCTTATTTTATTACGAATAGAAATAGGAATTTTTGGAATTTTAACCAATCCATCAGTCAGAGCTTTAAAATAAAGACCAGTGCCGCCAACTAAAACTGGTATTTTATTTTTATCTCTAATTTTTTTAATACACTTGTTTGCTAATTTTAACCACTCACCCGACGAAAATTCTTTTTTAACACTTCTAAAACCATATAAATGATGATCGATTTTGTTCAAATCGGTTTTTGTAGGTCTAGCAGTCAGTATATTTAATTCTTTATATACCTGCATACTATCTGCATTAATAATTTCTCCATTTAACTTTTTGGCAATTTTCAATGCAGCTTTAGACTTGCCTGATGCTGTTGGACCTGAGATTAATATTATTTTGGACTTTAGGTCCATGTTATTATTTTAATTTAACACCAATATATGTTCTTTGATTTTGGTTATTATAAATTGCAATTAGAAAGTTATTTTCATCACTTCTTAACTTTAATTTTACCACATTATCAAGATCACCTATTGTGTTAATTTTTTTTCTATTTGCTTCAACAATAATATTGTTAACTTGCAAATAGTTAATAGGGCTATCTTTATCTATTTTTGTAATTACTACTCCACTTGTATTTTTCGGAAGATTTCTTGTCTCAATATCATCTTTACTTAATAAACGAACTTCTATTTTCAGTCCTTCAATTCTTTTTACTTTTGGTTTTTCAATAGCTGGTTTTTGAGCTTTAAAATCTTCTGAAGTTTCTAATCTTCCAAGAATTATTTTTTTTGTAATTTCTCGTTTATTTCTCCAAACTTTAACAATTACTTTTTTCCCAACATCTGTTTCAGCAACTATTTTAGGAAGTTCCTTCATTTCATTAATAGGTTTACCGTCAAACTCTAAAATTATATCGCCAGGTTTAATTCCTCCCTTGTCGGATGGACTGTTATCTGCAACACTTGCAACTAAAGCACCTCTGGGTTTATCTAGTTTTTCTGCATCTGCTATTCCTTGATCCACTGCTTGAATTCTAACTCCAAGCCATCCTCTTTTTGTTTCTCCAAATTCAATCAATTGATCAATTACTTTTTGAGCACTATTAGATGGTATTGCAAAACCTATCCCAATTGAGCCAGATTGGCCGAGTATAGCTGTATTAATTCCAATAACATCTCCACTCATATTAAATAGAGGTCCTCCTGAATTTCCCTGGTTTATTGAAGCATCAGTTTGTATGTAGTCCTCATACCTTGATAATCCTATACTTCTATTTCTAGCAGAGATTATTCCTGCTGTTACTGTACCACCGAGACCAAATGGATTTCCAATTGCAATAACCCAATCTCCAATTCTAGATTTGTCTGAGTTACCAAATTTTACTGGCTTAAATTTTTCGTCAGACTTTATTTTTAATACCGCAATATCCATACCTGCATCAGCACCAAGTACTTTAGCTTTATAATCTTCGTCTCCATTAACTCTAACAAATATATCTGAAGCTCCTTGAATAACGTGGTTGTTTGTTATTACTATTCCCTCTTCATCAATAATAAAACCTGATCCTAGCGCACTAGTTTGTCTTTGTTGAGGAGAGCCAAACATATCTTCAAAGGGCGAACCAGGAGGAAATTCAAACGGCAAAGGGTTTGATTTTGTTGTTACGGTAGTAGTAGTTGAAATGTTTACAACTGATGGCATTAATCTCTCCGCCAAATCTGCAAATGATGATGGAATTTCCTGAGCTTTAGAGAGTGTAAAATAATTTGTTGAAATTATTAATATTGATAAAATTTTGTAAATATTTTTCATTTTTTTGAATACCAAATAATTATAAACCCTATAATTGCAAATACTAATCCACCTGTTCTAAGTTGTTTATCAGCTACAGCATTAAGTTTTTTTAACATATTTTTCATTTTTGATGGAAATAAGGCGTATAAAACACCTTCTATAAATAAGAATAGACCAAATGCTATGATCAATTCTTTCATATTAACTAAAATTGTTATTTTTCTTTATTTCCAAAAAACTTAAAAAATTCGCTATCAGGAGATAATATCATTGATGTTTCTCCACCGATTAAAGCATTTTGGTAAGCTTGCATTGCTCTATAAAATCCAAAAAACTCAGGATCCTGTCCAAATGCATCCGCAAAGATTTTATTTTTTTGACCATCACCTTCACCCTTCATTATCTCT
Organism: uncultured Pelagibacteraceae bacterium; assembly: GCA_902552755.1. Lineage (GTDB taxonomy): Bacteria > Pseudomonadota > Alphaproteobacteria > Pelagibacterales > Pelagibacteraceae > Pelagibacter. The sequence continues at coordinate 105,629 of CACDHV010000001.1, read as the reverse complement.
GATTTTTTTTGCGCATCAGCTAAAATAACTGTAACTTCTTTATCTGCAGTTGATGTTATAGTAACTGCCATTTCAGCACCTTTTGCTCTAAACTCTTTAGCTTCTCTTTCTCTTTCTGTTTGCATTCTTCTAAAAATTGCATCACTGTTTGCTTGTGGTAAATCGGCTCTTTTAATTCTTACGTCAACTATCTTGATACCAAAATTTTCAGCTTCATTATTAACACCTTGTTGAATTAAAGCCATCTGCTTTGATCTATCTTCAGATAATAATGTTTGTAATTTTTGTTGACCTAATACATTTCTTATTCTTGAATTAATAATCGTTGCTAATCTTGATCTCGCCACTCTTTCGTTTCCTACAGAAATATAAAATTTTAATGGATCAATAATTTGAAATCTTGCAAATGCGTCAACTATTAGACGTTTTTGATCAGATGCAATAACCTCTTCGGGTGGAGTATCTAAATTTAAAACTCTTTTGTCTAAAAATACTACGTTCTGAATAAAAGGTAACTTAAAGTTTAAGCCTGGTTTTAAAATAATTCTTTTCGGATCACCAAATTGAAGAACTATAGCTTGATTTACTTCTTTAACTATAAAAATTGAAAAGAATAGAGTTGCCCCTATTAAAATAATTATTGGTAATATAAATTTTCCAGCTTTCATTAATTAGACCCTGATTTTAATTCTTGTAACGGTAGATATGGAACAACGCCAGATCCTGAATCTTTATCTATAATAATTTTGTTAATATCAGCCAGCACTTGTTCCATTGTCTCTAAATACATTCTTTCCTGAGTAACTTCCTTAGCTTTGGCGTACTCAGTGTAAATTGATAAAAACCTGCTAGCTTCACCTTCAGCCTTTGCAACAACTTCTTTTTTATAAGCTTCAGCAGCTTGTAAAATTTTGGCAGCTTCACCACGAGCTCTTGGAATTACATCGTTAGCATAAGCTTCTGCTTCGTTTTTCGATCTCTCCATATCAGCTCTTGCAGCTTGTACATCTCTAAAAGCATCAATGACCTGGTCTGGTGGATCAGCTTTTTGAGTTTGAACTTGTGTAATTTGTACACCACTTTCATATTCATCTAGTATTCCTTGAATAATCTCTTGAGTATCTCTCTCAATCACCGCTCTTCCTTCTGTCAAAATTGGTTGAATATCAGATCTTGCTATAACTTCTCTCATAGCAGTTTCTGCTGCAGCTTTTACAGTTCCCTCTGGATCTTGGATTTTAAAAAGAAAGTTCCCCGCATCTTTTATTACCCAAAATACTGAAAAATCTATGTTAACAATGTTTTCATCACCAGTTAGCATCAAACTTTCTTCCGGAACGTCAGCAACTCCTCCACCTTGACCAAATCCACTGTCTCTCTCTGATCTAAAACCGATATCCATTCTGTTTACTTTTGTAACCTTTGGAGTTAACACGCTCTCAATAGGGAATGGAAAATGATAATTTAGTCCTGGTTGAGTAGTATTTACGAACTTTCCAAATCTTAAGACCACGCCTTGTTCGTCAGGCAAAACTCTGTACAAACCACTCAATGCCCAAATTACGACCAAAATTATTAAACCAAGTATGATTGGTTTTTTTCCACCTGTTCCACTTCCAGTAAATTTATTTATAGTATCTTGCAATTTTTTTATTGCTTCATCTAAATTGGGAGGTGTTGGGCCTCTTCTGAAACCACCACCATTTCCGCTTCCTCCACCACTACCTGGCGGACTTCCCCATGGGCTTTGATTTTTGTAAATCGTCATTATGACATTCTATATAGTGTCTTTATAACCAAAAACAAGGTAAGTGTATTTTTATGAATGATAAAAAAGTAGGTCTTAGTGACACAATGAAGGCAAAAACTGAGCCAAAAACCTTCAAAAGAAACCCAATTCCAGGCACTAAATTTACAATTGCAATATCTAGTGCAAAAGGCGGTGTCGGAAAATCTACTTTTGCTACAAATTTAGCTTTAGCCTTAAAAAAAGTTGGATGCAAAGTAGGAATTTTAGATGCTGATATTTACGGACCATCTTTGCCAAAACTATTCTCTATTAATGAGAAGCCAGATAGCGACGGTCAAACTTTAAAACCAATTATAAAGTATGATATTCAATGTATGTCTATTGGTTTTTTAACAGACGAACAAACACCTATGATCTGGAGAGGACCAATGGTAACAAGTGCTATTAAAACCTTCACTCAAAAAGTTGGTTGGAAAGATTTAGACTTTATTATAGTTGATATGCCCCCAGGTACTGGTGACACTCAATTGACATTTGCACAAGAGATTAGTGTAGATGGTGCGATCATAGTATCAACTCCTCAGGAAATAGCACTTCAAGATGTAAAAAGAGGAATTAGAATGTTTGAAAAATTAAAAGTAAATATTATTGGATTAGTTGATAATATGAGCCACTTTATCGGAGATGATGGAAAAAAATATGCAATTTTTGGAGAGAATGGTGTTGAGAGAACCGCAAAAGAATTTGAGAAGAAATTTTTAGGACAAATACCAATAAACTCTGATGTTGGAAAATATGGAGATATGGGAATTCCTATAGTTGAAAAAGACCCAGATCATAAAATTACAAAAATTTATTTAAAATTTGCTGAGGAAATTAAACAATCTTATCTGTAATTTCAAAAGCTTCCATAAGTTCATTCCACTCTCTTTTTGAAAGTCCAGATTGTTCTAAATTTATTTCCTCACCTTTCAATAATTTTTGTATAATTAATTTTCCTTTAGCGGAGACCTCTGTACCGCCTACTCTGTAATCCATAAAGGCATCATATGTTATTGGAACCCATCTTTTTAATGTATCAAGCATTATGTCTGCATATACTCTAATTTCATATTGAGCATGATGATCTGCACGTAATCTTAAAAAATTCATTAAATTTAAAAGATCAGTTTTCCAATACCACTGGGTATACGTATTCAAAGTTAGGTTCATTCTCGCTAACTCTCTAGCTAATCCTTTTTTATTTTCATTAATTGTAGAACCATCAAATTTTTGATTTAGCATAGTTTCATAGTTATCATACGTTCTTTCTGCATCATTTTTTAAAAGCTCTAAAACTTCTTTTGCCTGTTCTCCCTTAATCACATCACCTCTACCTTGTCTATTCGCAATTGATTGTGCTGCTAAATTTTGTGGGTCAGGTAAATAAAATTCTTTGTCTAAAATTGAATATCTTGCAGAGTATTCATTAACATTAGCTGTACGATGTCTAATCCACTGTCTTGCAATAAATATAGGAAGTTTTACATGATATTTGATTTCACACATTTCAAATGGAGTGCTATGCCAATGACGCATTAAATACTTTATCAATCCACTATCTGTCGAAACCTTTTTAGTTCCTTTGCCATAAGAAACTCTTGCTGACTGAACAATAGAACTATCATCACCCATATAATCAATAACTCTTATAAAACCATGGTCTAAAGCTGGGATTGCTTCATATAATAATTTTTCTAATTCAGGAGCTGTAACTCTTTTAGTTACATTCTGCTGAGATTGTTGCTCTTTTATGTCGTTTATTTGTTCTTTATTAAGTTTCATGAATAAATTATTGAATCTCTAGTAATTGGTTTTATATTAATAGTGTTGGTTTTCCAACTATGACGATAAACGAATTTCGTAATAACCATTACGGACGTGGGGGCAGTACCCACCACCTCCACCATTTTCAACTTATGGGGGTGAATTAGGATCGACGGGTGTCTAAAAGTTGTTCTTTCGTTCGGTATTGTTCCGCCGTAATGGGCTAATTTATAAATGCTAACGAAAGTTACGCACTTGCAGCTTAATTAGTTTACTAATTAAGTTACGGGGTTTGGGGCACCTGGCAACAGAACGCCCCTTTAATCTATATTCCTACTTGTTTCTATTATCTCTTTTAAATTTCAAATTGGAAACTTATGAATAATTTAATTCTTGCTATTAATTATTATTTTTATTCACCCATGAACTTAATTCATGAGTGTATCCTTGTAATTCAAATCTGATACTGCGGTTTTTTGGACCACTAAAATTTTTATATTCTGTAAAGTCATAACATATTATTCTTATTCCAAAATCAGGGTATGTGTAACTTACAGATTTTAAAGTCGCGCCAATTAATCTAGTAGATGAGTGTGGGATTATACCTGTTTCATTTCTTTTCAGTGGTGAATTATAGATATTATCTAACCTAAATTTAAAAGAATTTAAATTATTTATACATTGTCTCATGTCTAGATTTCCAAAATAAGTGGTTCCAGAAATAAGATGAATTTGATTATTTTTTTTTTATAGTAGATTTTTATAAAATCGTAGTTGTTTAGCACTTTTGATTGATCAATTATTTTATTTGGATTTATTAATAACCACGGAAATTCTTTATTACCTCCGTAGAGTTTTGAATCTTTAATTTTTCAATATTTTCAGAAATAATTTCATCGGTTAAAATATCATATATGTTATCGTATATTTTAATACCATCTATCTCAAATTCTTTGATATCATTTGAAAATCCAATGTTACACCACAGCAATAATAAAAAAAAATGAAGTGATAATTTTTTCATAAGATAAATATATAAGATTTTACAACGAAGCGTTATATCAAAAAAAGCAACTAAAAAGAAAACAAGTCATTATGGCAACGAAGTTTACAACGAAGTAGTTTTAATAAGTAAGCAAATATGCTACTTTCTAATCTAATGCCGGGCAACAGAACGCCCCTTTAACCTAAAAATTTTTTGGACAATTCAAATTAAATATCTCTCTAGATAAAATATGCTGAATATATTATAAGTTCTATTATAATTTAATATGAGCAATATAATAACCGAAAACCCAAAAATACGTAAAAAGGGGTTTAAAAATGAAAATTATTACCAATTTAAAGATGCAAAAGATTTTATTGGCGTTTCTGAAAAAATAGAAAAAATAAAAACTGTTAACTTGTCTGATAGTCAAAGATTAATTCTCAATAAAATTAAAAATAGTTATAAAAAATTATTTAATAATACATCCTTAGATAAAGAAGATTTTATTTTGACTAAACAAGAAGTCTTAGAATTTGAAAATATAGATCAAGACAAACTACTAAGATATCTAATTTATAGATACAAGTATAATAAGTATCCTGAACTAAAATATTTAGATGAGTATCCGCCTTGCATTCAAATAGAACCTACATCAATATGTAATCTAAGGTGTGTAATGTGTTATCAGTCTGATAAATCATTTTCTGTTAAGTCCTCAGGACACATGGGCTATATGAATATTGATCTATTTAGAAAGATAGTTGACGAAATTGAGGGGAAAATTGAAGCTGTAACTTTTGCGTCTCGTGGAGAACCAACTTTATCACCAATTCTCGATGAAATGTTAAAATATAGTTATGGAAAATTTTTAGCTTTGAAAATAAATACTAACGCAACGTTACTTAATGAGAAAAAAATTCACTCTTTGCTATCAAGTGATTTGCAAACTATTGTATTTTCGATAGATGAATATAATAAAGAAAATTATGAAAAAATAAGAGTTAATGCAAAATTTGAAAAAGTAATATCTAACTTAGAACTTTTTAGGACTATTAAAGAAAAAGATTATAAAGACTCAAAAGTGCAAGTAAGAGTATCAGGTGTAAAAATTAATAAAGACCAAGATATTGAAGCAATTTCAAAATTTTATAAAACCTTCTGTGATCAAGTAACCTTGGTAAATTATAATCCCTGGCAAAGTGCTTACGATAACGAAATAAATGAGATTAAAGATCCTTGTTCTGAGCTATTTAGAAGAATATTTATTTGGTGGGATGGAAAAGTAAATCCTTGCGATTATGACTATAAATCATATTTATCAAAATGGAATGCTAAAGAAAAAAGTGTAAAAGATATATGGAATTCTGAATATTATAATAAAATAAGAGAATCCCATATAAATCAACAAAGATCAGATGTTGAACCATGCAATAGATGTATAGCAGTATAAAAATTGGAATAATAGGAAACGGAAATCAGTCAAAAAGAATTCAAAAAATTTTAAAAGAAAAAAAATATAATTTTTATATTTATAAACCTTTAAAAAATAAAAAACTTGAAATAAAAAATTTTTACAATTTATCAAATTGTAATGTTTTATTTATTACTTCTCCAAATCATACTCATTTATCTTATCTGAAAATATTAAGTAGTATGAATAAATATATATTTTGTGAAAAACCGCCTGTAAACAGTAAAAAAGACTTAATTGAACTTAAAAGGATAAATTCAAGAAAAATTTATTTTAATTATAATTTTAGATTTTTAAAAATTTGTGACATTCTTAAAAATAAAAAAAATTATAATCTTGGAAATCTTTTATATGGATCTATCGTTTCATCTCATGGATTGGCATTGAAAAAAGATTATAAAAATTCTTGGAGAAGTAAAAAAAAAAATACCCCACTTGGTATTCATGAAATAGTCTCGATACATCTTGTTGATATTATAAACTATTATTTTAAAATTAAAAAAATTGAGAAACCTACACTTCTTAACCATTCAAAAATTGGTAATAGTTTTGATACATCACATGTAAAAATTAAATTAATGAATGATGGGATTATCGATATATTCACAACCTACTACTCGTCATTGAGAAGATGTTTTTTATTTATGTTTGAGAATGGAATTATTGAGCAAATAGATAATCAAATTTTAATTAGAGGACCCTCAAAAAATTTTGATAAAAAAGGATTATTTAAAAAACCAAAATTAAAAAAAAAAATTATAATAAGCAATAATAAAGAAAAAAAAGACACTTTAAAAAAAAGTATCGAATTCTTTTTAAGAATTGTAAGGAAAAATGAAGAATTTGACCTAAATCATTGGAATGTCTCAATTAAAAGCAACGAATTGGTATTGTAATATGGTGCGGCCAGAGAGAGTCGAACTCTCACGGGCTATGCCCACACGGCCCTCAACCGTGCCTGTCTACCAATTCCAGCATGGCCGCTAAACATGCGGCAGATTAAATGAATGACAATCCTATTTCAAGTTGATAAGTTTTTATTATGGAATTCACATCTCAGGTTAAAATTGCAACTGACCCTATTTATCAAAAGGTTTCTAAGTCAATTCCTGAAATAGAGTGGGCCACTCATGCACCTTATATTTATAAAATAAATAAACTTAAAAAAGAGAAGAATGCAGTAATTCTTGCTCATAATTACCAAACACCTGAAATATATCATGGCATATCTGATTTCTCAGCAGACTCTTTAGCATTAGCAATAGAGGCGGCAAAAACAGAGGCTGATATAATTGTGATGTGTGGAGTGCATTTCATGGCAGAGACAGCCAAATTAATGAGTCCAGATAAAAAAGTTTTACTGCCAGATATGAAAGCTGGTTGCTCTTTATCCTCATCTATAACTGGTGCAGATGTAAGAAACTTAAAAAAACAATATCCTGGTGTTCCTGTGGTTTCATACGTTAATACTTCCGCAGATGTTAAGGCTGAAACTGACGTTTGTTGTACATCTGCAAATGCTGTAAAAATTGTAAACTCTTTAGGTGTAAAAAAGGTTATTTTCTTACCAGACGATTATTTAGCAAAATATGTTGCTTCTCAAACTGATGTAGAAATTATTTCATGGAAAGGGACATGTGAGGTTCATGAACAATTTAATGATGAAGAGATTAACGAAATAAGAAAAAATAATCCTGGAATTAAAATTATTGCTCATCCTGAATGTCCTCCTGATGTAATAAAAGCAAGTGATTTTGCTGGTTCAACAAGTGGAATGATTAAATATGTAAAAGATAATCAGCCTGAAAAAGTTATGATGGTTACAGAATGCTCAATGAGTGATAATGTTCAAATTGATAATCCTAATGTAGAATTTATTAGACCTTGTAACTTATGTCCTCACATGAAAAGAATTACACTGCCAAAAATACTTGATTGTCTAGAAAATGAAACGAACGAATTAATAATGGACCATGAAACAATTGAGAAGGCTAGGAAATCAGTAGAGAGAATGGCTGAAATAGGCAGATAAATTCTGTGCCAAAAATTCAATTAAGTAGAAATTTTATCCGATCAACCTGTAAGTTAGCTCTTAATGAAGATCTATATCCTTCAGGAGATATTACAACAAATCTATTAAATAATAATTCAATTTCAAAAGTTAACCTAATAAGTAATGAAAAAGGTATTATAGGAGGATTAGATTTTGCTAAACAAACATTTAATTTATTAGACAGAAACATTAAATTTCATAAAAAAAAAAAGGAAGGATCAAAAATTAATAAAGGCTCTTTAATTGCTGTAATTGAAGGTAAAATTAAAAATATATTAATTGGAGAAAGAGTTGCTCTAAATTTTCTTTCTCACATCTCAGGCATTGCTACTAAAACTAATAAATTTGTGAAAAAAGTAGGTAAGAAAACGAAAATTTGTTGTACAAGGAAAACAATTCCTAATTTAAGAGTTATTCAAAAATATGCTGTGAAATTAGGGGGCGGAACTAATCATAGATTTAATTTGAGTGATGAATTTTTAATAAAAGATAATCATCTTGCCTCTACTCAGAAATTTGAAGAAATTGTAAAAAAAGCAGTTAAAGCTAAAAAAGCACGAAAAATTACTGTAGAAGTTGATACTTTGAGACAATTTAAGAAAATTAATGGACTAAATTTTAATACAGTTCTATTTGATAACATGAGTCCAAAAAATCTAAGATTAGCAGTTAAATATGCAAATGGAAAATATGAGACTGAAGCCTCTGGAGGTGTAACATTACGAAACGTAAAAAATTTAGCCTCAACAAACGTCGATAGAATATCAGTGGGTGAGTTAACGCATAGTGTTCAAGCTTTAGATTTAAAACTAGAAATTTAATTTTTTTTTAATTGTGCTTGGGCTGCCGCTAATCTTGCCACTGGAACTCTATAAGGCGAACAGGATACATAATCTAATCCAGTATTTGCACAGAATTCTATACTTTTGGGATCTCCACCATGCTCGCCACAGATTCCAAGTTTAATTTTTTTGTTTTGTTTTCTTCCTTTATCAGCAGCAATTTTTATTAAGTCTCCAACTCCATCATCAATTGATACAAAAGGATCAATGTCAAAAATTTTGTTCTCAATATAATCATTAAGGAATTTACCACTATCATCTCTACTAATTCCAAATGTAGTTTGAGTTAAATCATTAGTTCCAAAACTAAAAAATTCAGCATGTTGAGCGATATCTTTTGCCTTTATTGCTGCTCTTGGCAATTCAATCATTGTTCCAACTAAAAAATCGATTTTAATTTTATTTGCATCTTGAACTTTTTTTGCAACCCTAATGACTAAATCTTTCATGATTTTTATTTCTGCTTCTGTTGAAACTAAAGGTATCATGATTTCAGGCATTGTTGATTGAATTTTTTGTTTTTTACATTCCACTAAAGCCTCAAAAATTGCAGTACACTGCATCTCATAAATTTCAGGGAATGAAATTGCTAATCTACAACCTCTATGACCCAGCATAGGATTTTGTTCATGAAGTTCTGAAATTCTTACTTCAAGTTCTTTAACAGGAATATTTAGTGAAACTGCAACATCATTAATTTCATTATTACTTTTTGGCAAAAATTCATGAAGAGGTGGGTCAAGTAACCTTACTGTTACAGGTAAACCTTTCATTATCTTAAATATTTCAATAAAATCTTTTTTTTGATGTGGTAATAACTTTTTGAGTGCATTAGATCGATCTTCAATTGTTTTTGATAGTATCATTTCTCTTACTGATAAAATTCTTTCCTCGTCAAAAAACATATGTTCAGTTCTACACAAACCAATACCCTCTGCACCAAATTCTCTAGCAGTTTTGCTATCCAATGGCGTCTCAGAATTAGTTCTAATTTTTAGTTTTCTAAAATCATCAGACCAACTCATTATTTTTGAAAAATCACCTGATATCTCTGGTTTAACTGTTTTTACCTCACCAATAATTATTCTGCCTGTTGAACCATCAATTGTAATTATTTCACCCTCTTTAATTACTTTATTGTTTGTTTTGAATAATTTATTTTCATAATCAATTTCTATTTCACTAGATCCAGAAACACATGGTCGTCCCATCCCTCTAGCAACTACTGCAGCATGACTTGTCATACCTCCTCTTGAGGTAAGTATTCCTTTTGCTGCGTGCATACCATGTATATCTTCTGGTGAAGTTTCTACACGAACTAATATTGTACTTTGCATCATACTGTTTAATCTTTCAGCCTCTTCAGATGTGAAAACAACTTTTCCACTTGCAGCACCTGGTGATGCAGGTAAGCCTGAACCAATTACCTCTAAGTTTGCTCTCTCATCTAAAGTTGGATGAAGCAAAGTATCCAAAGAACTCGGTTCTATTCGTAATATTGCATCTTTTTTAGTAATCAATTTTTCTTTAACCATATCTACAGCTATTTTAACAGCAGACTTGGCTGTTCGTTTTCCAGAGCGGGTTTGAAGCATCCAAAGTTTTTTATTTTCAACAGTAAACTCCACATCCTGCATATCTTTGTAATGTTTTTCTAACTTATTAAGAATATTTTTTAGTTGTTTGTATGTCGATGGCATTGCCTCTTCCATTGACTTAAGAGTTTCTTCTGACTCAACTCTAGCTTTCTTTGTTATATGTTGTGGTGTTCTGGTTCCAGCAACAACATCCTCTCCTTGCGCATTTATTAAATATTCTCCGTAAATATTTTTGTCTCCATCTGATGGATTTCTAGTAAAAACTACACCAGTTGCACAGTCATTTCCCATATTTCCAAAAACCATTGATTGTACATTAACTGCTGTACCCCAATTAGATGGTATTTGATTTAATTTTCTATAGACTTTTGCTCTATGACTTTCCCAAGATAAAAAAACAGCACTTATAGCTCCCACCAGTTGTTCCTCGACATTTTGAGGAAAATCTTTTTTTGTTTTTTCCTTTACGATATTTTTAAAATCTTTTATTAAAGCTTCCCAGTCATGCTCATCTAATTCTGTGTCTAGTAACACCCCTTTTGTTAATTTATAGTTCTCAATTATATCCTCAAAGTGATAACCTTCGATTCCTAATACAACATTAGAATACATTTGAATAAAACGCCTATAACTATCATTTGCGAATCTTAAGTTTGAAGTTTTTTTTGCAAGTGCTATTACCGTATTATCATTAAGACCTAGATTTAAAATTGTATCCATCATACCAGGCATGGAAACCCTAGCCCCAGATCTTACAGAAACTAAAAGGGGATTTTTTATATCTCCAAATTTCTTTCCTGAGTCTTTTTCAATAAATTTTAATTCTTTACTTATTTCATTAAGTATTTTTTTATTTAATTTTTTTTTATTCTTATAAAACAAGTCACATACCTCTGTAGATATTGTAAAACCAGGTGGTACGGGTAGCCCCATTCTTCCCATCTCAGAAAGATTTGCACCTTTGCCACCAAGAATATTTTTTGGTAGTTTAATTTTTTTTATTTTATTTGATTTAAAATTAAATATAAATTTTTTCATACTAGGCTTCTATTTTTGAAAAATTAAAATAGTTATCAAAAGTTTTACACAACATATTTAATAATTCTAATCTATTTTTTTTAATTATTATATCTTCATCATTAACAATAACATTATCAAAAAAATCGTTTACCTCGTTCTTAATACTTGATAAAATTTTTAAACTCTCCTCGTAATTTTCGTCTTTTCCAATACTCAAAAAATATTTTCTTATATCATTTATTTTTTTATATAATTTTTTCTCATAATCATTTTTAAATAAACCTGGATCTGCAAAACCAAGGGATTCGGTAGACATTTTTTCCTCAGTATTTAGTATATTTGAAGATCTTTTGTATGCTGCAATAGTTTCAAAACCGATTTCTTTTTTAATATTTTTATTTAAACATAAAGATTTTTTATAAGCCTTTAATATATCATCTAGTCCAAGCAAAAATGTTGAGCTTTCAATTATATCTTGTCTTATTTTTTTTTCTTTTAAATAATTTTTTAATCTTTCAATTATAAAATCACTTAATTCGTTTTGTATCTTCTTAATATCAAATTCATAGCCCTGATCTCTATATATTGAACAGGTGTAAACAATTAAATCTTTTAGTTTTATTTTTATCTCATTTTCAACAATTAATCTGACAAGACTTATAGCCATTCTTCTTATGGCAAATGGGTCTTTTGAACTAGTAGGTTTCAGATTAATTCCAAAAAAACCTACTAGTGAATCTATTTTATCACTTAGAGATAAAGCAACACTATACATTTTTTTTGGTAATTTGCTTTCCATCCCGTTAGGCAAATATTGTTCAGATACAGCAAGACAAACTTCTTTATCAAACCCTTGAAACCTTGCAAAATGACCTCCAACAATGCCTTGGAGTTCTGGAAACTCTCCAACAAGATCAGACATTAAATCAACTTTGCAAATTGATGAAGCTATTTCAATTTTATCTTTACTAATTAAAAAATCATCAGAAATTAATGATGACAACTTTCTCATGCGCTGAATTTTGTCAAAGTAAGACCCTAAACCTTTAAAATAATTTATATTTTTTAATTTATCTACTTGTTTAACTAAATTTTGGGTTTTATTTTTTTCCCAAAAAAACTCTGCATCGCTTAATCTTGCTTCAATCACCCTCTCATTTCCTAATTTAACAAATCCTTTAGTGTCTTTTATATCTGAAACTACAAAAAAATTATTTGTAAGATTATTTTTTTTATCAAAAGTTGGTAAATATTTTTGATGACTCTGCATAGTCGTAATCAATATTTCACTTGGTATATTTAAAAATTTTTTGTCAAAATCACAAACAATTACCGCTGGCTTTTCAACTATATTTACTATTTCATCTATAAGCCTATCATTCTGTTCGATCTTTAAATTTTTTTTATTAATTATTTCATTAATCTTATTCTGTATTATTTTTTTTCTTAAATCTTGATCAATTAAAATACCTTTTTGTTTAAAAAATTTTAAATACGAATGAAAGTCATTAAAAATTTTCATACCTTCTTCTAGTGATTTATCTATAAAAGTTTTGTTGGAGCTATTTATGTGGTTAAAATCAAAATTTAGGGGTTTTTTATTAAATATTGCTAAAATAGATTTTAGAGGTCTTCCCCAATAAAGATCATAATTTGCCCATTTCATTGATTTATTCCAAGTAATCTTTTTTAAGATTTCGCTTAAATTTTTTTCTAGTAAATCTGAAACCTTTATTTTTTGAGACTCTTTATTAAAAAAATAAAATTCACCTTTCTCAGTACTTTTTTTAAAGATTTTTTCTAGTGTTGTATTGTTTGATCTAATAAATCCCTCTAATGCTTTTTCAGGAGCATTAACATTTGGGCCTTTAATTTCCTCTGAGCTTAATTTGATTTCATTAGGGATTTTATCAACATGTAGAACTAATCTATTTGGTGTTGAATAAACATTGAAATTTTCATTGAATTTGATTTGGTTATCAATAAAAAAATTTTTAATATTTTTTGTTAATTCATTCCTTGCGTTTATTTGAAGCCTTGCAGGAATTTCCTCACTAAATAGCTCTACAAATAATTCTGACATTAACTTTGGCTTTCAATCCAAACTTTCCCAATTAATTTAGTTAGTTCCCTTATTCTTGCAATATATTCAGCCCTTTGTGCTACACTAATCACCCCTCTTGCATCTAAAATATTGAAGACATGACTACATTTTAAACATTGATCATAAGCTGGAAGAGAAATCTTTTTTTCAACTAATAATTTTGTTTCTTCTTCAAGCATTTCAAATATTTTAAATAAATTATCAGTATTGGCATATTCAAAATTATATGCTGAAAATTCTTTCTCTGACTGATGAAAAACATCTTTGTAAGTAATTCCTTCATCATTCCAAATTAAGTCAAAAACACTTTTTTTGTTTTGAATAAACATGCATAATCTCTCTAATCCATATGTAATTTCAACAGATACAGGTTTACATTCAACTCCAGCCATTTGTTGGAAATAGGTAAATTGTGTAACTTCCATACCATCACACCAAACTTCCCATCCAAGACCTGCCGCTCCTAATGTAGGGCTTTCCCAGTCATCTTCAACAAACCTTATATCATGTTCCTCATGATTAATACCTATTGATGACAAGCTATTTAAATACATCTTTTTTATTTCTTTTGGTGAAGGTTTAATTAAAACTTGGAATTGATAGTAATGTTGCAATCTATTAGGGTTGTCACCATATCTTCCATCAGTCGGGCGGCGTGATGGTTGAACATATGCAGTTTTCCATGGTTTTGGGCCAAGCGATCTTAAGGTGGTTGCTGGATGGAATGTCCCAGCACCTACTTCTAGATCGTACGGTTGTAATATTACACAACCTTTTTTAGACCAGTACTTTTGTAAGTTAAAGATTGTATCTTGAAAAGTTAAAGTTTTTTTTTTTATTTTAGAGACCATACCTCTGCCAGATTGATCTTTCTTCTAATAAACTAATTACTTTATCAGTATAATTTTCAGAAGATGATAGCTTTTTTGATAACCATCCTTTACTTTTTCCAAATTTCTTGATTTCTACTTCTTCACCATATTTCTCTCTTAATATTTGCTCTGCATTTCCTAATCCATCGATGAGTCCTAATTCTTTTGCTTTTTTTCCTGCCCAAAATTCCCCAGAGAAAAGTTCAATACCAGAGTTTTTGTTTAGTTTTTCTTTTCTACTTTCTTCAACAACATCTATAAAATCTTGATGTATTTCTAATTGAATATTTTTCAAACGATTAATATCTTCTTCTTTTTCATCCAAAAAAGGATCTAAAGTGCTTTTATTTTTTCCTGCAGTGTAAACTCTTCTTTCAATCCCAATTTTTTCAATTAAATTTTTAAAACCAAATGATGCAGAAATAACTCCGATAGATCCTATGATTGAACTTGAGTTAGCATAAATTTCATCCCCTGCGCATGAAATAAGATATCCACCAGAAGCCGCTACATCTTCAGCAAAAACAATGACTTTTTTTTTTGTTTTCTTAGATTGCTCTTTTATTAGTTTGTAAATTAAATGTGACTGTACTGGAGATCCACCCGGTGAATTGACTGTGATTGCAACGGCTGAGGCTTTCTTTACTGAAAAAGCCTTTTTTATTATTTCTTCCTCACTTGAATATTCTATTCCTTGTCTGAACCTTCCAACATTTCCTATAACTCCTGACAATCTAAGATGACTTATTATCTTTTTTTTTTTAAAAATTGAGAACATTAGAATTGTTATAAATTTTTTTAATATATTATAAACCCTAGTTATAATTAAAGAATAAGGTGCGTCAATTGATAAGTATATTAATAAATTGGATATAATAGTTTTAAAATATGGGAACTGTTATACAGCTAAAAAAACAAATTAATAATTCATATGAGGATTTAAAAAATTCTGTTGATGATAAACTGATTCTAGTTGAAGAAAAAATTAATTCTAGACTAGCAAGTAAGGTTGACTTGGTTCAAAAGATGACCAAGTATCATTTAAAAACTGGTGGTAAAAGACTAAGAGCACTTTTGACCTTACAAAGTGCCAAAATATGTGAATATCAAAAAGGATTAAGAGATGTAAATCTTGCAGCATGTGTAGAACTTATACATGCAGCAACCTTAATGCATGACGATGTAATAGATAGTGCTGATATTAGAAGAGGAAAAAAAACACTGAACACAGTCTGGGGTAATCATTCGTCTATTTTGGTAGGTGATTATTTACTTAGTAAATGTTTTGAAATGATGGTAGAGGACGGGAATTTAGAACTACTAAAACTTTTAGCAACCACATCATCTGAAATTGCACAAGGTGAAGTTCTGCAATTACAACACAATAAAGAAATAGATATTTTAGAAGAAACATATCTAAATATTATTTCATCAAAAACTGCATCTTTGTTTGCAGCAGCAACTAAAGTTGGAGCAATAATTGCTGAAAAAGATTTAAAATATAAAAATGCATTAGAATTTTATGGAAAAAACTTAGGCCTTACATTTCAAATAGCAGATGACACATTAGACTACAATTCTGAATTAAAATTATTTGGAAAAAATATTGGTAATGACTTTTACGAGGGTAAAGTGACTTTGCCAATAATTTTACTTTATCAAAAAGTTGATAAGTTTGAAAAAGAAAAATTAAAATCTTTTTTTGAAAAAGACATTCGTGAAAAGAAAAATTTGGAATATGTGCTAGATCTAATAAAAAAAAATAACATTATTAATGAGTGCTATAGAAAAGCAGAACATTATATAAATTTAGCCTCTAATTCTTTGAGTGTATTTGAAGAGTCTGATGAAAAAAATATATTAAAAAACCTAACATCTTTTAGTATTGAAAGAAATTTTTAGGGACTTAATAATACTTTTTTCCAGTTTTTTTTTTTAATGTATTTTAATCTTTCATGAATTCGATTCTGTCCATCTAACCAAAATTCAATTTCTTTAGGTTTGATTCTCCAGCCAGACCAATATTCAGGTCGTGGTATCTTATTTTTGTTAGGGAATTTTTTCTTAAATTCCTCAATGGACTTATATAAATCCTGTCTTTTTTTTAAAATAGAACTTTGCTTTGAGGCCCAAGCGCCAATTCTGCTTCCATAGGCTCTTGAATTATAATAAGCATCAGCTTCTTTTTTTGTTACCTTGGTAGCAATACCAATTATTCTAATTTGTCTTTGTAAACTTTTCCAATGGAAGCACATAGAAATTTTTGAGGAATTTTTGATAGCCTTACTTTTATCACTATTAAGATTTGTATAGAAAACAAATCCATTTTTATTAAAATCTTTAAGAAGCACCATTCTAACTGTTGGAAACCCATTTTTGTTTACAGTTCCAACTGCAAATGCGTTTGGATCATTAATTTCAGTTTTTTTTGCCTTATTAAACCATTCTTCAAAAAGTTTTATTGGGTTATTATGATCTTTAAAGCAAAGATTTAGTCCAAGTGAGTTTTTTTCGTTCATAAATTAAAAAAAATAATTTATATATTAAAATAATGTCATTTAATACTTTTGGAAAGTTATTTCGATTTACGACCTGGGGGGAGTCACATGGTCCAGCTATTGGATGCGTTGTTGACGGTTGCCCTCCAAATATCCCGATAAAAGACAGCGATATACAAAAAGAACTTAATAAAAGAAAACCAGGACAATCTAAATTTACAACTCAGAGAAAAGAAGATGATAAAATTAATATTTTATCTGGGGTTTTTGAGGGTAGAACAACTGGAACTCCAATTTCTCTTATTATTTTTAACAAAGATATGAGATCTAGAGATTACGAGACAATAAAGAATAAATTTAGGCCAGGACATGCAGATTATACCTATTTTAAGAAATATGGAATCCGGGATTACAGAGGTGGTGGTAGACAATCTGCCCGTGAGACTGCTGCTAGAGTTGCGGCGGGTGCTATTGCAAAAGTTGTTTTGAAAAATAAAATTGGTAAGAAGTATCAAGCCGTTGGTGCTGTTACACAATTAGGAATATTAGGATGCGACTTAAAGAAATGGAAAGATAAAACAATTTCTAGTAACCCATTTTTTTGTCCTGATAAAACTGTGATTAAACTTTGGGAAAAATATTTACTTGGAATAAGAAAAGCTGGTTCGTCTTGTGGGGCAATTATTGAGATTAGAGCAAGAGGAGTTCCTTTGGGACTTGGAGCACCAATATACTCAAAATTAGATATGGATCTTGCAGCAGCAATGATGAGCATAAATGCTGTAAAGGGTGTAAATATTGGATCAGGAATGAATTCGGCAATGTTAACTGGTGAGGAAAACTCTGATGAAATTTTGAAAAAGAGAGGTAAAACTAGTTTCAAATCAAATAATGCAGGAGGAATTCTTGGAGGAATATCTACTGGACAAGAAATAAATGTTTCATTTGCAGTAAAACCAACATCATCTATTTTGTCATCGAGGAAAACAATCGACAGATTTGGGAAGAGTACGACAATATCTGTAAAAGGAAGACACGACCCGTGTGTTGGAATTAGAGCGGTTCCAATTGGAGAGGCGATGATGCATTGTGTAATTCTTGATCACTACTTAATGAATACAGCACAAAATAAAATTTAATTAGATTTTTTAATTAAAACTTTTGAATTTAAAGTATCTAAAATTTTATTTTCAATGCCAATAGAGTCCAAATTAGCAAACTTATACATTAGTTCTGGTTTATCATGATCAATAAATCTATCAGGTAATATCATTGATCTAAATTTAAGATTACTGTCTAATAAATTTTTTTCACTTAAAAATTGGCTCACGTGAGATCCAAATCCCCCGATAGAACCTTCTTCTATAGTAATCAGAACTTCATGTTCCGTAGCAATTTGCCATATTAGGTTTTCATCTAACGGTTTTGCAAATCTTGCATCAATAATGGAGATATCTATTCCTTTTTTTGTTAAATTTTTGGAGGCTAAAATACACTCCTGTAATCTTGCTCCAAAATTTAAAATTGCAACTTTTTTTCCTTCTTTAATTATTTTTGCTTTGCCCAACTCAACTTTCTCAGTTATTTCAGGTAATTGGACTCCCACACCATTGCCTCTTGGATATCTAAAAGCTGTTGGTCTATCATTTATATCCATTGATGTATTTATCATTCTTACAAGTTCAGCTTCATCACTTGCAGCCATTACTACAAAATTTGGCAATGTTGATAGGTATGTAATATCAAAAGATCCAGCATGTGTTGGGCCGTCAGCACCAACTAAACCAGCTCTGTCAATTGCAAATCTAACGGGCAAAGATTGTATAGCAACATCGTGAACAACCTGGTCGTAAGCTCTTTGAAGAAATGTTGAGTATATTGCAGCATAAGGTTTATAGCCTTCGGTAGCCATACCAGCAGCAAAAGTAACCGCATGTTGCTCAGCTATCCCAACATCAAACATTCTTTCTGGAAATTTTTTTCCAAACAAATCCATTCCTGTTCCTGATGGCATAGCAGCAGTTATGCCAACAACCTTGCTATCTTTTTCTGCATGTTTGATTAAAGAATTGGCGAACACTTTTGTATAAGAAGGAGTATTGGATTTAGACTTTTCTTGTTCTCCTGTTTTTACATTAAATTTTGAAACACCATGAAATTTATCTTCTGATTTTTCAGCAAACGAATAACCTTTTCCTTTTTTAGTTTTAACATGGATTAAAATTGGTCCATCATAATTAATATCTTTTGCATTATTAAATACTGAAACCATTGTATCGATGTCATGGCCATCTATTGGTCCAATATAGTAAAATCCCATAGAATTGAATAATGTTCCACCAGTGACCGCAGATCTTAAAAAATCTTCTGCTTTTCCTGCTTTATTTTTAAATCTTTTTGAAAAAGCAGATATAATTAATTTTAATGTCTCTCTGAAACTAAAGTAAATTTTACCAGATAAAATTTTTGCAAGATATTTTCTCATAGCACCAACAGGTTTGGCAATTGACATATCATTGTCATTTAAAACAACAATCATCTTTGTTTTGTTTTCACCTGCATTGTTCATCGCCTCATAAGCCATACCAGCACTTATTGCTCCATCACCTATGACTGCAATTACATTTCCTGATTTGTTTGATAATTTATTAGCTACTGCTATTCCTAACGCAGATGAAATAGAAGTTGAACTATGAGCAGCACCAAATGGATCATACTCGCTTTCGGACCTTTTTGTAAAACCTGATAATCCATTTCCTTTTCTGAGAGTTCTTATTTTATTCTTTCTACCGGTCAATATTTTATGTGGATAAGTTTGATGCCCAACATCCCAAATTAATTTATCATGTGGAGTATTAAATATATAGTGTAAGACAACAGTTAACTCTACTACACCTAGACCAGCGCCTAAATGTCCCCCAGTTTCAGAAACAACTTCAATTAATTCTTGTCGAACTTCATCTGCTAAAATTTTAATTTCAGATTGAGAGAGTTTTCTCACATCATCAGGAAAATTTATGTTATTTAGAAATTTATAATTATTGCTCACTTTGTTCGATTTAAAATATAATTTATTGTTTCTCTAAAATCATCGCCTTTTCTTCCAAAAATTTTCAAATTTTTAAAAATTTTTAATTTTAAGTTATCTGCATATCTAACAGTATTATCAGTGCCTAGTAAACTTATTAAAGTAGCTTTTCCCATTTTTAAATCTTTTTTGGTTTTTTTTCCTACTCTAGAAGTTTTACCTCTTAAATCTATCAAGTCATCAGCAATTTGAAATAATAATCCAATTTCGTTACCTATTTTATTAAACTTATTTCGATATTTTGTTTTGCCTGACATTATAATGGGAGCAACACAACAGAAACTAAAGAGCTTTCCAGTCTTTTTAATTTGCATATCTATAATTTGTTTTTTGGTTTTTTTAATTTTCTCATAACTTAAGTCTAAAAATTGCCCTCCAGCAATTCCTGTATGTCCCGAGCTTTCGGAGAGTAAGTTTATTAATTCTATTTTTTTTTGATTATCTAAATTTAATCTTTTTTCGCTTAGAATTTGAAATGCAATTGTAAGTAAAGAATTCCCTGCAAGTATCGCTGTTGATTCATTAAATTTTTTGTGTGTTGTCAATTTTCCTCTTCTTAAATTGTCATTATCCATACAAGGTAAATCATCGTGTATTAATGAATAAGCATGTATACATTCAACTGCTGCTGCAACTTGCAAGATTTTTTTTTTATCTACTTTAAATATGTAGCCAATATCAAAGAGTATTTTTGATCTTATTTTTTTGCCTCCAGGTAAAAGTCCATAAAGAATTGGTTTTATAAGTTCAGTTTTTTTTTGTTTAGAAAAATATTTATAAAGGTAGTTGTTAGTTATATTAACTATTTTATTTAATTTTTTTTGCATTTTTATTCGATTTTATATTTTTAATTTTTAAATTTGATTTATCTGATATTTCCTTTAAATTTTTTTGAAATTTTTTTTCTATCAATCTATTAATTTTTAATAAATTTGCATAGTCATCAGACATATTTTCTAGATTATTTTCATTTTCTAAATTTTTAATAATTTCGTCAGCTAAATCAGTAAGCTCATTTAAAGATTTTGACGCAATATCATCTGGCAAATTTTTTTCATTCATATATTAGTTGGTAATATTATATGAAAAAGAATGATTCAAATATTAAAAAAGCAATAAAATACTTAAATAATAATGAATGTATAGCGATTCCAACCGAGACAGTCTATGGACTTGCAGGCAATGCGTATTCGGATAAGGCAGTAACTAGAGTATATAAATTAAAAAAACGACCAAGCAACAATCCATTAATTGCTCATTATTATAATCTTAAAGATTTAAAAAAAGATTGTGAAATTGATAATACTTTTAAAAGGCTTTATAAAAAATTTTGCCCAGGACCATTATCATTCGTTTTAAAATTAAAAAAGACAAGTAGAATTTCTAAAATTATTACAAATAATTCAAACTCAATAGCAGTAAGATTTCCAAGCCATCCTTTAACTAAAAAACTATTAAAAAAAATTAATTATCCACTTGCAGCACCTAGTGCAAATATTTCAACAAGTATAAGTCCTGTTTCAAAACAGGATGTAGTTGATGAATTTGGTCCTAAATTAAAGTTTATTTTAGATGGTGGTTCTTCAAAAATAGGTTTAGAGTCTACGATTATAAGTCTTATTGGCAAACCTCATATCTTAAGATTAGGGGGAATAAATAGCAAATTAATCTATAAACTAATTAATCAATTCAAAAATAAGAACAAAAAAAAGATTAAAATAAAAGTTCCTGGTACTAGCAAATTGCATTATTCACCTGGAATACCTGTGAGACTAAATGCCAAAAAAAATTATCAAAATGAAGCTTATATCTTGATAAATAAAAGAAAAAAATCAGACAAAAACTATTTTTATATAAGTAAGACAGGTAATTTAAGAGAAGCTGCAAAAAATTTATATAGGACTTTAAGATTAATAAAAAAATATGGGTACAAAAAAATTGCTATTGAAAAAATACCGAATAAGAATATTGGTGAAGCAATTAATGATAGAATTTTAAGAGCATCAAAAAAATGAAAAATTTAATTGAAGTTAAAAACATAAAAAAAAATTATGGAAAAAAAGAAGCTGTAAAAGATATATCATTTAATGTTGAAGAAGATGAAATTTTAGGTTTGCTCGGTCCCAATGGATCTGGAAAAACAACAACTATTGGAATGTTGCTAGGCTTACTTAAGCCTACAAGTGGTCAAATATTTATCAATAATCTTAAACTTGAAGAAAATAGAATTGAAATTCTTGAAATGATTAATTTTATATCCCCTTATATTGAACTGCCTAAAAAACTTACTGTAAAACAAAACCTATATGTTTACTCTAAACTTTATAAAGTTCAAAATATTAAGGAACGAATTGAGTATTTATCAGAAAAACTCAGAATAGGAGAATTATTAAACAGTATTACTGGAGAGCTTTCATCAGGTCAAAAAAATAGAGTAAGTTTAGCAAAAGCCCTGATTAATGAACCAAAAGTTCTACTCCTTGACGAGCCTACTGCTTCTTTAGACCCGGAAGTAGGAGATTTTGTTAGAACATTTTTAGAAGAGTATAAAAAAGAAAAAAAAATTTCGATACTTTTAGCTTCTCACAATATGAATGAAGTCACACGTTTGTGTAAATCTGTGCTAATGATGAAAAGTGGAGAAATAATTGATCAAGGCAAGCCTGAAGATTTGATTAAAAAACATGGAAGAGCAAATTTAGAAGAAGTTTTTTTAAAATTATCAAGGAGTAAAAGTGAGTTTAACTAGAATATACGGCTTATTTTTGAGGCATTTTTATCTAATCACCAGATCATTTCCTAGAATATTAGATTTAGTTTACTGGCCATCTATTCAAATTACATTATGGGGATTTATATCTAATTTTTTTGCTACACATACAACTTATTACAATAATGCAGTTGGTGTAATTCTAACTTGTGCAATACTTTATGATTTTTTGTTTAGAACAAGTATTGGTTTTAATATGCTTTTTTTAGAAGAAATTTGGAGTAGAAATTTTACTAATCTTTTCATTGCACCAATGAGAATTGGTGAGATTTTAACTTCACTTGTGATAACTGCATTAATTAGATCATTAATTGGTCTAGTTCCAGCAATTTTACTCACTTCTCCATTATTTGGAATTTCAATTTTAGATTTAGGAATATTTTTATTTTTTCTTTTTTTAAGTCTTTATATTTTTGGAATTACACTTGGAATTTTAGTTTCCTCAGGTTTGCTTAGATTTGGTCCATCGTTTGAAAATATAGCATGGTCAACAATGTTTTTACTTGCACCCTTTGGGTGTATTTATTATCCAATAGAAACTCTTCCAGAAATATTTCAAAAAATAGCATATGTTTTGCCATTAGTTTACATATTTGAGGAAGCAAGAAATATTTTGATTAATCAAACAGTTAATATAGAAAATGTATACTATGCATTTATATGGAATGCTTTTTATTTTTCTATTTCAATTGCTTTATTTTATTATTCTTTCAATGCTGCAAAAAACAAGGGGACTTTGATTAATATGGGTGAATAATGGTGCGCCCGCAAGGAGTCGAACCCTGAACCTCCAGAGCCGAAATCTGGCGCTCTATCCAGTTGAGCTACAAGCGCATATTGTATAATTATATCAATATGAAAAGTAATATAAATATTAAAGTCAAAAATAAAGAAAATAATACAAGAATAGATATTCTATTATCTAATCAAGATAATAAATTAAGCAGATCAAGAGTAAAAAGTTTAATTTTAGAAAGGAAATTAAAAATAAATAATATCATTGTTACTGACCCATCTAAAAAAATTAAATGGAATGATGAAATTTATTTTGAGATTTCAGAACCTAAAAAAGAGTCTCTTAAACCATTTAAATATCCTCTTGATATTATTTACGAAGATAGTGATTTAATAGTTATCAACAAATCTGCTGGAATTTCTATGCATCCTGGACCAGGAAATTATGACAACACAATTGTAAATGCATTAATAAATTATGATAGTAAAAATTTATCGAATATTGGAAATGAAATGAGGCCTGGAATTGTACACAGAATAGATAAAGATACATCTGGATTAGTAGTTATTGCTAAAAATAATATTTCACATGAGAATTTGTCAAAACAATTTTCAGATCATTCTATTACAAGAGTTTACCAAGCTTTAGTTTGGGGTAAAATAAGACCTCAAAATGGACAAATAGAGACGTTTATCACTCGAAGTTCGAAAAATAGACAAATGATGGAAGTTTCATCCAAGAAAGGCAAAAGTGCCGTAACAAAATATAAAACTTTAGAAATATTTGAGGATGAAAAAATTCCAACATTTAGTCTTGTTGAATGTAAACTAGAAACAGGAAGAACACACCAAATAAGAGTTCATTTGTCGTACAAAGGTAATAATATTTTAGGTGATAAAAAATATAAAAAAAAATTTAAAACATTTGTTAACATTGATATTAAACTTCAAGAGAGAATAACATCACTTAATAGACAATTTTTGCATGCAAAGTCTATCGGCTTTAATCATCCTAAAAATAATGAAAGACTTGAATTTACATCAAAATTACCATTAGATTTAGAAGAGATTTTAAAAAAACTAAGAAAAATCAAGAAATAAAAGGATTGTAAAAATTTATTTATTTATTAAATAAATACTTCGAATGAATAAAAATACATACAACTTACCAACACTTTCTAATGAAGGTGGATTAGCTGCTTATCTTGCTCAGATAAAAAAATTTCCAATGCTTGCTGCTGAAGAAGAATATATGTTAGCCAAAAATTGGCAATCAACTGGAAATATAAAATCAGCAGAAAAACTCGTCACTAGCCATTTGAGACTAGTTGCAAAGATAGCAATGGGCTACAAAGGTTATGGCTTGCCTCTTAACGAGATGATATCTGAAGGTAATGTGGGACTAATGCAGGCAGTGAAAAAATTTGAGCCAGAAAAAGGTTTTAGACTTGCAACTTATGCAATGTGGTGGATAAAAGCTTCAATACAAGAATATATATTAAGATCATGGAGTTTAGTTAAAATAGGGACAACTACTGCACAAAAAAAACTTTTTTTTAATTTAAAAAAAATCAAAAACCAAATAGCACCTAGGTCAGAGGGAGATTTAAAAAAAGAACACGTTCAAGATATAGCTAAGAAGCTTTCTGTAAGTGAGAGCGAGGTAGTTTCTATGAATAGAAGACTTTCAGGTAGAGAGCAATCTTTAAATGCTCCAATAGGTGAGGATGGGGATGAATGGCAAGACTGGGTGGTTGATAATGAAATGGATCATGAATTGAAAATTGCTCAAAATGATGAAATGGAACAAAGAAAAGATCTTCTTCAAGACTCAATTAAGGTATTGAATGATAGAGAAAAAGAAATTTTATATTCAAGAAGATTAACAGATAAACCTATAACTTTGGATGATCTAAGCAAAAAATATAAAATAAGCAGAGAAAGAGTAAGACAAATAGAAAATAAAGCTTTTGAAAAACTACAAAAGCATATGCTTAATTCAGCTAAATCAAAAAACTTATTACCAGCGAATTAGAGATTAAAAGGATCTTGAATTAAGATTGTATCATTTCTCTCTGGACTAGTGGAAATACTTGAAATTCTAGTCTGAACAAAATTTTCTAGTTCTTTTATATAAATTTTTGCATTTTCTGGTAAATCTTTAAATTTTTTTATACCCACTGTTGAAGATTTCCAACCCTTAAATGTTTTATATATTGGTTTGGCCATAAATTGATCATCAACAGAGGCAGGTAGGTAATCAAATTTTTTACCATTTATCTCGTAAGCAATGCAAATTTTAATTTCATCTAATTCATCTAGCACATCTAGTTTGGTTAGTGCAATACCGTCTATTCCTGAAATTTTAAGAGTTTGTCTTACAAGTACTCCATCAAACCAACCACATCTTCGCTTTCGACTAGTGACAGTTCCAAATTCTTTTCCTCTTGTTCCAAGTATGCCGCCTATCTCATCTGTTAGCTCTGTTGGAAAAGGACCTTCTCCGACTCTTGTAGTATATGCTTTTGTAATTCCTAAAACATAATTAATAGAGTTAATACCACAGCCAGAACCAGTAGCTGCAGACGAGGCGACAGTATTAGAAGAGGTTACAAATGGGTAAGTACCATGATCAACGTCTAAAAGAACTCCTTGAGCACCTTCAAATAATATTTTTTTATTTTCAGATTTAAATTCATCAATTTTTTTCCATACTGGCTGTGAAAATTTCAGTATTTGTGGCGCAATATTTAATAAATCTTTTTTCAATTGCTCTTTTTTAAATTCAGATTTTCCTAGACCTTTTCTTATAGAATTGTGATGACTTAATACTACGTCTAATCTTTTATCCAAATTATATTCTGATGCAAGATCCATTACTCTTATTGACCTCCTACCAATCTTATCTTCATATGCTGGACCAATTCCTCTTCTGGTAGTCCCGATTTTTGATTTACCTGCTGCATCTTCTCTTATCTCATCCATTTCTTTATGAAATGGTAAGATAAGAGTGGCTGCTTCAGACAAAATTAAATTTTTAGAACTGACTTCAACATTTTTAGATTTAATTTCATCAATTTCTTCTAATAGTGCCCAGGGATCAACCACTACTCCGTTTCCTATTATAGATATTTTATTTTTTCTAACTATTCCTGATGGCAACAGTCTTAATTTATAAACTACACCATCTATAACAAGAGTATGGCCAGCATTATGTCCACCTTGAAATCTTATTATTACATCTGCTTCGCTTGAGAGCCAATCAACAATTTTACCTTTTCCTTCATCTCCCCATTGCGAACCAACTACAACTACATTTTTCATCTAAAAATTTTTTTAACCTGTATACTATTTAAATGGTTTACAGGACCGTGACCTTTCCCTAAGTTTGGTTGGGTTCTTAATGAATGATTTACATATTTAATTGCCATTTCACAAGATTTCTTTAAAGTTTTTCCACATGAAAAGTAGGTAGTTATTGCGCTAGAAAGAGTGCAGCCCGTACCATGACTATTTTTTGTATTTATTTTCTTATTTTTAAAGATTGTGATTTCTTTTTTATTAATAAATACGTCTTGAATATTTTTATAATTCAAATGACCTCCTTTAATTAGGACATTACTTGCACCTAATTCAATCAGATGGTTACCTGCTGAAATTACGTCATTGATGGATGATATCTTCGAATTGGTTAAAACTTCAGCCTCAGGTATATTTGGTGTAATTAAATCTGCCTTAGATAAAAGTTGATTTTTTAAAATTTTAATAGCTGGTTCATTGATTAATTTTTTTCCTCCCTTTGCTACCATAACAGGATCTAAAATTATTTTTTTTGCTTTTATTTTTTTTAAAGATTTTATTACTGAGCGTATTACTTCTTTTGAATGAAGCATTCCTATTTTAACAGCATCTGGTTTTATGTCTCTAGCTGTAAATTCAATTTGATTGGAAATTTCCTTACTATTTACTGGAATAATTGATTTAACGCCTGTTGTATTTTGAGATGTTATAGCAGTAATAGCTGTCATAGCATATGAACCAAGCGATGTGACAGTTTTTATGTCTGCTTGTATGCCTGCGCCGCCAGAAGAGTCTGAACCAGCAATAATTAAAATTTTAGATTTTATTTTCAAGTTAGATAATTGATTTTTTTACAATATTAATACATTTTAAAAGCATAGTTTTATCCACAGTTTCACACATGATTCTCACTACTGGTTCTGTTCCAGACTTTCTTACTAACATTCTGCCTTTTCCTTTAATTAAACTATTTGCTTTTTTAATTGCATTTTTGCACTTGGGATTATTAATTATTGATTTATCTTTTACTTTAACATTTTCTAACAATTGAGGAGTAGGTGTAAAATTTTTGAATATTTCACTCGCCTTTTTGCCTTTCCTCATAGAAAAGAGAATTTCTAATGCTACCAATAAACCGTCACCTGTAGTCGCAAATTTGCCAAGGATAATATGGCCAGATTGCTCTCCTCCTAAATTAAATTTACTTTTTTGCATTGCTTCTTTTACATACCTATCACCAACTTTTGATCTTATAAACTTTATCTTATTTTTAGAAAAATATTTTTCTAATCCATAGTTTGACATTAAGGTACCAACAACTCCACCTTTTAAAATTTTTTTTCTTTTCCATCTTTCAGCAAGCATTGCTATTATTTTGTCTCCATCGATAATATTACCCTTTTCATCACAAACTATAATTCTATCTGCATCTCCATCCAAAGAAATTCCAATATGTGATTTATTTTTTTTTGTATGATATTTAATTTTGTTTGGAAATGTAGATCCACATTTATTATTAATGTTAAATCCATTAGGAGACGTTCCAATTTCATGAACTATGGCGCCTAATGATCTGAGTAATTGAGGTCCAACTTTATAGGCAGCTCCATTAGCACAATCTATGGTGATTCTACAACCTCTTAAATTAAATTGTTTGGGAAAATTTTTTTTTAATATTTCGATATATTTTTCTGAACCATCTTCCAATCTTTTCACTCTGCCTAGTATTTTAGGATTTGATAATTTTTTTGATATTTTGGAGTCAATTAATTTTTCAATTTTTTTTTCTATTTTATCAGATAATTTTAGTCCGTCTGGTCCAAATAATTTTAAACCGTTATCATTATATAGATTGTGAGATGCGGTAATCATTATTCCCATATTAGATTTCATTTTTTTTGTTAGCATTGCTAAGCCATTTGTTGGTAATGGTCCAAAAGTGAATACATGCATTCCAGCAGATGTTAAGCCAGATACTAAAGCTGGCTCAAGTGTATATCCTGATAACCTCGTATCTTTTGCAATTATTGCTATCTGTTTTGTTTTTTTTTGATTTTTAAAATATGTACCAGCAGCTAAACCAAACTTGAAAAACATGTCACCATTTATTTTATCTCCATTAACAATTCCTCTTATTCCATCCGTTCCAAAATATTTTTTTATCATTAAATAAAATATAGTTTTTTAAAGACTTTTATTCCTTGATTCACTTCATTGACATCATGAACTCTAAGTATTTGAACTCCTTGTAACATACCAAAAATACTTGAAGACACAGTCCCACCTATTCTTTGTTTACTATCATTTTTAAGAGATATATCTTTTATAAATCTCTTTCTTGAAATTCCTAACATTACTGGCAATCCTAAAGAATGAAAAATAGAAATATTATTGATTAGGGTAATATTATGTTTCATATTTTTTCCAAATCCTATTCCAGGATCTAGAATAATGTGATTATGTTTAATTCCTTTTTTTCTAATTAATTTCAACTTATTTTCAAAATAATCATATATATCCAATAAAACATTTTTATAACTTGGATTTTTTTGCATAGTTTCTGTTGTACCTTTCATATGGTGCAGAACAAATGGTAATTTACTATTTTTTAGAAAATTAATAGTCTCTTTATCGTAACTTAAGCCAGATACATCATTAATTAGGTCTAGTTTGTATTTTGTAGCTTTTTTCATTACAAAACTTTTTCTAGTATCTAAAGAAACAAAAATTTTTTTGGATTTTATATAACTCATAGCTTTCTTTACTCTTAGCCACTCTTCATTTTGGGGAGTCTCTTTAGATCCTGGTCTTGTAGACTCACCCCCTATATCAATTATTGTGGCTCCATCAACTATTAATTTATTAATCTGTTTTCTTGCAGCAATTTTTTTATTAAATTTTCCACCATCAGAAAAACTATCTGGTGTAGTATTTAAAACGCCCATTAGTATTGGCAAATTATTAAATTTTAATTTTGGAATTTTTTTAGACTTAGATATATTATTTAAATCAATTAAGACTTTTTTTTTAATTTTTAATGGAAGATTATCAATACTTTTAATATTTATTTTTCTTTTATTAGTTCTCGTGATGATCTCAATAGTATCAAATGAAAATGATTTATTACCACCAACTGGGAGGGAGATTCTTTTTTTAACGTTTTCTTTAGATAAATTGTTATAATAAAAATTACACGCTCTTGTGTAATATTTTTGCATTAAATTTTAATGAACAATCTTTGGTTTCAACCCCATTGAACCTAAAGCAGAACTTTGGTCATCTTCCTCTACTTTTAAATCCTCTTTATTTTTAGGATATATATTTTTATTTACTAGATCTTCAATTTCTTTACCCGACAATGTTTCATATGTAAGTAACGCCTTAGCCAATTTGTGTAGATCATCAATTTTATCAGTCAAAACTTTTTTTGCTCTATCATAACCTTGATCAACAAATTTTCTTATCTCAGTATCTACTTTTCTTGCAGTTTCTTCAGACATATTTTGTTGTCTTGCAACCGATCTTCCAAGAAAAACTTCTTCCTCATTTTCGCCATAAGCAACTGGACCAAGCTCTTTACTTAGTCCTGCTCTCATGACCATAGCTCTTGCTCTTTTTGTTGCCTGTTCTATATCACTTGCTGCTCCAGTTGTTACTTTGTCATCTCCAAATATAATTTCCTCTGCAACTCTACCTCCCATGGCAATGGCCATTTGCGCATGAAGTTGTTCTCTAGTTTGAGATACCTCATCTCTTTCAGGTAATTGCATTACCATTCCTAATGCTCTGCCTCTTGGAATAATTGTTGCTTTGTGAATTGGATAAGCTGCCTTTTCATTTATGGTAACGATAGCATGACCAGCCTCATGATAAGCAGTTAGTTTTTTCTCCTCCTCACTCATCACCATTGACCTTCTTTCAGACCCCATCATTACTTTATCTTTTGCTTCTTCGAATTCCATATAAGTAACAATTCTTTTATTTTTTCTTGCAGCTAATAATGCAGCCTCATTCACTAAATTTGCAAGATCTGCTCCAGAAAACCCAGGGGTTCCTCTGGCTATTGTTCTCAAATTTACATCGGGTGCCATAGATATCTTCTTAGCATGAACTTTTAATATTTTTTCCCTTCCCAGTAAGTCTGGGTTAGAGACTACTACCTGTCTATCAAATCTTCCTGGTCTTAGTAGAGCTGGATCAAGTACATCTGGTCTGTTAGTGGCTGCGATTATTATCACACCCTCATTTGTATCGAAACCATCCATTTCTACAAGTAGCTGATTAAGTGTTTGTTCTCTCTCATCGTTACCACCACCTAATCCTGCACCTCTACTTCTTCCAACTGCATCGATTTCATCTATAAATATTATACATGGTGAATGCTTTTTACCTTGTTCAAACATATCTCGAACTCTAGAAGCTCCAACACCGACAAACATCTCTACAAAGTCAGATCCTGATATCGTAAAGAATGGAACTCCAGCTTCACCTGCTATAGCTCTTGCTAATAAAGTTTTACCTGTTCCTGGAGGTCCGACTAAAAGACACCCACGAGGTATTTTACCTCCTAGCCTACTGAATTTTTTAGGATCTTTTAAAAATTCCACAACTTCTTCTACTTCTTCTTTAGCTTCTTCTACTCCAGCTACGTCATTAAATGTAACTTTGCCTTTTAACTCATTCATCATTTTAGCTTTTGATTTTCCAAAACCCATTGCTCCACCTTTGCCACCTTGCATCTGTCTCATAAAAAATATCCAAACTGCAATTAAAAGTAACATTGGAAACCACGATAAAAGTACTCCAAATAATGAAGGCATTTTTTCTTCTAATGGACTCGCAGATATGCTAACTCCTTTATCACTTAATTTTTGGATTAAATTTGGATCATCAGGAGCATAAGTATTAAACATTTCTCCATTAGACATGACACCCTTGATATTTTTACCTTGAATTTCCACTTGAACAACTCTTCCATTGTCAACTTGGGTTAAAAACTCTGAAAATATTATGTTATTTTTTTGTTTAACAGATCCTTGTGGATTCTTGAACATATTGTACAGGCCGATAGTCAATATTACTATTACAGCCCACATAGCTAGATTTTTGAAATTCATAAGTATAAATTAAGAATTATTATCAATTTAACAAGTGCCAATTTGTGCCAATTTGGAGGTATTATACCCTTTTTCTGGAGAAATAATGACTGAATTCTCAATTTTTTGAATTATACATCCTGAAAGCGTTTTTTTTGAATAATTATTGGTAGATCTTAAATATTTTAGCAAGTTCTCTATCTTTGCACCTCTTGTAAGAGTATCTTTTTTTCCAACTTTTTGAATTACTTCTGAAAATGATCTAAAGACTATTTCATCTGGCTGTTTAAAAAAATCATCCTTTAAAATAATTGTTTTAGCTAGTTTTAAGTACTTTGAATTATCATTAATATTTTTTTTAACAAAATAATCTATTGCATAATTGCTTTTACTTAGATTATTCAGAGATAATTTTAATTTGTTAAAAGTTAACCCGTCTTTCTCTAAATTTGAAATTAATTTTCTTACTTTTGCTCTTAAAAACTTATCATCGAAATTAGATGGATCATTAACATTAAAACTAAAAGTATTTTTTGAAATATATGCCAAGTCCTTTTTAGGTATATCAATCAAAGGCCTTAGAATACTAATTTTATCATCAAGCTTTACTTTAGATTTAATGTTACTTAGAGAAATTAAACCTTTTAAACCTGAGCCCCTTAATAATCTTATAAAAAAGTTTTCAATCAAATCATCTGAGTGATGTGCGGTTAAAATCATATCAATTTTTTTTATTAAACTTTGTTTAATAATTAATTTGTATCTATTTTCTCTTGCAAAAGACTGTATGTTTTTTGATATTTTTTCATTTTTAATTGTAAGTATATTGCTAGAAATTTTGAATGAATTTAGTTTTTTTTTTACTAAATTAGCCTCAATAGTAGAATTTTTTCTAATTTTATGATCTACAATAAAAAAATAAATTTTCTTATTATTTTCTATTGAATAATATTTAGCTAAGAATGATAATGCCATACTGTCTACACCTCCAGAAACAGCAACACAGAAACTATTTGTGATATGACTAGATAAGTTTTTTTTAAATTTTAAATAAATCTTTTCTATTCTCGGATCATCTAATTTTTTGGAATAAAAATTATGAATTTTCTTTTTTACACTCAAATTCTTTTTCTTCATAATATTTTGCTTTTTGAAGCACAGATTGAGATGCATTAGGATATTGTTTTTTAACTCCAGCAATCATCAAGCATCCTTGATCTTTTTCTCCCATTTGAACCAATGATACTCCTAGTTTCAATAAATTTTCAGGAGCAATTTTACTTTTTGGATACTTTTGATAACCTTCCAAATATGCTGTGGCAGCATCGGTGTACATTTGTCTTATTCTATATGTTTCTGCATACCAATATTGAGCGTTACCTGATAATTCATTATCAGGATTAATCGTTACAAATTCTCTAAATGCCTTTTCGGCATTTGCATAGTCTCCAACTTTTAGAAAATTTCTAGCAAATTGATATTGTTCTTTTGGACTAGCATCAGGTAGTAATTTTTCCTCAGAATTAAAAACTTCTGAAATTATTGCTTCAGTTTGTTCTACTGTCTCTATTAATTGATTATCATCACTAGTAGTCATATCTTTGTAAGATATTTCTCCTAATGATTGTGGTTCTGAAGATCCTGGAAGTATTTTTTTTTGAGTTATCTCTTCATTCACAAATGTTTGCCCAGTTTTAGGTAGAGAAGTAAGAGAATTATTTTTGCTATTTGAATTGGAGGTTTGTTCAATTTGTTCAAATCTTAATTGATTATCTTGCTGAACTTTAGAAAGTTTATTAGAAAGTTTGTCTAATTTAAAATTTATTTCTTCAAATTTATTTGTTAATTCTTGGAACTGTGTCTCTATTTCACTTAATTTCAACAAATGTTTTGTTAACGCTTGCTCTGACTCCTTTGTTGATGCTTTTTGAGTTGTATTTGAATCTGAATTTTCGGAAAATGATTGAGAGTAAACTGCTCTTTCTAAAGTTCTAAGATCTTTTTGAATATTTTCTAAAATTTCTTGAAATTCTTCCTCTTGAGAAAATGAGATGTTTGTTGAAAAAAGTAAAAGTGAAATAAAGTTAATAAAAATTAACTTAATTAATGATCTCATAAAAACATTTGTAGTTATAATAATGGCAAAAAGAAGACCCATACTTATTTAAAGTAAGGGTCTTTTTTAAATTTATATTTAATTTGCTTTGACTGTTACAGATCTTCTATTTTTTGACCATGAAAGTGGATTGGAGCCTGAGTCCACAGGTCTCTCTTTTCCATAACTTAATACTTTAATTCGATCAGATGAAACACCATAAGTCATCAAATAATCTTTTGCCGCATTAGCTCTTCTCTCACCTAAAGCTAAGTTATATTCTCTTGTACCTCTCTCATCTGCATGACCTTCAACAACGACAGTCACATCTGGGTTCTGTCTTAACCAAGCAGCTTGCTTTCTTAAAGTTTCTCTAGAAGCTGTTGTTAATATCGTTTCATTTGTTGCAAAGAATACTCTGTCAGGAACTCCACTTGCGAGCTCTCCTACAGTGTCAGAGCCTATATAAACATCGCCCTGCATTAACGCATCTAACTTTTCAATCGGATCTGCTTTCTGAGTCTCTACTGCTTTAGTAGTAGAAGTAGTTGATGACTCTGTTGTTGTTTTTACAGACTTCTTAGTTGCACATGCAGTAACAATTAAACCAAATATAACAACAAGAAATGCATTTTTTAAAATTTTGCTTAGATTCATTTTTGCTCCTTCAATAGAATAATTATGAATTTAAACATTTAATTAGATGTTTTGTCTAGAAAAATCAACCAAATTAAGCAAAATCTTATATTTTCTCTAATTTCCTAATAAAGATGACCAGGATGGATCTGAAGCATCAGTCTCAGTTTTTACCAACCTCTCGTTGTATCCGGTTAAATCAATTGACCATAGTTTTGCAGAAAATCCTTTACCTTTGTCATCAGTCTTTGTTTCTCTATAAAATATGATTATTCTTCCATTTGGAGACCATGAGGGAGCTTCTTGATAAAAATTTTCTGTAAGCAATCTCTCACCAGATCCATCTGTTCTCATGACTCCAATAAAAAATTTTTTTTTATGTAACTTAGTAAACGCTATTAAATCTCCCCTGGGTGACCATACGGGTGTACCATAAATTCCCTTCCCAAATGATATTCTTTTTACATTTGATCCATCACTTCTCATTACATAAATTTGTTGATAGCCACTTCTGTCAGAATTAAATGTAATATATTTGCCGTCAGGTGAGTATGATGGTGAGGTATCTATAGATGGATGGTCAGTTAATTTTTCCTGAATGTTTGTCTCTAAATTTCTAACCCAGATTTCTGAGTTACCATCTTTTGCAAGACTCATTATAAGTTTTTTTCCATCAGGTGAAAATCTTGGAGCAAATGTCATACCTCTAAAATCACCTACTACTTTCTGTTCTCCAGTTTGAAGATTTACAATGTAAACCCTGGGCATATTTCTAAAGTAAGACATATAAGTTATCTCTTTATCGTTAGCTGGATTAAATCGTGGGGTTAAAACTAATTCACTTCCTAATGTTATATACTTTGTGTTAAATCCATCTTGGTCCATCAAAGCTAATTTTTTTACTCTTTGAGTTTTAGGTCCTTCCTCAGCAACATATATTATTCTAGTGTCAAAGTAACCGCTTTCTCCAGTTAAGCGTTCATAAACCTTGTCAGAAATTTTATGACCAACTCTTCTCCAAGAACGTGGTATTGTTGTTAAAGAAAAACCATCAACCATTTTAGCTCCTAGAACATCCCAAAGTTTAAATTCAATATTTATGTAATCTCTATTATTAATTATTTTGGATGTTACTTTACCAGTAATTAATACTTGCGATTTTATCAAAGCCCAATCTTCAAACCTTGGTTTTAAATGTGCTATATCTGGTTTTTGTAAAAATGCTTCTTTTTCGATTGCATCAAATAAACCAGTTTTTTCCAGATTATTTTCTATTATTTTTGATATTTCTAAACCTAAGTTTTCAATGTTGAGGTTATTTTTAATTTTATCATCAGTAATTTTATCAGAAAAAAAAGGTGCAACTGAAATTGGCATTGGATCAAGATTTCCTCTTGTAATATCAATTTCAACAAGTGAAAAACTAATACTTGGTTTTAAAATTGCATAAATAATAAAAATAAAAAATAATTTTTTTTTCATTCCCCAACCATCATTCCTTCTGGGTTAAACCTTAATATCATAGTACTCCAATCTTCATAAGTTTTAAGTGGTAGATTTCTAAGAGGATTACACTTTAATACTGCTCGATCAACAGACTCTGCAAAAATTCTATATTTGCTGTCTGTACCCATTCTATTTCTTTCCAAAATCTCTCTACTCTTAACCCTTCCATTTTTTTCTAAACCAAGTTTAACTGTGACTAAATAATCATTTTTTTTATATTCACCACCAATAGGCGGTGACCAACAGTCTCTATACTGCATCTGTATAGAATATTTAGTTGTAACAGATAATTTTGTTATTCTCATTGATTTATCATCTGATTGAGTAATTCCATCTGTTTTTTTTTTTACTTCCCCAATATTTTCATAATTTTTTGCTATCAGTTTCTCTGCAATCTTTGCAAAATCAAGTTCTTTTTCGAACTCTGAGGATTGCTTTGGTTTTTTTTCTTTAATAGGTTTTGTTTTTTTAACAAATTCTTTAATAACTAAATCTTTTTCTACTT
Organism: uncultured Pelagibacteraceae bacterium; assembly: GCA_902552755.1. Taxonomy (GTDB): domain Bacteria; phylum Pseudomonadota; class Alphaproteobacteria; order Pelagibacterales; family Pelagibacteraceae; genus Pelagibacter. The sequence continues at coordinate 68,896 of CACDHV010000001.1, read as the reverse complement.
GTTTTTCAATTTTTTTCTTTTTTTCTTTTTCGACTATAGTTTTTTTAATATCTTTAGAGGGTTGCTGGTCATTTTCTTTTTGAGTATCTATTTTTTCAAGCTTTTTGTCAGGCAATGGAACGGCTTCTGATTTTTCTAGTTTAACTTTTTCATGTTTTTTCTCAGGAACAGGTACTTTTTTTGATTTTGATAAATCAATTTCATCTTTTTGATTTTCAAATTTTACTTGCTTTTTAGTCTCCTTTTTCACTTCTTTTGGTGGTGCCTGCTCAGTGAGTAGTTTTTTTTCATCCTTTTTTACCTTTTCAATAATTTTTGCAGCTTTAGGTGCATATGGAATATTCATTTGATCGGAAATTTGTATCAATTCAACTGAAATGCTTGGGAGCAATTCAATTGGTTTTTTTGCTACAAAAGGAAGTGCAAAAATCGTTGCGATAAATATTGATGCATGAAAAATAACTGAAAAAAGCATCCCAAAAGAAAAATTATTTATCCCACTTGGAAAACCGTTAAATGCAACTCTATGTAACAAATTTATCTCTCTTTATATGGTTCAGATATTAAGGCAACTTTAGTGAAGCCTGATCCAGAAAGCTTACCCATTACTTCTAATACTCTTCCATAATTAATTGTTTTGTCACCTCTTACGTAAATTCTTGTATCGGTTCTATTTTTAGAAACCGCAAGTATTTTATTTATTAAGTTATCAAATTCAATTTTCGACTCTTGAATAAAAACTTCACCTTTAGAATTAATAGTTAATGTTAGTGGTTCACTTTCCTCAGGTAAAGTATCAGCAGATGTCTCTGGTAGATCAACTTGAACTCCAACAGTAAGCAAAGGAGCAGTTACCATAAAGATAATTAAAAGAACCAGCATTACATCTACAAACGGAGTAACATTTATCTCGCTCATTGGTTCTCTTTCTGAGCGCTTTAAATTAAATGCCATATTAGATTATTGAAATAAATCTTTTTGAAAAATTTTCTAATTTTTGTGAATATTTTTTGGAATCATTTCCAAATTTATTATAAGCAATTACTGCTGGTATTGCTGCTAACAAACCTAAGGCAGTTGCAAATAGAGCTTCAGCGATGCCAGGGGCCACAATAGCTAGACTGGTGTTTCTAGATATAGCAATTGATTGAAAAGAATTCATTATTCCCCATACCGTTCCAAATAGTCCAATAAATGGAGCTGTGGATCCTACTGTTGCTAGAAAAGTAAATTTGTTATTTACGACATTCATTTGCTTTTCGATATTTACTTCTAAAATATTTTCAAGTCTTTGGCTTATATTTGTTTTTGATCTTGATTTCATAACAGCTTGCATCGAGTCTTTGAATAATTGCGCCATTGGATTATCTAATGATGTCGGCAGGCTATTATAAAATGTTTCTGCTGACTTAGACTTCCAAAATCTTTCTTCAAAATCCACAGAGTCTCTATTAATTCTTCTAAACATAATAATTTTATCAAAAATTATCGCCCAAGAATAAACTGAGCTTGCGATTAGAATGATAATCACAGATTTAACTATAAAGTCTGCTCTCAAAAATAAACTTAAAATTGAAAAATCTGTATTACTTGCTAGTCCTACTGCTTGTGAAGTTATATCTGCGTCCATTTAATTGATTTCACACTAAAATGTGTCATGAATTTGTCTATAAAAGCTAGCTATATTTTATTTTTCTTGAGAATTTATATGATAATTAGCTATTAATATTGCATCTGCTTTGTTGGTATCTTTTTTTCGAGATAGCATCGATGAAAACTTAGGAAACATTTCGATTGCTTTGACTCTACTCGAATCTTTTTGAGAATTTATTAAGTCATAATGCCTTTTCCATTTGGCTGGTCTTACAAAAAATATTGGTAGTTGCATTGCAGCACAAACTCCTTTCAAAACTCCAAATGATTGTCCAAAGTTAAACATACTGGTTACACCTTGTCCAGGCATTGCTGATACTTGCTCTACCACTACATTGATATTCTCAGATTTGTAGTTTCGAATTCTTAAAGATATTTCATTAAATATTTGGCTGCCATTAATTTGCTTTTTGTTTTTATTACCTGATGCCATAGTAGGCATATCAATTACATCCTTCAATTCTCCGTTTTCAAAAAAACAAATTGCACCATTTATCCCAGGATCTATTCCTATTGTTAACATAAAATTAAATTAAATTGCATTTGTAAAAACATGTTGAACATCATCATCCTCTTCTAAAATCTGCAAAAACTTATTCATTTTTTCTTTGTCATCTTCATTTAAATTGATTTTATTTATAGGAACCCATTCAATTTCTGTAGATATAAAATTAGAAATCTCTTTTTCCAATAGATTTTTTACATCATATATCTCATCATTATTTGTGTGAATTTCATAATAATTATTGTGAAATATACAATCATTAGCTCCAGCATCAGTTGCGAGGTTGAAAACTTTTTCTTCATCAATTTCTCCTTTGTCAATTTTAATAACTCCTAGTTGAAGAAAATTATGTGATGCTGAACCTTGTGTTCCTAGTCCTCCTCCATGTTTTTGAAAAATTGTTCTTAAATTAGATGCAGTTCTATTTTTATTATCTGTTAAAGTTGTAATTACAATTGCTGTTTTTGCAGGTCCAAATCCTTCATATCTTATATTTTCAAAATTAGAGTCTGCTGCTATTGATGATTTGTCGATGGCTCTTTCAATATTATCTTTTGGCATGTTTGCTGATCTAGCAGCCTGTATCGCAGATCTTAATCTTGAATTCATATCTGGATTTTTATCTCCAAGTTTTGCTGCTACCGTTATTTCCCTAGATAGTTTTGAAAAAATAGCAGATCTTTGCTTATCTGCCTTTCCTTTTTTATGTTTAATCCCTGCCCAATGAGAATGTCCTGCCATGATTTAAAATTTTTTCTGAAGTTGACCACCAAATATAAACTGACTAATATTTGATGCCAAACCATTTTTTGGATTAGCTTCAATAATTGCTCCGCAAAGTGAGGCCTCACCTTCAGAAGGAAAATGTTTTATAGAATCTCTTTTGTAAAACCTATTGATAGAATTTTTAGCATTCATCCCAATTACTGAATTATAATCACCGCACATTCCTGCATCAGTTAAATATGCAGTCCCCTTACTTAATACCCTTCCGTCGTTAGTAGGTACATGGGTATGAGTTCCTACAACAAATGTAGCATTTCCGTCAAATACATGACCAATGGCCATTTTCTCACTTGTTATCTCAGCATGAAAGTCAACTATGAGAAAATCATACTTTTTTTTTAGCATATTTTGATCTAAAAATTCTTTGCTTTTTATAAAGACATCATCAGATTTTTTCATAAAAACATTTCCCATTAAATTTAATACACCCACTTTGTAACCACCATAAGAATCATAAACACCAAAACCATCACCTGGAACATCACCAGATAAATTTAGAGGTCTTAATAACCTTTTTTGATTTTTTATAAATTCAAATGTTTCTTTTTGATCCCAGACATGATTGCCAGTTGTAATTACATCAACTCCACAACTAAGTAATTCATTTACTATATTCTCAGTTATACCTACACCTTCTTTTGCAGCATTCTCACCGTTTACAACAACAAAGTTTATTTTTTTTGATTTTATAATATCTGGTAAAAATTTTTTTACTGCATGACATCCACTATTGCCAACTATATCACCTAAAAATAAAATATTCATTTTATGACTCCTTTATTAGTTAAAATAAAGTCTAATTTTTTGTCATATTTATTAATGGGAATGTTTTTAACTTCTTGAAATGGAAAGGCAAAACCAACTGTTAAAACTTTTTTAAAATTTGAAAGTTTTGAAATATATCTGTCATAAAATCCACCTCCATAACCTAGTCTAAATTTATTATTATCAAATCCAACAAGAGGGACAATTAAAACATCTGGAAAAACTTTCTTTTTAATATTTGGCTCTGGAATACCTTGGTAACTGATTTTTAGTGAGTTTTGAAAAGACCATTCATAAAAATCCATATCATGATTTTTCTTAGTAATCGGTAAAGATATTTTAAAATTATTTTTTTCTAACTTTTCTAAAATATCTAAACATCCTATTTCACTATTTATTGGATAATATCCTCCAATGTTAATATTTTTTTTAAAATTAAATTTTTTTAATATCCTTTTAAACTGTATGAAGCTTATGCTTTGATCATTAAAATTAGCTTTTCTTAAATTAATTAATTTTTTTCTTAATTTTTCCTTAGACACTGTGATTATTGGATCTTGGTATCTGGATCATTTCGTTTGATAAAATTTTCTAACTCAAGTGTAGTCTTATCAACTAAAGACTCATAATCGTTACGATTAGATTCGATTTCATTCTTTAATTTATCCTGGTTTTTGCTTAATTCAGAAATCTCTATTTCTTTTAAATCTCTATAATTATATACTAATGATTTAAGTTCTTTAAATTTCTCAGTAATTTTATTTATTTCTTTTTTTTGTATATCTATTTTTTTTTTAGTCTCATAATATTCATCTAAAACAGAAATAGACGTTATAAGTAAAAGCTTACTTTCTCCTATATTTCCCAAAGAATTTTTTAAATTACTAAACTTTTCATTTAAATATAAAGCTAATTCCTCTAAATGCTCTTCTTGCCCATCTTCACAAGATAACAAAAATTCTTTTCCGTTAAATTTTATATTTACATTTGCCATTTATCGATTTCTTCCATTAAATTATCTGTTTCTTGGTTTAATTCATCAATTTTTTCAGAAAATTGATCTTCTTTTTTTTTTTCCTCTATTTCTTTTTTTTTAAAATCATCAAATTTCTGTTTAAGAGACTGATTTTCTTGTTGAAGCATATTGTATTTTTGTTCTATTTCTTTTTTTTCAATTTCTAATTGATTTTTTTGGTTTGCCAAATTTTCTAACTCCAAAATTTTATCTGGTTTTATATTTTCAAGATTTTTTAATTTATCTAAAGTTTCTAATAGTTTTTTTTCTTTTTCACTAATCGAATTCATATATATATCTATATTATAAAATTGATTCACCTAAGTCTACAAAGGATAAATTTTGAATAAATTAAATAAGATCTTATCTAACTCTATACGTGTTCTTTCGATGGATGCCGTACAAAAAGCTAATTCTGGACACCCAGGTATGCCAATGGGAATGGCTGACGTATCTACAATACTTTTCAAATATTTTCTAAAATTTAATCCAAAAAATCCCAACTGGATTAATAGAGATAGATTCGTTTTATCTGCTGGTCATGGATCTATGTTGCTTTACTCTTTACTTTACTTAACAGGTTACAAAAATGTTAAATTAAATGATATAAAGAATTTTAGACAAATTGACTGTATTTGCGCAGGTCATCCTGAGTATGTTGAAAACTCAGGCATCGAAACAACAACAGGTCCTTTAGGACAAGGAATTTCTAATGCAGTAGGTTTGGCATTAGCAGAAGAAATTTTAAAAAAGAAAATCGGAAAAGATATTATAAATCATAAAACTTATGTAATTGCAGGAGATGGTTGTCTAATGGAAGGCATAAGTCACGAAGCTATGAGCTTAGCCGGACATCTAAAACTCAAAAATTTAATAATGTTATTTGATAATAATTCAATATCTATAGATGGACCAACAAGTTTAGCAGTTTCAGATAATTTTAAGAAAAGATTTGAAAGTTATGGTTGGGGTTACATGGAAATTAATGGTCATAAAGAAAATGAAATATTTAATGCTCTTAAAAAAGTTCAAAATGCTAAAAAACCAACGGTTATCTCATGCAGAACTAAAATCGGTTATGGATCACCAAATAAATCTGGAAAAGCCTCCTCACATGGGAGCCCTCTAGGTACTGAGGAGATTGAACTAGTTCGAGAAGAATTAGGTTGGAATTATAAAGCATTTGAAATTCCCAAAAATATATTGAAGATTTGGCGAGACGTTGGGAAAAAAGGAGAAAATATTGAAAACAGATGGAACAAAATTTATAGGAAGAAAAAAAATAAAATAAATAAATTTTTTAAAAATGATTTCTTAAAGTCTACACTAAATGAAAAAAAAATAGCATTAAAAGAAAAAAAAAGTCTTGCTTCTAGAAAATCCTCTGAGTCAATTATTAGCTCTCTTGTTAAAAATAATAATACACTTATTGGTGGATCTGCAGATCTTGCTGGATCAAATAATACCAAAACTAACAATCATAAAATAATTAAACCAGGAAATTTTAACGGAAATTACATTCATTATGGAGTAAGAGAACATGCGATGTGTGGAATAATGAATGGATTAGCTTTACACAGTAAATTCATACCTTATGGAGGAACATTTTTAATTTTTTCAGATTACTGCAAACCATCAATAAGATTAGCAGCAATGATGAAACAACAGGTTATATATGTAATGACACATGACTCTATTGGACTTGGGGAGGATGGACCAACACACCAACCTATTGAACAATTATCTGGATTAAGATCAATACCCAACCTTAATGTTTTTAGACCTGCAGATAGATTAGAAACTATTGAATGTTGGGAACATGCTTTAAAGAGCTCTAAAACACCAAGTATTCTATCTTTAACAAGACAGAACCTTGATCCCATTAGAAATAAATACTCGAAAACTAACAAGTGCTCATTGGGAGCTTATGAAATTTTAAGAACTAACAAAAAAATTAAACTAACAATTTTAGCAAGCGGTTCTGAGGTAAACTTAGCTTTAGAGACCAGCCATAAATTAGCCAAAGATAAGATATATTCAAAAGTTATATCAGTACCATGCATGGAGCTTTTTGACTTACAATCAAATAAATATAAAGATAAAATCTTAAAAGAAACTAAATTGAAAATTTCAATTGAAGCTGGATCAAGTGATTGTTGGAAAAAATATTTAGGTGATAATGGAATGACCTTTGGAATTGACGTTTTTGGGAAAAGTGCTCCTTATAAAGATATTTATAAATATTTTGGATTAACATCTTCAAATATAGCAAATAAATTAAAAAAATTATTTAAAAAGTGAAATGACTATTAAAATTGGAATTAATGGGATGGGCAGAATTGGTCGTATGATAGTTAGGTCAATTATCGAGACTCAAAACAGAAATTTAAAAATTCAACATATAAACAATAAATCTAATGCTGAAGCTACTTGTAAATTATTAAAATACGACTCTATTCATGGTAAGTTTAATGCTGAGTTAAAATTTGATGAAAATGAATTAATAATTAATGAAAATAAAATTACATTTTCTCAAGAAAGTAAAATAGAAAATATTAATTGGAAAAAATATGATGTTGATTATGTCTTTGAGTGCACTGGTAAATTTAATTCAAAAGAAAAATTAATCACACATATCAAAAGTGGAGCGAAAAAAGTAATTGTTTCGGCTCCATGTAAAAATGCAGATAAAACAATAGTATTTGGTGTAAATGAAAAAATTATATCAAAGGATGATAGAATAATTTCTGCTGCTTCATGTACAACTAATTGCTTAGCGCCAGTTGTAAACGTTCTTCATAATCATTTTGAAATTGAAAAGGGTTTTATGACAACTATTCATGCATTTACTAGTGATCAAAGAATTCTAGACAATTCCCATAAAGATCCTAGAAGAGCAAGAGCGGCGAACCAATCAATAGTCCCAACATCAACAGGGGCATCAAAAGCAATAGGAGAAATAATTCCAAGCCTAAAAGGGAAATTAGAAGGAGTTGCAATGAGAGTACCTACTCCCAATGTATCGCTTGTTGAGTTGGTATTCTGTACTAAAAAAGAAATTGATATAAAAAAAATTAATGATGTATTTGAGGCTGCTTCTAAAAGTGAATTAAATAAAATTTTAGAAGTCACACACGAAAAATTAGTTTCTATTGATTTTAATCACAGATCTGCATCTGCAATTATTGATGCCTCTTTAACAAATGTGGTTGGAACTAAGATGGGTAAAATCTCAGCTTGGTATGATAATGAATGGGGTTTTTCAAATAGAATGTGCGATATAGCAGAGAATTTATAGAAAATCTCTTAATGAAAAGTATTTTAAATGAAAAAAATCTTAAAAGTAAAAAAATATTATTAAGGTTAGACTTAAACGTCCCTTTAGAAAATGGAAAAATAAGTGACACAACTAGAATTGATAAAATACTTCCTACCTTAAATTTTTTAATACAACAAAAAACTAAAATAATAATTTTATCACATGTGGGAAGGCCAAAAGGAAAAACTGTAAAAGAGCTATCTTTAAAACCAATAGGTGAAGACTTAAGAAAAAAACTTAATACAAGTGTAAAACTAATCACAGAAAATATTTATGAAATTAAAAATAAAGACTTCTTTGAAAAATTTGACGAAGAAATTTTTATGTTAGAAAATATAAGGTTTTATGAGGAAGAGGAAAAGAATGATCAAAAGTTCGCAAAACACTTAGCAAGTTTAGGTGATGTATATGTGAATGATGCTTTTTCCTGTTCTCATCGAGCACATGCATCAATTCAACAAATTTCTAAGTATTTACCGTCTTTCTCTGGACTCCAACTCGATTTAGAAGTGACCGCTCTTAATAAAATTATTATTGAAATAACAAAACCTATAACATGCATAATTGGAGGGTCCAAAATTTCGACAAAAATAGATATTATTAAAAATTTAATACCAAAGTTTGACAATATTATAATTGTTGGTGGTATGGCTAATAATTTTATTGAATACTTTGGAAATAATATCGGAAAATCTATTAAAGAAAAAAATTGCTATCAAATAGTTGAAGAAATTATTTCACTTTCAAAAAAAAACGGATGTAAAATAATTTATCCTGATGATGTGCTTGTATCTAAAAATTTAAATGGGTCTTCTAAAAATAAAGAACTAGATCAAATTTTGCCCGATGAAATGATTTTAGATATAGGCCCAAAAACAATTAATAAAATAATTGATATAATTAATAATAGTAAAACAATATTATGGAATGGACCAGCTGGGTATTTTGAAAATCCAAATTTTGCTAATGGAAGTATTGAGATAGCAAAAAAAATTATTGAAAATAACGAGTCTAAAAAAATTTTCTCTGTAGTGGGTGGCGGGGATACTGTTTCCTTATTAAATAGCTTAAAATTTACAGATAAATTTAATTTTGTTTCAACTGCAGGTGGAGCTTTTTTAGAATATCTTGAAGGCAAAAAGCTTCCTGGTATAACCGCCTTAAACTAAAATGTCAGAACTTAATAAAATTGCACTCAAGATAATTTCTAATGGCAAAGGTATCCTAGCTGCAGACGAGAGTAATAGAACTATGACAAATAGACTCGATGCAGTAAATGTAGCTTCAACACCGGAAAATAGACTTTTATTTAGAGAAATGCTCTTTTCATCAGAAGCCATGAAAGAGTGTATAGGTGGTGTAATTCTTTATGATGAAACAATTAAACAAACCTCAAGTTTTGGAAAATCAATCCCTGATTTAATTTCTTCTGTAGGGTCTGTTGCTGGAATTAAAGTTGATACTGGTATTAAAGATTTAGCAAATTCATCTGAGGAAAAAATTACAGAAGGTTTAGATGGACTAAGAGAAAGATTAAAAAAATATTATCAGCTTGGAGCACGATTTACAAAATGGAGGAGTGTTTATATTATCGGAGAAAGTTATCCAAGTAAATTAGCAATTAATAGTAATGCCCATGCACTGGCAAGATACTCTGCCCTAGTTCAAGAAAATAAAATGGTCCCAATAGTTGAACCTGAGGTATTAATGGATGGAGATCATTCTGCTGACTCTTGTTTTGACAAAACAACAGAAGTTATAAAAAAATGTTTTGAAGAATTAATATTACACAAGGTTGACCTCACAGGAATTATTTTAAAACCAAATATGATTTTAGCAGGCAAACAATCAAAAAATAAATTATCAAGCGAAGATGTTTCAAAAAAAACGCTTGAATGCCTTAAAAATTCAGTACCCAGCGAAGTACCTGGAATTGCTTTTTTATCTGGTGGTCAATCAGAGATAGAGGCTACAGAAAATTTAAATCTAATTAATATAAATAACAATACGAATTTTATTATGACTTATTCATATGGAAGAGCATTACAACAAAGTGCTCTTAAAATTTGGTCAAAAAATACTAAAGATATAGAGTCAACTCAAAATACTTTTAATCATAGAGCTAGAATGTGCTCTTTAGCTGCTAAAGGGAAATGGTCAAATAATTTTGAAAATAAATAAAAAAAAATTTGTTTACATTATTTCTCCAAATACACTTACCAAAAACTTTTATAAAAATCTAAAAATACTATTAAATACAAACAGAGTACTTTTTTTTCAAATGAGGTTTAAAAAGTATTCTTATAAAAGAAAAATAATTATTGGAAATAAAATTAAACAAATATGTAAAAAGAGTCATGTAAAATTTATAGTAAATGATGATCCAATTCTTGCAAAAAGATTAAACGCAGACGGATGCCACCTAGGGCAAAACGATATGAATATTAAAGATGCAAGAAAAATAATTGGAAATAAGATTATTGGAATAACTTGTCATAATTCTTTAAAATTGGCAAAAATTGCACTTAGAGAAAAACCAAGTTATCTTGCTTTTGGTGCATTTTTTCCATCACAAACTAAAGAAGTTAAATTTAAAGCCAATATTAGGATAATAAAACAAGTTAAAAAATTAACTAAAATACCAATTGTAGCAATTGGAGGTATTAATTCTAAAAATTATAAAAAACTATTATTGAACAATGTAAATTTTTTAGCTATTTCAGGCTACATTTGGAAAAATAAAAAATATAAACCCTTAAAAGCTTTAGAAAGGTTTGAATGAAAATTAATGCTGGAGAAATCAGAGTAGGAATGATTTTAGAATTTAAAAATGAACTATGGCAAGTTTTAAAGAGTCAACATGTCAAGCCAGGTAAAGGTGGAGCATTTGCACAAGTGGAAATGAAAAGTGTGGGCAAAAGTACGAAATTAAATGAAAGATTTAGATCAAGTGAAACTGTTGAAAAAGCTAATTTAGAAGAAATAAGTTTTAATTATCTTTATGAAGATGATATTTATTATTTTTTTATGAATCCTCAAAATTTTGATCAAATAGAAATTAAGAAAGATATTATCGGTGATAAAGGTAAATTTTTAACTGAAAATCTAAAAGTTTCAGTAAGTTTCTATAATGATAATCCAATTTCTGTTGATCTTCCAAATCAAGTAAAATGTAAAATAGAGACTACAGATGCATCGTTAAAAGGTCAAACAGTTTCGTCTTCTTATAAACCAGCAATCCTTGATAATGGAATTAAAATTCAAGTACCACCATTTGTTGAAGGGGGTGACGAAATTATTTTAGATACTAGAACTTTTGAATATGTGAAAAAGATTTGATTGAATGAACTCTATATCTCCAAATCTTAATATTATGATAAGAGCATCTGAAAAAGCATCTAAAGCAATTATTAGAGATTTTGGAGAAATTGAAAATTTGCAAGTATCAAAAAAAGGACCTAGAGATTTTGTTACAAAGACTGATAAGCGAGTGGAAGAAATTTTGATAGATGAACTATCTAAATCAAAAAAAAGTTTTTCATTTTTAACAGAAGAAAGTGGAAAAATTGAAAAGAATGACAAAGATAAAATTTGGATAATAGATCCAATTGATGGTACTACAAATTTTCTTCATGGAATTCCACATTTTGCAATTTCAATAGCACTTAAAATTGACAACGAAATTAAATCTGCATTAATTCACGATCCTATTAAAAATGAATTATATTTTGCTGAAAAAGATAATGGAGCTTATTTAAATAATCAAAGAATTAGAGTCTCTAAAAAAAATGATTTAGAAGAATGTTTGTTCTCGTCAGACTCAATGGGTGTAAAATTTGCATGTCCTAATTTAAATATGCGAAATTCTGGATGCGCCGCTCTTGATTTAGCATATGTAGCGTCGGGAAGACTTGATGGCTATTTTCACAATAAAATTAGTTTATGGGATATAGCTGCTGGAACTCTAATTGTTAAAGAGTCAGGGGGTGCTATGAACAATATAAGCAAATATGCTGATGATAATATAAATATTAGAGCAGCAAGTAGTAATATTTTTTCAAAAATGATGGAAAAATTAGACAAGTTTTAATTGTTTTTATTCAACTTTTTGCTATAAAACCGCCTATGAAAAAAAAGATACATCCTGATTATCACACAATAAATATAGAAATGACTGATGGAACTCAGTTTCAAACAAAATCCACATGGGGATCAGAGGGAGAAACTCTAAAACTTGAAATTGATCCAAAGTCTCATTCGGCTTGGACTGGTGGAAAACAAAAAATCCTTGATAAAGGTCGAGTAAGTAAATTTAATAAAAAATTTCAAAACTTTAGATCTGATAATAAATAATGAATAATGCACCATTAATGCCAATGGCTACAGCGGTTTGGCTGGTAGAGAATACCTCATTGACCTTCAAACAAATAGCAGAATTTTGTAAAATGCATGAAGTTGAAGTTCAAGGAATAGCAGATGGCGAGGTTGGAAAAGGAATAGTGGGATATAATCCAATTATTTCTGGTCAACTTTCTAGAGAAGAGATAAATCTTTCCACTAAAGATCCTGATCGATCGTTAATGTTAAATGTTAATGAAATAGAAATTAAGAGTGACGAAAAAAAATCTAAAAAATATATTCCACTTTCAAAGCGTCAAGATAAACCCGATTCTGCTTTATGGTTAATAAGACAACATCCAAATTTAAAGGACTCTCAGATTGCAAAATTAGTTTCTATTACAAAAAATTCAGTAAGTGCTATTCGAAACAAAAGTTATTGGAATTATAATAATTTGAATGCAAAAGATCCTGTTGCAATGGGGTTATTTAGTCAAAAAGATCTAATAGAATCTTTAGAAAAAGCTGAAAGAAGAATAAAAAGAGAAAAGAAAGAAAAAGAAAAAACTAAAAATTGAATAAGAACTAATGAAATATTATAGACAATTAATTTATAAAGTGCTAACAAATGGCCTTTCTGGAGGTAGTTATTAAAATAGAAGTTAAAGATAATAATATTGAGCAAGCATTAAGAGTTTTAAAAAGAAAACTTCAAAGAGACGGTTTCTTTAAAGTTATTAAACTAAAAAACACTTATGAAAAACCTTCAGAGAAAAAAAAAAGAATTCTTCAGGAAAACATAAAACGAGTTAAGAAGCTAAATAAGCTCAAAAACAGAATCTAATTACCGCGGGGTGGAGCAGCCTGGTAGCTCGCAAGGCTCATAACCTTGAGGTCGGCGGTTCAAATCCGTCCCCCGCAACCAAAATAAGATGATAATACCAAGTAAAATATATACAACAAACCATCTTAAATTTTTTGATAGATTGGTTCAAAATAAAAGAATTGAAATTTCTACTTTGATAAATAAAGAAATAGAAAATTGTACTTTAAAAGACGCATTGGATATTGGAACTACAGAGGATAAGTTAAATAAAAGCAGCAATATAATTATAAAAAATTTAAAAAATATAAATATATTTAAGTCTATTTCAGACCAAGATATTAAGTCTGATTTTTTCACAAAGAAACTTAAAAAGTCTATCACTTTAGATTTTAATAAAGAGGAAATAAACGAATTTAGCTCCGATATTGTAGTTTCTAATGCAACCATAGAACATGTTGGAAATGAGGAAAATCAGCTAATGATGATTAAAAATATAATTAAACTTTCAAAAAAAATATTCATAATCATAACTCCAAATAGATGGTACCCAATTGATTTTCACACTAAAATCCCATTTATTCATTGGTTGCCTAAAAAAATACATAGAAACTTTTTAAATTTAATTGGCCTAAGTTTTTTTTCTGAAGAAAAAAACTTAAATTTACTTAATGAAAAAGATTTTAATAACTTTATGAAAAATTTTAATTTTAAGTATAAAATTCTTAATGTAAAATTATTTTATATTAAGTCAAATTTAATTTTAATAGGAAAAAAATAAAAAACTAAATTTGAAAATTTGAGTTTTTACTATCCTTCAAAAATTTCGTAACTGTTTCAGTTGTAAGTTCAGAGAATGATTTTCCAAACTTTTCAATTTTTTCTATTATTGTAGGCGGAATGGTAATTATATGGCAACCTAATTGTTTTGCTTGAATAAAATTATAAGGTTCTCTTACACTGGCCCATAGAATTTTAACATTTTTGAATTTTTTAGATATTTTTAAACTTTTCTTAATTTCTGGTATTGGATCTTTGCCACTATCACCCGCTCTACCTACAAACACAGAAATAATAACATTTGTTTTTTTATTAATATTTTTTAATATTTTTTGAGTTTGTGACGCGGTATATACGGATGTAATATTTAGTTTAATTTTTTTTTCATTTAATTTTTTTATTACCTTTCCAGTAAACCTTCCTTTTGAATTAGTTACTGGAACTTTAACATATACATTTTTACCCCAACTATTTATTTTAATCGCTTGGCTTATCATATTTTTTTCGTCATCAGCAAATACTTCAATTGATATTGGTTTATTGGATAATCTTAAAATTTTTTTACTGTAATTTTTATAATTATTTGCTCCAGCAATCCGCATCAAACTTGGATTGGTTGTAAATCCTTTAATTATTTTTTTTTTATCAAATTTCTTTATTAGCCTTAAATCTGCTATATCACAGAATATTTTTGTCATTTATAGGCTTTTAATTATATCTTCTGTCATTTTTTTTGCATCTGCAAATAGCATAAGTGTATTATCTCTATAAAATAAATCATTATCAATTCCTGCATAGCCAGGTGATAAACTTCTTTTTACAAAAAGTACTGATTTACTTTTTTCTACATCCAGAACGGGCATACCATAAATCGGGCTTTGTGGATCTGTCTTTGCAACTGGGTTAGTCACATCATTAGCGCCTATAACATAAGCCACATCACAATTTGCAAAATCATTGTTAATTTCCTCTAGCTCAAAGACTTCGTCATATGGTACATTTGCTTCTGCAAGCAACACGTTCATATGACCTGGCATTCTACCTGCAACTGGGTGAATTGCATAACTAACTTTTACCCCATTTTTTTTTAATACATCAACCATTTCTCTTAAAGCATGTTGAGCTTGGGCTACGGCCATACCATATCCCGGAACAATTATTACCGAAGATGCATTTTTCATTAAAAAAGCTGCATCATCGGCATTTCCACTTTTAACTGGTTGTTGTTCTTTTGCTGCAGTTGATGAAGTTTGATCTACTGCTCCCCAGCCTCCAAGAATTACATTAAAGAATGATCTATTCATTCCCTTACACATTATATAGGATAAGATTGCTCCAGATGATCCTACAAGTGCGCCTGTAATAATTAGTGCTGTATTTTCTAAGGTGAAACCTATACCAGCCGCTGCCCACCCTGAATATGAATTTAGCATTGAAATAACAACAGGCATATCTGCTCCACCTATAGGAATGATTAATAAAACACCAACCAGAAAGGATATTAAAACTATCGACCAAAATATATTTGATGCCTGAGATTTACATAAATAATAAATGAAAAATATAATTATTAATCCTAAAATTAAATTAATTAAATGTTGACCTTTAAAAGTAATTGGAGCGCCTGACATTATTCCTCTAAGTTTCAAAAAAGCTATTATTGATCCAGAAAAAGTAATTGCTCCAATGGCAGCACCAAGTGACATCTCTATTAAACTTGCTAATTTTATGTTACCAAAAGTTCCTAAATTAAATGCCTCAGGATTTAAAAAAGCAGATATAGCAACGAAAACAGCTGCAAGGCCAACAAGGCTATGAAAACCTGCAACAAGCTCAGGCATAGCGGTCATAGGTATTTTAAATGCTATAAAAGCTCCTACAGAGCCACCAATAACAAGAAAAAAAATTACATATATAAAACCTGGACCAAAACTTCCTAAAGACATAAAAGTTACAACTATTGAGATTGCCATACCTGCAATACCAAAGTAATTACCTTGCCTAGAAGTTTCTGGAGAAGATAAACCTCTCAAAGCAAGAATAAACAATATTCCAGAGATCAAATAAAATAATGCTGATAAATTAGCTGACATATTATTTCTTTTTCTTTTTATACATCTGCAACATTCTCTGAGTAACTAGGAAGCCACCAAAGATATTAACTGCAGCTAATATTATAGCTAGATATCCAAAAATACTTGATGTTTCAAAAATACTTTCAGAAGATCCGGATAACGCTGCAATTATTGCTCCCACGATTATTACTGATGAGATAGCATTAGTCACTGACATTAATGGAGTATGCAGTGAAGGTGTTACACTCCATACAACATAATATCCAATAAATATTGACAAAATAAATATGCTTAATCTAAATATAAAAGGATCAATTTCCATTATTACACCATTGTTTTTTTTATAATTTCATCATCTGAATTTATTTTGAAATTTTTGTTTTCTTTATCATATAAATTATTCACAAAATTATACATATTTTTTGCATAGAGACTTGATGCTGAAATTGGTAATTTATTTAAAATGTTTGACTCTCCCATAATCTTAATACCATTACTATCAACTACTTCATTAACTTTAGTTAGTTCTGAGTTACCTCCTTGAGATGCAGCTAAGTCATAAATTACTGAACCACTTTGCATAACATCAATCATATCTTTTTTAATTATAATTGGAGCCTTTTTGCCTGGTATTAGTGCAGTACAAATAATTATATCAATTTTTTTTAGAGTTTCTTTTAATAATTCCTCTTGTTTTTTTTTAAAATCTTCTGAAGTTTCTTTAGCATATCCACCTTCAGTCTCTAAATTTTCTGCACCTTCGACTACCAGAAATTTTCCACCTAAACTTTCAACTTGTTCTTTGGAAGCCAATCTAACATCTGTGGCAAAAACAATTGCACCCATCCTCTTTGCAGTAGCAATTGCCTGCAAGCCTGCTACTCCAGCTCCAACTACCAAAACCTTTGCGGCTGATATAGTTCCTGCTGCAGTCATCATCATTGGTATTGCTTTTTCAAAATTAGCGAAGGACTCAATAACTGCTTTATAACCTGCTAAATTCGCCTGAGATGACAATATATCCATAGATTGTGCTCTTGTTATTCTGGGCAGAAGTTCTAGCGAAAAACATTTTATATTTTTTTGGCTGATCTCTTTTAATTTACTATCGTTTTGATAAGGATTTAAAACTCCAACTAAAAGTTGATCATTTTTAAGTTTGCTTAGATTATCTTCAGTAGGGATACTCATTTGTAATATTGCATTTGAGTTTGAAATAACCTCTTGGTCATTTTGAAAAAAACTTGCTCCCTCAATTTCATAATCTCTATCTTTAATACCTAAATGTAGTGCATAATCTTTACTCAAATGAACTTTTAAACCAATTGAATTATATTTTTTTATAACATCAGGAGTTATAGCAACTCTTTTTTCTATACTTCTATTTTCTGAAATTGATCCTAGTATCATGGTCCACTATTAATAAAATCTGGTGATCATTTTTGTCTAGCTTTAAATTTAGGATTTTTTTTATTAATAATGTAAATTCTTCCCCTTCTCCTAACGAGTTTTGAATTAAGGTCTCTTTTTTTTAGAGATTTAAGTGAACTAGCAATTTTCATAATTATAGCATTTAATAGGTTAAATTTGTTTAATTTTCAATTGTTGTTTATGAAAATTATCTGATTATATATAATGAATTTTTTCAGATAACAAATCAAATAATTTATGTATAAAAAAATTGTTAATTTTTACGGAATAAGTTTCTCTAATATTGAATTTAATGATTTATACAGGAAAATTCAGAAAGGTGGAATTTTAGTTGCACCAGCAGCCTCGGCCCTAATTAACATAAAAAAAGATAGAGATTATTATAATTCACTAAAAAAATCCGATTTTGCAATATTAGATAGTGGTTTACTTTGTGTATTGTTAAGAGTTTTTAAAGGATACAAAGTAAAAAAGTTATCAGGATATTTATTTTTAAGAAAACTTATTAAAAAACTATATAAAAAAAATGTTACTGTTATGTCTATTGATCCTAATGGAGATGAAGGAATATTAAATTATAGATATTTAAAAAAATTTAAAATAAAAAATGTAATAAGTTATACAGCTCCAATTTATAAAAAAAATAGAATAATTGATAAAAAATTAATTAAAATTATTAAAAAAAATAATCCTAAATATATATTTATAAATATTGGAGGAGGAACTCAAGAAAAGCTGGGTATTTTTATTCGTAATAAATTAAAATCTAAGCCTATAATAATTTGTACAGGCGCAGCAATTGCATTTTTGACCAAAAAACAAGCACCAATTAATCCTTTAATAGACAAAATTTATCTTGGGTGGCTGTTTAGAATAATTTATAATCCAAGAATATTTTTGATTAGAACTTTAAGCTCAGTAAAACTTATTAAATTTTTTATTTAGAATATTGTTCATTTTCTATAAAGTTTTTTATATATTCTTTCAAACGAACTTTGCCGTATCTTTTAAAAACTTTATTATTAAAAGATAGTTTGGTCAAAGCAGAAGCATAACGTTCTCCTTTTCTTTCAGGTAAAAATTTAATTCTTGTATTAAACATCCTTGCAACATCTAAAATCTTATATGATTTTTTATTTGTAATACTATAATGAGCACATCTGTTTGACTTCCATGCCTCAAAACAAGTATTAACAGTATCAGAAATATGAGTGAATCTTCTAGATTGAGCACCAGGTCTAACAACTGATAAAGGTATTTTATTTTTAAATTGACTCTCAAATATACCAATTACTGTTGCCATTTCACCAAAGCATATTTGTCTTTTGCCATACACGTTATAAAAGTAGATAATCTCAAACTTGAAATTAAACCATTTTTTTAAATTTTCTAAAAGTTCTAAATTTTTTGATTTTGTAAAAGCATATGGAGATAAGTTTTTATCCTTTCCGTTGTTTCCTAGGCTTGCTGATGTTGCTGAATAAATTAATTTTATCTTATTATCTAAACAAAATTTAAATACCTCTTTTGTTCCAAGAGAATTAGAGTGAAAACACTTATCAAAATTTTGAAAACTTTGAAATATTCTTGCAAATTCACCAAAGTGGAAAATAGAGTTTATTCTTTTTCTATATTTTGAAAGTTTTTTAAAAATATTGATTGTGTCACCTTTTATATACTTAACCCTAGTCGATTTTATATGATTTTTTTTTGTGCCACTAGAATAATTATCTAGACTAATTATGTCAAAATTTGTTTTATTTATTAAAAGTTCAATTAAATTTGAACCAACAAATCCTGCACCTCCAGTAATTACGATTATTTTTTTCATTTGGATTAGCCTGGCAATGACCTACTCTTCCATGCCTTAAGACAAAGTACCATCGGCGCTGAAAGGCTTGACTTCCGAGTTCGGTATGGGATCGGGTATTTCTCTTTCGCAATAATCACCAGGCAAGAGGCTTATAATCAAAAAAATTATTATTGTAAATATCTTTTAACTTTTAAATGAGTACTTAAAAATACAATATACTGCGATAAAAGCGTCTTTGAGACCTATTTTTTTACCCTCATTATAATTTCTTCCATTATAAGTTACCGGAACTTCAAAAAATTTTAATTTTTTTTTAGACAATTTTATTGTGATTTCTGGCTCAAAACCAAAACTTTTTTCTTTAATTTCTATATCTTTAATTTTTTCTGTTTTAAATAATTTATAACCAGTTTCCATATCTGTTAAATTAAGATTAGTCATTAAATTACACAAAAAAGTTAAAATTTTATTTGCAAGATAATGCCAAAAAAAATGTATCCTGACATACTTACCTCCACCTAGAAATCTTGAACCATATACAACATCAGCATCAGTTTCATAAAATGGTAATAATAATTTTTGATAATCTTCTGGATCATATTCCAAATCAGCATCTTGAATTAAAACGAGCTCGCCTTTTACAGATTTTAAACCAGTTGCTATTGCAGCCCCTTTTCCTTTATTAGTTTCATGCGAAAATAATTTTACTCTATTTTGATCTTTATGTTCTGTAATTATTTCTAATGATTTATCTGTTGACTTGTCATCTACTACAATTATTTCGTAATCTAAATCTAATTTTTTTATTGCAGTTTCTACTTTTATTATAACTTGGCTAATAGTATTTTCCTCGTTATAACAAGGTATTAAAACTGAAATCTTAAATTTTTTTTGCATTTGATCGATTTATTAAACATTATTATTTTCTACATTTTTATTCTTACCACATCAACAATAATTATAAGCTATGGAAAATCGTTTACGGATTTTTTTTGTATTAAAGCGTCATGTATAAGTCTAGATATAATATTTGGATGTTTTTTCTTAGGATCAATATCTTTACTATTAAATTTTTTTTTACCTATTAATATAATTGTTGGGGATATAATCTTTTTAGTAGGTTTTTTACTAATTTTCAAAAATCTGAAGTATTTAAGAAGAGAATTAATAGTAATATTTATTCTTTCAACTATAGCTTTTATCACTGGAGTATACGAAAATATCAATAGACCAGATGCGGGTCTCTATCACCTACCATTTATAAGCAATATTAATGAAAACAAAATTATTATTGGTTTAAATAATTTAAATTCAAGGTTTGGATTAACTTCTTTTCTTCAATATTTATCTGCAGTTTTTAATAATTCATTATTTAAAGATAAAGCTATATTTTTTCCAAACTTAATTTTATTTGCCGCATCTTTAATTTATTTTTTAAAATTATCAATTGACAAAAATTCGTCTAAAGAAATTAAAATTTTATCAATATTTTTTGCAATATCTATAGCTGTAGATATGAACAGGTTTAGTGAATTTGGAAATGATGATAATGCTCATATGCTTTACTTCATATTAATTTCTCACATCATAATTTTGTATTTAAGAAATAACAACGATAGATCGAATACTATCAATATTATCTTATTAATATCTCTTTATCTTTTTATGATTAAAATTATTTACTCACTTGTAATTTTATTAATTATAACAATAATTTTAATGTCATTTAAAGATTTTAATAAAAATTATAAGTATAAATTTTTTTTATGTTTGATATTTATTCTTTGGTTATTTAAAAATTTTTTAATTTCTGGTTGTTTTATCTATCCAGTTGATCTTACATGTGTTGATGGAGTTTCTTGGAATTATAATACAAATCTTGATTTGATCTCTGAGGGATGGGCTAAAGGTTATCCTGACTCGAATAATAATTTCAAAATTGATGAATATGTCAAAAATTTTAATTGGCTGGGAACTTGGTCAAGCAACCATTTAAATTTTATTTTGAAAAAAATAACAATTCTTTTGGTTATTTTCTCTTTTTTAATAATTTTCTTTAATAAGAAAGGCATAAAATTCAATTTAAGTAAAGAATTGAAATTAGTACTATATATAAATTTAATTTTTTGTTTTATATGGTTTATAAAGTTTCCTGTTTATAGATTTGGTTCAGGTTTTTTAATAAGTACTATTATTCTTTCATCAATAATTCTTATCAGGAGATTTGATATAAAAAATTTTGAAATATTATTTAAATCAGTTGTGGGTATAATAATTATTTTAATATCCTATAAAAATTTAGATAGAATATTTGATAAGTTAGAGCAGGATAATTCTAAACCCTGGATTAATATTTACAGTAATAATACAAATAAAGTTATTGAATACAAAAGAGTAAAATTTTTAAACTCTAGTAAAGAATTTTATTATACACCAATGAAAAAAGAGTTATGCTTTTATTCTCCATCTCCATGTACTCATGATGTGAAAGGTGATTTAATAATTAAGAAAATTGGTAACTATAAAATTATATTAAGATGATTTTGTTGATTTATTTTTTATACTCCATAGAAAAAATCCCACTGGAAAGTAATATACAATTGATAACCAATTATTAAAGAAATTACCACTGGGTGCAAGAGGCCAAATTGTAATAAGTATTGCGGCCAGCATACATATTTCATAATCATTAAAATAATATTCCTTTTTAAAAAGTGCTCCTCTTAAATGGTAAAACATTTTAAAAATAAAATAAAAAAAGAAAATAATTGCAAAAGATGCCCCTATTAAACCTGTCTCTGAAAGAATTTGAATATAAGTATTATGAGGGTGAGTAGTGCAAGAATTCTCACTCGTTTGATATCTTTCATCATTGCAAAAGTTTCTATAATTTCTTATGCCTATACCTAATAATTTGTTATCTAAATACATTTTGTATGCAGAATTGTAATGACTTTCATGAGTTACAGAAAACATATTCATTTTTGAAGATTGAATCCCAAGCTGTTTTATAGTTTGGTCCCAAATTCTATATTTTGCAGAGTTGTCGTGAAATGATATCAAAATAATAGCAATAAAAGATATCAAAAGAGTTACAAGTCTGATCCTTTTAAAATCTTTAATCATTAATATTATAAATAATGCTGCAAGAGTGTTGAAAAAAAAGGCAACTCTTTCTCCACTTAAGAAAATAAGAGTTTCTATTAAAATAAATAAAAAAGAAATAAAAATAATAAAATTTTTTCTATCTTTGTATAGATAAAATGTAATTCCTAGGAAGATTGGATACATTCTGCTTAAAAAACTTCCTAAGATATACTCATCATTAAATAAGAACATTATTCTATAGCTCTCCTGATCAACAGGGTTACCAATTATATTTTCTTTGAAAAAGTATTGAATAAATCCGTCAATAATTAAAAGAATAAAACAAAAGACAAACACAAAAAATAACCATTTTAGTAATACTGGTTTTTTTTCCAAAAAATATATTACAGCTAGTGAAAAAATACCAAAGCGGATATAACTGATGGAAGATCTTATATTATTAAAGTCATAATATTTTATCATACTATTTATTACTAAATATAAAAAAAAAATTAAAAAAATTTTAAAAAATGAATTATTAAAAAAATGATAATTTTTATGTATAAAAATATTTACTAAAAAAAAAATACTTACTAAAAGAACACTTAAATCACTTAAAAATGGACCACTTATAAGAAATAAAGGTATAAAAGCGATTAATAAGGAAGGAAAAGATAATAAAAGTTTTTCTTTTAAATCTATCATTAATTTTTAAAAATATAAAAAATTAATATCCTCGAGTAAATTTTTTTGTATTTTCGCCAGAGGTCAACTGATCATAGATCCATTTGTAAGTTATTTCTAATCCATCATATAATTTCATATTTGGTTTCCAATTAAAATCAGTACTAATTTTTTGATTATCACTTGATCTTCCCCTTACACCTTTTGGTTTATCAAGCTGAAAATTTTTTTCAACTTTATAACCTGCAATTTTCTCAATCATATCAATCATTTGATTTATAGATACCTGCTCATCGCTTCCAAGGTTATAAACTTGAGATGAATTAGAATTAAAAATCAATTTTGTCCCATAAATACAATCATCGATATACATAAAACTTCTTGTTTGTTCTCCATCACCCCAGACGTCAATTTTTTTTAAGTTTTGCAGTTTTGCATGTGCAACTTTTCTGCATAAAGCAGCTGGTGCCTTTTCTCTTCCTCCATCATATGTTCCTTCAGGACCATAAACATTATGATACCTTATAACTCTAGTTTCTAAACCAAAATCCTCACTAAAATGCCTGCACATTCTTTCACTAAAAAGCTTTTCCCAGCCGTAACCATCTTCAGGATCTGCTGGGTAAGCATCAACTTCTTTTAAACCGTCAACAAAAGTTTTTTTTTGTTTGGAAGCATTGTATACGCATGCGCTTGACGAAAAAAAATACCTTTTAACTGAATTTTCTAAACATGATCTTAGTAGGTTTGTATTAATAAGAACTGAAAGCATACACTCGGCTTTATTATTTTCTATAAATCCCATACCGCCCATGTTGCATGCCATGTTATAAATATACTCAACCCCCTCTGTTACTTTTAAACAGTTTTCATACTCTTTTAAATCTAAAGAAAAATTTTTTGTTTTATTTGATAAATAAAACCAATATTCCAATGGCTTTAAATCAGCACAAATTACTTCATGTCCCTCATCATATAAATTCTTTACCAAATGACCACCAATGAAACCACCTGCGCCTGCAACTAAGATTTTCATAAGAAACGTTTTATTATATTTTATTTTATAAACAAGATAAAATTATATATTTTTTATTTTTATTATTTATAAATTTATAGAAGTATAAAATAAAATGAATATAAATTAATAAATGTCAGCATTGTGGATTGTATCTTTTAGACCTTTTGGAAAATCTAAAGTAAACGACTTTTATCAAAATATGTTTATGGACTCTTTAAATTGTTTAGATTTTGATATTACTCTGAGTTTAACGCAGTTTGATGAAGCAAATGTTAAGGATATTGTTGATAAAAAAAAAATAAAAAAAAAATACAAAAATATACCAAGAACATCCTTACCTAATAATAAAAAGTATTCAAATAAATTAATGTTAGATAACGCTTTAGACGAATTTACAACTAATGAATATCAATATTTAATATTTTCAACTGCCGATATTATTGTTCCCAGTAAACTGTTTGAAATTGTTTCAAAAATTAAGTTAGATGAATATTGCGCGTTAGTTTATCCAAATACCCATATTTCTAATGGAATTATAAAAAATAATTTTTGGCCACATTATGGAATTGATTTAATTATATTTAAAATAAACAAAAAAACAGCTTTGAACTTTAAAAAAATTATATCAAGTTACAACCAATACGATTGGGGAATAATTGAAAACTTTTATATTGCAGCGAGCGAAGCTTTAAATTTAAAAAAAATTAATTTATTTAAACATATAAATGTAATCAAATTTGATAATGATTTTGAAGCTTTTGAAGAAAATAGAAATACACAAAAAAAATCATGGAAAGAAAACCAGAAGTATTTTCTAAATTTTTTACAAAACAATAATCTAAGCAAGTTGTATGCTTATGGATCATATTATTTTTTATTATTTAAAATATTTAATCTTAAAGATCTTAATTTTAGATTATTTTTATGTTATATTATATTTTATCCCTACAATCTCATTAAAAAAATTTTCAAAATAATAACAAATTAAAATTTAAGCCTTTTAAATATTATAGTTGGCAACAATGAAATAGTAAACATTATCATCCTCCATATGAAGCTAGAATAAATTACTTCTTTTTTTTGTTGATGAGCAACAAATATCTTATTTGCAAGAGAAGATGGATCAATTGCTAGTAATTTTTCTAAATTATTTAATTTACTTCCTTTATTATTTATAAAACCAGGCAGTACTGTCATTAGAAATAAATTTGAATTGTTATAATAATTTCTTGAGCCAGATAAAAATGTTATCAACGCTGCTTTTGCACTACCATAGATGAAATTTTTTTTCCTTCCTCTTAGGCCTGCAACTGAAGATAAACAAATTAAAAAACCCTTATTATTGGTCTCAAAATCATTAAGAAAAAAAGTTAAAAAATTTACTAAATAGGTGTAATTGGTATTAATTATACTTATAAATTTTTGATCTTTTATAGACCTTACATTATGTGTCTCTCCAATTAAAGAAATAACTCCATCAATAGGTTTTTCTATTAAATTATAAACTTTTGAATGAGTTTCTAAATCTAATATATCCAATTCATAACTAGAAACTTTGGTATTTTTGCTTAAACTTTCAATTAAATTTTTAAGATTTGAATTTTTTTCTTTATCTCTTGAAATAATAATTAAATCGTAGTTATTTTTGGCATATATTTTTGATAACTCAAAGCCTAAATCGCAAGTAGCACCAATTATTGCAACAGTTTTTTTAGTCATTAATCCTTATTCTAGAAGACTGAAATGAGCAAAATTTAAATATTTTATATTTTTTAATTACATTGTTAATTTCGAAGAAATTTGGGTAAAATTTTTTAAAATTTATATCTCTCAATATACTGTCTTTAGTCAAGTATACTCTTCCTCCAAATTTTAAGACTATATCATCTATATTATGTAATATTTTAATAATTTTACTAGAATAGGGAAAATCCATCGCTAAACTATAGCCCTCAATTGGAAATGATAAGAAATTGTCATTCTTTTTACCATGTAACTTCATAACAGCTAAGGATGATAAATTTTTAGTTTTATTCAAATAATTTAAAATCTTTAAAATAGCCTCTTTGCCGTTTTTTTTAGGCACAATTAATTGGTATTGAATGAAGCCATTTTTTCCATAAAGTTTATACCAGTTTTGAATGTTATCTAATGGATAAAAAAATTTATCATAGTTTATATATCCCTCTTTTTTCGTAAATTTATTAATAAAAAAGTAAAAATTATTAAATAATTTTGTTGTGAATATATTTACGATTTTTAATTTTAAAGGAATATGAATTTTAAATTTTTTTTTATTAGTTGAAAATAAATCCTGACTATCCGAAAAATTTCCACAGGTAAAAATTGACTTATAATTATTATTTTTTTTTATAGTATCTATCCACGCAACTGAGTAATTATAATTATTGTAGTCTTCAAAACATAAAAAAAGATCTTCTAAATTATTATTTAATACTTTTTTGTAATTAATCTGTGAAGAATTAATTTTTATACATTTGATTTCTGCCTCAACTATAAACCCTGTCAGCCCCATTCCTCCACAAGTTGCCTTAAATAAATCAGGATTAGTTTTTTTATCAAATTCAACAATCTCATCTTCATTGATTAATAATTTTATTTTAATTAAACTCTCACTAAAACATCCCTGTTTGTGATGCTCTTTACCATGAACGTCACTAGCTATGCATCCCCCAATTGTGGCATATTTTGTTCCAGGCGTGACACTAAGAAACCAGCCTTTAGGCATAATAAAGTTTATTATATCTTTAAGCCTAATACCAGCTTGCACTTTTAAAATACCTTTTTTTTCATCAAAATTTAAAATTTTATTCAAAAATTTACTATTAATAATTTTATTATTAATTGCACTATCTCCATAACTTCTAAAGCCGCCAGATGGTATCATTTTTTTATTTTTTGAAATGATCAAACTTATATCTTGAATATTTTTTGGGTAGTAAATCGTATAATCACCGCTGTATTCTTTTGCCCAACTTTGAATTTTAGGTGAATTAATAGTATCCATAAAAACCAAAAATAAAATTTAATAAATAAAATCCAGAGAAAATTACTAAATATTTATCACCAAAAAAAATAGAGATAGGATCAAAATTAATATTCTTCATAGTATTAATATAATACCTAAAGATTAAAAAAGAAAAAATAATAAACGAAAATTCAATTGATAAACTATATGTAAACCTTGCATCTTCAAAAATATATATAAAATAGTTTAATATATTTAAAATTAGAAATAATTTAGATAAAATATTTAATTCTTTAATTGAATATACAGAATTTATTGAACTGCTATATGAGAAATAATTTTCTCTTCTTTTACAAATGAGAATAAATATTGAAAAGAATAAAATCTGAAGTAACAAAAAATTAGATAGAATAACATTTGAGATAATTGATCCGATGAAAATTCTTATGATAAAACCAGATGAAATTATGAGAAGATCTACGTATTTGATTTTTTTTAAATAATAACTGTAAAGTATATTTAAAACAAAATAAACCAGAACAAAAGTCAAGGTTTTTGTATTTGAAAATATTATAAAATATAACAATGATATTAGACCCAAAGCACAAGAAATCCACCTTGCTGATTTGATTGAGATTTTTCCACTAGGTATTGGTCTATGTTTCTTTTCAATATGTTTTTTATCTAAATCTAAATCTCTGATGTCATTAATAATATAAATCGATGAGGCCAATAAGCTAAAAAATATTACTGGTCCAATTAAATTAATATAGCTTAAAACACTCCAACTTGTATTATTGAGAAATAAGGGTAAAAAAATTATAAAGTTTTTTATATAATTTTTGTATCTAATTAAGTTGAAGAAAACCTTAAGAGTCATTTATAAAATGAATAAACTTTTTTTAAAATTATCTCAATTAAATAAATTTGATACAAGATTTAACTTATTAAAAAATACCTCAATCTTATCATTACCATCAATTCTTGGCATCTTTGTTGCATTAGTATCAATACCTATTCATCTAAATATAAGTGGTAAATCTGATTATGGTAGCTACATTTTTTTTCATTTTATTTTTTCATTTGGATTGTTACTTAATTTTGGATTAAACAAAATTGTAGTAATAGAGTTAGCACAAAGAAAAAATATTAGTTTGGTAATTAAAAAAAGTTTATTTTTTTCATTTTTTACATTTTGTATTCTTGTAGGATTGAGTTTAGTGTCAAACTTATTTTTCAAAAATTTAAATTATTTATTAACAATAAGTATAGGAATAGGAATAACTATAATTTATATCACTTTTGAAGGTATACTCCAGGGGCTAAAAAAATTTAAATTTTTGTCTATTGGGAATTTTATTTTTTATACTTTATCTCTCAATATTCCATCAATTAGTTTATTATTTATTGAAACTGATTTTACTAATTTAATAAAAATTTCTATAATTATTAAATTAATATCTATAACATTGATTTTAATAAATCTAAAAAAATATTTTTTGACTAAAGAAAATTTGAATTATAATCTTAAAATAAAAATTAGAAAATATTCAAAATGGTATTTTCTACATAATTCAAACATACAAATTTATGATTTTGTTGATAAGTATCTTATAAATTTTTTTTTAGGTCCAATAGCACTTGCAATTTATAGTATTCCCTATCAACTTGCTGGAAAGATAACAATTTTTTCTAAAAGTATTGCTGCTGTTTTGTTACCTGATATATCGTCCGGTAAAGAAATTAAAAATTTTTATTACTCATTAAATATCTATTCATTTATAATACCTTTATTATTACTTTCAATATTTCCTTTTCTAGATGAGATTTTAATTTTCTGGTTAAAAAATGAATACTCAACACAAATTCTCAATTTAACTAAAGTATTTTTAATAATATCTTGGATTTCAGGTATATCCCATATTTTAATTGCTTATTTTGAAGGCAAAAAAAAAATTAAATTTAACACAATATTAGAGATTACATTGGTTATTCCTTTTTTAATTTGTCTAATCTTAATTTTAGTTGGTTTTGAAAATTTGCTATATATAAGCCTCGTTTTATTAATTAAAGAGTATTTATTATTTATTTTAAGATCTAATAAAATAAAAAGAAATGTAAAATCACTGATTAATGTCTATATAAATGTTTTTTTTGTGATCCTAATCTTAATTATTAGTATTAATTATGAACAGTTTTTTTTAATATCGATGTTTTTTTTACTCATTTTTAACTCAATTGTTCTTGCTAAAAAAGTATACAAATGAAAACTGCATTTATATGTTTTTTTCCAGTATTTCCCACAAATATGGGGTCTGCAGAAGTAATAAGGAGCTTATTCATTTGTTGGCCAAACGAAAAAAAAATTTTTCAAATTTCACATGTTAATAAAAAAAAATACAAGAACACTGAAACACTTTTCATAAATAAAGAAAAACCTCTAAGCAAAATTTTTATGATACCTTTATTAATATTAAAGGTACTAAAATTTTTAAAAAATAGTAAAGAAAAATTAGTAATAATAGAAGGTCCAAGTTGGGTGGGATACAGTTTCTTATCACTCATTTTAATTAAAATTTTTTCACCAAGCACAAAGGTATTATATCATTCTCATAGTATTGAATATGAAGTAAGAAAAATGACTTCTAATAAAATAATAATATTTGTTACCAGAATTTTAGAATATTTTGTTTTTAAATATTCAGATCTTGCTACATCTGTCTCAAATATTGAGAGACAAAAAATCAAAAAATTATATAATGTTAAATGTATAAGATTAAATAATGGTATTTCAAAAAAAGTAATTAAATTCGATAAAAAAAAAATCTTCAAGTTTAATTATATAATCTATTGTGGATCATATAAATATTTACCAAATAAATTAGCAATAGACTTTATAATTGACAAATTAATGCCCAAAGTTTTAAGAGTATACCCAAGTCTTAAGCTAATCTTAACTGGAGGTGGATTTAAAAAAAAAAAAAAATTTTTATATAATTTAAATATTGTTCGTAAAGATAAACTATTTAATTTAATGTATAATTCAAAAATGATGATTGTCCCTATTGATAAAGGTACGGGAACACGAATTAAAATTATAGAAGCTTTGATTTTGGGTGTAAATGTTTTAACCACAAAAAAAGGAATTGAGGGTTTAAAGTTTAAAAGAGGGAAAAATAAGTTTCCAATAGTTGCGAAGAAAGAATTATTTTTTGAAAAAATTATTGAAAATTATAAATCTAATAATCAAAGAGGAGTTTCAGACAAACTTTATAAGCCTTATATTATGGAAAATATAGTAAACAAGTTTTTGAAAGAACACTATGTTAAGAACATTTTTAAGAATAATTAGTATTTATTTATCTTTTTCTTCTTTTAAAGGAGTTAAGTTAGATAAAAAAAAACACAAATTTATAAAAAAAATTATTGAAAGCAAGTCACATGAAATTTTCAAAAAAAATTCAAGATTACTTACACACAAAAACTTAGCAGACGAAATTATAAAAGTTGTAAATTCGAAAAGATTACACAATTTTTTAAGAAACTCATTTATTCAAAAAATTTTTTTTGTTCACAATAGACTTTTTATTTTTTTTGAATTAAGAGAGCTGAAAAAAGACAAAAATTGGGAGATTTGGAAAAAATTAATTAGAGAGAACGATATTGGAAATCCAGTAAGATATTTTTTATACCCTCAAAGTAGTGGGAATAGAATAAGACAAGTATTTATAATCAAAAAGTTTATTGAACAAAAAAAAAACTTAAAGTTAGAAAATATCAATAAAATTATTGAAATTGGGGGCGGATATGGGTGTATGGCTGATATTTTCAAAAAAATTAACCATAAAATTTCTTACACCATTTATGACATGTATGAGGCAAATTTACTACAATACTATTATTTAAGTATGAATAATTATCAACCAACATTTTCAAAAAAATTAAGTAAGCTTAATCTGATAAATAAATTAGATGAAGTAAACAGATTTGCTAGTTTAAATAAAAATTTTCTTCTTATTGCAAATTGGTCTATATCTGAATTTCCTATCTCATTACGGAATCAATTTTTTAATGCTATTTCAAAATCTAAATATACTGTTATCTCTTTTCAAGAAAATTTTGAAAATATCAATAACAAGTTATTTTTTGAAAAATTTTTAAGTAAATTAAGAAAAAGATTTGACTTTTATTTAGATACATTTGATCATTATAATGGATCATTATTAAATAAAAATAAACATTATATATTAACAATAATCCGAAAATGAAAAATATAAATTATTTTTATATTTTTTTTTCAGTTTGTTGTTTATTAATTTTTTTAAGATTAGAAATCATATTTGGGTCTGATATAAAAGCACCTTTTACTGACGATTTTTATTACTACTTAACAACAGCAAAAAATTTTGTTAACTATGGGTATTTATCTTTTGATAAAATTTCGTTAACCAATGGATTTCAACCATTATGGTTTATTTATATATCTATAATATATTTTTTTACGAATAATAATATTTTTTTTAATATTATTATTATTCTTTCAATTTTCATATTTTCTTTTTTAAGTTATTTTAATTTTAAAGATTTTTTTATAAATCAAAAATATAAAAAAAATGAATCTGAATTAATAAGTTCTTTTATATGTTTTTTAAGTTTATTTTTTTCCAAAAATGGAATGGAAATTGCATTGGCAATTTATTTTTTTTCATTAAGTTTAAAGTTTTATAATATAAATCTTACATTTTTCTGTTTATTAAGTTTTTTTACTTTTCTTTCAAGATTAGAATTTTTAATTTTTTATTTTGTTTTTTTATCAAATGAATTTTTCTTTAATAAAAAAATATTTAATAAAGTTTATTTATTACGTATCTCATTTTTACCTTTATTGATTTTAATTTATTTATTGTTAAATTTTTATTATTTTGGCTATCCATTGCCTGAAAGTGGTATAGCAAAAAGTTTGCAGAAAAAATTAATATTTAATAAAGAAACCTTCTTATTTTTATTTTCTGAAAGTTTTGGAATGAGATTTATTTCATTATTATTTATCTTTAATTTTGCCGGGCTAATTCTAATTTTTTCCAAAAATTTAACTTCTTTAACAAAAATTTTGTTAATCACGACTTTTTTATTTTTTTTAAGCAATAGCTTAAGGTCGCCATGGCCATTATGGACATGGCATTTCTTCTTTTTATCAATATCTACACCTCTTCTTCTCAATGACCTTTTGCATTTAGTAAAATTTAGATATTTAAATACTGTAAAAAATCTCATAGGTATTTTCTTTCTAGTTTCTTACTCATATTTGCTAATACTAAACTTAAATATAAAAAATGATCACATACTAAATATAGCTGAAAAGATTGAAAATTATTACGGAAACTCTGAATACAAAACATTTGCAATGGGAGATATGGCTGGAAAAGTTTCCTACCTATTAGATAAAAAACTCATTCAATTAGAAGGTCTTGTTGGTGGAAAAAAGGTTATTAATAAAATAAAAAAAGAGGAAAGGTTATGTACAATTTTCAAAGAGTTTGATGTAGATATTTATTTAACATCAAAAATCAGAATAAAAAATGATATATATTACGTGGAAGAACCATCACAAGATTCAACAAATGTAAAAAAAATGAGAGAACAAATATATTACGACCCAGAAAAAATTTTTAAATCTGCAAATTTATATGTCTATGCATTTAATTTAAAAAAAAATAAATTCTGTAGTAAAAATTAAAATAATGCCTTTTCAAATTCAAGATATATTAAATTTTAATTTTATATTCATTTTTTTTTTAATAATAATTTCTAATTTATTTATTTTAATTAAAAGAAATTTTATTGCAAAGTTCCTTGGAATTTTTGATTATCCTAATGAAAGAAAAATACATACAATGCCTACACCTCTAGTTGGTGGTGTCTGCTTATTTTTAACTTTAATTTTATCAATAATATTTTTTTTTTTAGAAAATAGTTTATCTATTGAGAAATTTTTAATATTAATTTCTTTATATTCCTTTTTTTTTATTGTGGGATTAAGGGATGATATAGAAGCTATAAGTCCAATTAAAAAAACAACGATAATTTTAATTTTCTCAATCATTTTAATTCAATTTGAAAATGATTTTTTAATTAATAAATTAATATTTAAATCAACAACTTCTGAGATTGAATTAGGGAATTTTTCAATTTTATTTACATTATTTTGTATATTTGCATTATTTAATGCTTTTAATTTTATTGATGGCTACAATGGTTCGTCAATTTCTATTGCTATTTTTTGGGCCTTAATCCTCTATTATAAAAATCCTAATTTAATTTATTTATTTTTAATTATCAGCATGATCATAATTTTTACATATAATATTAAGGGTAAAATATTTTTGGGTAATTCAGGAACTAGTGTTCTTTCAATTTTTTTTTCAATAGCAATCATTAATGATTATAATACCTCTCAGAGTATATATGCGGACGAAATTTTATTTTTGTTATTATTCCCTGGTGTAGATATGATTAGGGTGACACTAGAAAGAATTATTAATAAAAAAAAAATTTATTCTCCCGATAAAACACATTTTCACCACTACTTATTAAAAAGAAATTTCAAAAAAATATGGCAAATAATAATAATTTTGTCGGTCCTTCCATTATTTTTATTTATTATTTTAAACGATATTCTTGTTACAATTATTTTATTCATGATTATCTATATTATTTTTTTAACTTTATTAAGAAAACTTTAATGCCCAAATTTGAATATAAAATTTATAAAAAAATTTTTTTACTTGGAATGTGGATTTCGTTCTTTGCTATAATAAATTTAAATCCAAATAAATTTTCAGATTATAATATTATTAATAAAATGAGGATGATAGCACCATTGCTCTTTTTTATTTTGATATTATCTTTTAAATATATAAATAATAATCTTTATTTTAAAATAAATACATATACTTTATTTTTTTATTGCATATTTTTTTCTTATGCATTGTTCATATTTTCTAATCCAATGAATCATTTACATAATTTATTTTGGCCCATTCTTATGTTGATGGCTTTTTTTATTTTACAAATTTTTTCAAAGAAAGAGGAACTAAATTTTTTACTTAAATTAACTTTTCTTATTATTGCAATTGGTTTTACATTTTATTTTTCTATGGCCTTATTAGATATGTATAAACATTCAAATTACCATTTTTACGGAGTAATGGGAGAGAATCTAAGATATTCAAATTTTGAAGATCCACCTCGATCTTCAGGACTATCAAGAATGTCTTTATTATTATTAACTTTTTTTATTACATATTATATGTTTAAAAAAAAGAAAAAAGATTATAAATTTCTTATTATTATATCTGTATTAGCATTTATAACTTTAGTATTTCAGTCAAGAACTACAACCTTTACATATATAGTTTTAATTTTATTGTGTTGTTTATTTTATTTTAAAAAATTTTTTTATGATAAAAGATTAATTGTATTTGTATTAATATTACCATTAATTACAAACGTTTGGTACAACTATAATTTAATAGAGCCTCAGGTAAAATCTACAACTAAAATATTAAATAAAGATATGGATCAAAAAGACATTTTATTATTTGCTTTGCAAGATAGTATTTTACGAGATCAAATAACTTCAAGAAAAAATATAGTTGATCCATACATAAGTAATGAAATAAAGATAAATATTTTTTCCTCTGGAAGATTCTTTAATTGGAGAAAATCTCTTGAGATTATAAAAAATAAAAAATATATAGGTCATGGAGCACAAGCAGATAGAATAATTTTTAATCAGTCGATAAGTAACGCATTTCTTTATAGTTCACTTTCGGGAGGAATATTTGCAGGACTTTCGATAGTATCAATATATATATATTCTATCTTCATGATAATTAAGTTATATTTTAATAAAAATATAAAACTTAAAAACGACTATTTAAGCCATCTTTGTAGTTTTGTATTGATTATATTGGGATTAAGGTCTGTCCTGGAGACATCAATTGCAATATTTAGTATTGATTATTTAACTTTTATAATCTCTTTTATTTATTTAAATAATATAATTTTTAATTCCAGTTCTAATAATCAATAAAGTTTTTTTGACTATTAATATTTTTCATTCAGTTTAAAAACTCTCATAAATCTACTAAGACAAAATATAGTAAAAAAGGAATAACTTGGGATATTATTTTTATCGTTTGTAAAATCAATGAATGATTTAATTATTTTATTTGAATTAAAGAAAATATTTCTTTTAAAATGTTTTGATGTGAATTCATCTAAGAAAAATTCTTTTAAATAAGTTTTTAACCACAACGTTTGTGGATCTGCAACATATTTTTTATAATTTAGTGAATTAGTAATTGTACTTGATAAAAATTGATCTAAAATTTTTCTACTTCTAATATCATTTATTTTGAGGTCATCTTTTAAAATCAAACCAAAATTTACTATATCGTTGTCCATAATAGGTAACCTGGACTCAACGCTATGAAACATCGATAACCTATCAACATAATGTAAACTTCTTGGGATGGTATTCATTAGAAGGTCTTCAATTTGAGAATTTTGTAATAAAGTATTTTTACTGAATAGATTATTGTATTTTTTTTCCCATTTCGTCTTAATATTTTTTTTTATATGTAAAAATTTTTTATTAAAAAGATCTTCATATATGAATTTTGATCCATCTTTCAATTGTCCTTGCTCTTCTTTTTTATTTAATATTGATCTCATTTGTCTTTTGGAATAAATTTTATTTGCAAACTGAATGTGATGTTTATAGCCTCCAAAAACTTCATCTCCACCTTGAGCATCAAATATTACAGGATAATTTTTAGATTTAGCTAATAAATAGACTTTGTAAATACCAAATATTCTAATAGATGTGAATGGGGTTTCGATTATTTTTAAAACTTTATCAAAATTTTTTATTACAAATTCTGGATCAACTTCAGTATGATAATTTTTAAGTTTTAATAAATTAGATACTTTTTTAGCAGATATTTTGTCATCATAATCTACAGTTCTTTTATTTTTACAATAAAAACAATAAGTAAAAGTAGGTAGATGAGATCTATATTTTTTTAAAAGCGTTGATAGTACAGTGCTATCGAGTCCTCCACTGAGCAAAACACCTACATTCCTTTTTGTTCTAGAATATAACTTTATCTTATTGTTATAAATTTGATTTATATTTTTAAAATTATTTTTTTTAGTAAAAAAATTATATCTTTTAATAATAATTTTATTAATCTGTACATTTAATTTTAAATAATGACCTGGCAATAATGAAAATATATTTTTAAAAAAAGTTAATTTATCATGATTTATTCTTGCTTTATAAATAAAATTGACTGCAGATTTTTTTTCAATTTCATCATTTTTTAATCCATTTAATCTTCTTGCTAAGAGAAGTGGCTTTATTTCTGAAGATGCGTATAAATTTTGATTAATAAATGTATAATTTAGTGGTTTTATTCCAAATCTGTCTCTAATCAAAATAATTTCTTTTTTTTTTATAAAGTAAATAACTAAGGCAAACATTCCATTCAATTCATTAATCTTAGATAGTCCAAATCTATCAAAAAATTCTGCAATTATATGGGACTCATCTATTGAGGTTGGTTTTAGAGAATATTTTTTGTATATTTCCAAATAATTATAAATTTCCCCATTGAATGTTATTAATGTGTTTTTTGACCTTGAAAATGTTGGGTGAGTATTTTCTTTTTTTTGATCAACTATGCTTAATCTATAATTGTGAATTGAAAAATTATTATCAGAAAAAGTTTTAAAATCATCTGGACCTCGATGTAGGAGCAATTTTGAAATTGAATTATTAATCTTTTCTTGAGAACAAATAAAACCACACATATTATAATTAAACAACTTTCATATTATTAAATTAAGCTAAATATTTATCAAAATTTTCTAATTTTAATTTAAAATTATTAATTTTTTTTTTATACTTTAATTTATTTGAGATAATTTTAAAACTATAGTTTATATCTAAATATTTTATAGGAATTAAAAAATTTTTATCTTTAAAATTTTTTTCTAGTTTTAAATTGTTATTATAAAATACTGGAATATTATTTGATAAACAGTCCAATGCAAAATAACTAAAAATATTCTCTCTACTTAAAATACCAAATTTTGATTGAGCAATTAATTCTATTGCTTTTTTTCTTTTTACCCATTTAAAATTTCTTATATTACTATTTAATTTCATTCTATCACCTATTATCGCAATTTTGTAATTACTGGATAGTTTATTTAGCAATGGAATGTAAAAATTATTACCCTTATTAGAATTTTTTCTATAGTAGAATATTAAATCATAATTTTTTCTTCTTATATTCAATTTTGATTTATAATTATAAAATAAAAAATTAAAAAATTTTTTTTTACTTATATTTTTAAAATCTTTTTTAAATTGATCATTCGAAAAAAGTAATTTTTCCCATTTATGTCTTAAAATATAAATTGATATTTTTTTTGATAATAAATAAAAAAAATTCTTTTTTGTAGATGTGCCAGTTATTGGTCCTAGAATAGTATTTTGCGGTAAAAGTAAAAATATAAAAAAGTTCCAAATTGGAAGGTAATTTATATAACTAATTTTAAAACCAGATAAATAAAAATACCACAACTTAAATACACCAACAAATGGAGTGCTATAATTGTAAAAAATATTTTCTTTCGGAATAAAATTATTTAAATTAATGAAATAATGTTTTGGGTATCTTTTTTTTAAAAAATCAAGAAAATTCCTACACAAGAGCCCTTCTCCAGATTCAGAGTTTGAATTGTTAGCCCAATAGTAAAAATAATTACTTTTTTTCATTCAAAATAGTATTAGATACGAAAAGAAATTTTATAATACAACAATTTGATTATAAATAATGTATAAAAAATATTAATGTTAAATATTCTAGGTTTGAACATAAATCATGCAGACTCGGCTGCTTGTATTATTAAAAATAATTCCCTTATATATGCTATAGAAGAGGAAAGGATCAATAGACAAAAACATTGGGCTGGATTTCCAAATCAATCGATTGTCGCTTGTCTGGAAAATGCCAAATTAAGAGCAAAAGATATTGATATTGTTGCTTTAAACACTAATCCTTTATCAAATATTAAAAATAAAACACTTTTTTTTTTAAAGAATTATCTGACTGGTAATAAAAAAAAAGAAATTTTTTTAAGGTTAAGTAAAAAATTTGGAATTAAAAAAAAATTAATTGAGGAGTTAGATTTTAAAAAAAATATAAAAATTAAGTATGTTGATCATCATATATCTCATATTGCATCAGGATTTTACGCCTCGGGATATAATAAGGCTTTAGCTATTTCAATAGATGGTTTTGGAGACTTTAGTAGTATTGTCATTTCTGAGGTTGAAATTAACAAACCTATTAAAATACTAAAAAAAATATTCTTTCCAGATTCTTTAGGTGTTTTTTATGAGTCAATGACGCAGTTAGTGGGGTTTAAAACGTACGGTGAAGAATATAAATTTATGGCTTTAGCATCAATGGGTAAACCAATATATTTTGAAAAAATATTAAATAATGTATTTCAAAAAGAAGATAATGAAATAAAATTAAATAAAAAATATTTTTTACATCACAAGAAAAATTTTGCATTCAATTTTAAGGGTATACCAAATCAAAACAAACTTTTTTCAGAACAGATGTATTCTCTTTTTAATTTGCATGAACAACTTTCTAAAAATAATATAACACAAATTACTATGGATATTGCAGCATCATCACAAAAAGTTTTTGAATATTTTGTATTTAATTTAGTGGACAAATATCTAAACAAAAAATTTTCAAATAATCTAATTCTTTCTGGTGGTTGTGCTTTAAACTCACTTTGTAATGGAAAAATATTAAAAAAATTTAATGATCTAAATCTATTTGTACCATTTTCGCCAGGAGACTCTGGTGGTGCCATTGGAAGTGCCATTATGACAAACATTCAAATGAATAATGAAATCCCAATAAATCTTAAAACACCCTATCTTGGAAACTCATTTGAAGATGGACAAATAGAAAAACAAATTAAGAAATATATTAATGATGAAAATTTTACTTTTAATTATCATAATAATTTTAAAAATCTTTTGACTGATACTTCAGATCTTCTTCTCTCTAATAAGGTTGGTGGATGGTTTCAAGATAAAATGGAATTTGGACCTAGAGCTTTGGGTAATAGATCGATAATTGCTAGTCCTATTAGTCAAGATATGAAAAATATAATTAATTCAAAAATAAAAAAACGCGAAAATTTTAGACCTTTTGCACCAAGTATTTTATTAGAAAAAAAAAAAGATTGGTTCGAGACATCAAAATTGAATCTCTATATGTCTGCTGTTGAATATATAAAAGAAGATAAAAGAAAGTTTATTCCAGCTGTTACTCATTTTGATGGTACAGGTAGAGTTCAAGATGTTGATAAAAATTTAAATCCAAAATTTTATAGTTTAATTGAAAATTTTTATCAAAAAAGCAAAGTACCATTATTACTTAATACCTCTTTCAATGAAAATGAACCGATTGTGAATAAGCCTGAAGAGGCAATAGAATGTTTTTTAAGAACTGATATTGATTTTTTAGTCTTAGGAAATTTTCTATTGAAGAAAAAGGTTACTGATGATTTAAAAAAAATATGAATTATATTCACAAAAATCCCTATACAATAGTTATTTTAATATTTGCATTTGTGCTTTTAACTAATTCATATTTTGACTATGACCAAAGTCTAATATTCGGAGGAGCAGATGGTATTTCATATTTAGAAATGTCAAAAAAATCTCCATTCATATCAGAAACGCCTCTCAAACCAATTCATGCTGAACGTTTCTTGTTTCCATACATAATTGGAATATTTTCAAAAATAACATCCATAGATTTATACATTTCATATAGATCTTTATGTATTTTGCTAATTTTAATGATCAATTTTTATTTATTAACAATTTTTAGAAAATATAAATTGAGTAGTATTCATATTATATTTATTTTTTTACTTTTTAATTTAAATCCATATCAAACTAGATTTTACATATCTAACCCACTTATTATAACTGATTTATTTTTTATTTTAGGATCAATTATAAGTATAGTTGGTATTGACAACAATGATAAAAAAAAATTTTATTTAGGTCTTATAATATCATCTTTTGCGAGGCAAAGTGCTGTAGCAATAATAATTTCAATTTTAATTTTAAAATTTTTAAAAAAAGAAAAATTTTTTATTTCATACAGGGATATTCTGTTCTCGTGGTTAATATTTATAACAATTTATTTAATAGGTTTTACTTATTCAAAATTAGGTACTGTAAATGTTTCTCATTCAAATATTTATATAATCCACTTTTTTGGATTATTAATTGAGGAAGTTTCTTTGAAACAAAAAATAATATTTTTTATTTGGCCTTTTTTGAGTTTCGGTCCACTTATTTTATTTTTTATACTATTCGTAAATTTAAATTTTAAGCTATTTAAAAATTTAAATACTGTAGGTTTTTTTATAATCATATATTCCTTATTAATTATTTCTCAACCGATTATTTCTGGTGTAGAGATGAGTGGACGAAATATTATAAGATTATCCTCTTTTGCATTTCTACCCCTTTTACTTCTATCAGTATTCAATTTTGAATTTAAAAATAATTTTAAATTTAGAAGTATTTTTTTTATATTATCAATATTTATATGGACTTGTCATCCAACATTTTCAAAGTTTAATTTTTTAGAAGTTTTTAAATTTTAAATTAAAATCTGGGGTGTTAAAAATATTCACTTAAATATTCTTGAGCAATGTAATTCCAATTGTATTTTTTTTTAATAAAGTTAAGTTGTTTTTTTCTAAAATTTATATTATTTATTTTTTTTTTTTTATTTTCAATAATTTCAACCGCTTTTTTTAAATTTTTATAATCAAATTTAATTAACATACCAAATCCTTTTTTTTCAATAATTTTCCAATC
Source organism: uncultured Pelagibacteraceae bacterium (assembly GCA_902552755.1). Lineage (GTDB taxonomy): Bacteria > Pseudomonadota > Alphaproteobacteria > Pelagibacterales > Pelagibacteraceae > Pelagibacter. Next base: position 27,807 of record CACDHV010000001.1, on the reverse strand, counting down.
TAAATTTTTATTTAATATGATAAATGTTCCAGCAGATAGTGCTTCTAATATTACTAAACCAAAATTTTCCGATAAAGAAGGATGCACAAAAACATTATAATTTGAAATTAATTTCTGGATGTTAGTATTTATTTTTCCCTTAAATTTGACGTTTTTATGATATTTGATAATTTTTTTTGCAATTAAATAATATTTCATATCTACGATCTCACCATATATATCTAGCTTATAATTTTGAAAGAATGGATTTTTTGTCCAAATTTCAAGGAGATTTAAAAGGTTTTTTGAAGGATGTATTCTTGAATAGAAAATAAAACTTAAATTCTTATTTTTTTTTCTTTTAAGCGAAAAATTTTCAGATATTTCAACTCCATGATTAATGACTTTAATATTTATATTTTTTTTCTTTGTAATTAATTTTATATTTTTTTTTTCATTATTCGAATTAACAATAATTAAATCAGAATATAATAAAACAAATTTTTGATAAAAAAACCAGCCAAGTTTTTTTTTTATTTTTTTTTGTGAAATTGAAATAGGATCAAGCATGCCATGAGGGGAAATCACAATTTTAATTTTTAAAATTTTTGAAATTAAAAATATAATAAAAAGATGTAATTTCCAACATCCATGAATATGTACTAAGTCAGGATTGTGCCTAACTAAATCTGAAATTTTGTTTGAATATTTAATATTGTTTTGCTTATTTTTTAATTTCCTTCTTAGGATCTCTATAACTTTGTAAACACCAAATTTTTTATTTTTTTCAGAACTAGTATAAAAAATTTTCAACATAATTATTAATTAGAAATTAAACAATTATCCAATTGTTTATAATCTAATTCATATATCCAGCCATTATAAGTATCTTTTTGATTAAATGGATTTCTACCAACATTCTTGCCTATATTTTCCCCATAAAATAATAAATTTCCAATACAATCTTGAAATGGTTCCAGATTTAATTTTTTTCCATAAAAGACAATTCTATTAATTTTTTTTAATTTAAGATGATCTATAAATATTTGTGATTTTTTATTTGAAAAATCTATTCCCCACAAAAATATTGTTGAATAAGTTTGATTATTAAAAAGAGAAATTGATCTATGTGTAGATAACAATACATCACTTTTATTTAATTTACTATTTACCCAAACTGCAAGATCATATCCATTAGCTGTTTTAGACATTATTTGTGATTTATATTTATTATTAAGTGATCCAGGAAAAATAGTTGCCACAAAATAAATCAATACTGTAATTATAAATATTGTTTGCAAATAACTTAATTTTTTAAAGATGCTAAAAATTAATGTTTTTTTATAAGTAATACTTATTAAAAAAATTAACCACAAAAAACCTTCATATAAAAAACGATTAAGATTACTTCCAAAGACAATTGCAAGAGTGAAGAAGAGCAATAAAACAGCCGTCGATATCTTGTATTTTATGATTTTTTTATTAATCATTAAAATTATAATTAATAGTAATGGTCCAAATGTAGTTGTGAATTTACCAAAACTTAACGGATACAACATACTTAAGTATGATATCTCTCCGCCAGTCAGAAAATCATGATAATATTGGAAGGAGTAAATATTAATAGGCAATGGACTTAAAAAAAAGTTGACGATTCCGGTTTCAAAATTATTATATTTAAATATCCAGAAAGGTAATATTGTAATTGCCATTACTAATATGGTAATAAAAATTGCGTTGACAGTTTCCTTATGCTTAATCATATAATAAAATGAGAATAGACCTAGCAATGTAGAAGAAACTATAAATGAAAATTTTATTAAAAAATTTAACGATAAAGTAAAAATTATGAGAAAAAAGATCTTTTTTAAGTGTTTTTCTTTTTGGATATTTAAATTACTTGAAAGATAAATAAATATTAGAAGAGATGAAATAACACAAATAAGTTGTGGCTTAGGTGAGCTTACTAAAAATAAAGTAATTGGACAAATTAAAATATTTAATAAGAATATTTTATTTTGTTCTTTGTGAAAAAAAATTGGTATTAAGGACAGCAATGATGAAAACTGCACGATACCACCTAGTTGCTCTGCACCAAAAAAAAGGCCAGTGGATATAATTATTTCACCTGCTGATACTAAGATATTGTTAATAGGAAGGATATCTTTATGAAAGTGGCCATAATTGAGTAAGTTTAAAGCACCTGAATAATGGTAGTCTAATGAATCTGCGTGTGTAATCGGTGAAGCAGAAACAAAGAATAAAAGAATATATAATACAATAATTAAATAAATTAATAATGATTGTTTTTTTTTAAAAAAATTAATAATTGAAATAATTAATTTTTTTTTGAAATAAATATTCAAAAGTCCGAATAAAAATACAATCGAGGAAAATAATTTTAAAAAAAATATCCCGTAAAAATCTAGAATAAGTGGTATAAATAAAATGTAAATTAATATTAACGAACCTAATAAAGGTGAGTAAAATTGGTATATGTTTTTATATGGATAATTTAAAATATTTACTAGAACAAATCTGTGAATAGTTTCTCCTAGTAAAGAGATACCAAACACCAAAATTATTGAAATAATAAATGAAAAAGGACTAATTAAAATGTTATTTTCAAATCCATAAAGCATTCTAAGATTTTACTGTTTTCCAAAAACTATTACAAAGTTTTTCAACATCATATTTTTTAGCATTAACTAGAGAATTTTTTGAATAATAAGTATAATTTTCAAGTACCTTTGAGATTAGATTTATCATTACTTCAGTAGAATTTGTGTATTTGATTATACCATCATTTTTATTTTTTATTATTTTACTAATATCACCTTTACTGCAAGTTATAACTGGTATACCAAAACTTTTTGCTTCAAGAGCAACATAAGGAAAGTTATTTACAGGACTTGTTATTATCACTAAGTCTGTTTTTTTAAAAATTGACTTTTTCTTTGTCCATCCTTTGAATATGATTTTTTTATTGGAGTATTTATTTTCTAAATGATTTTTTAATTTTCCATTTCCAAAAATATTAAATATAGTGTCATTATTTGTTTTAAGATATTTAGAAGCGATTTTTAAAAAAAAATTTGGGTTATTTTCATTCTCTAATCTTCCTACGAATGAGATATTTATAATTTTTTTTAACTTTCTAAATTTGTTAAATCTATTTAATTTTACTCCATTATAATGAACCAAACAGCGATCGATATTCATCCATGGAAACTTTAATTTCCACCACATTTTTGCTGATTCTGATCCAAAATATAAATAGTCTAATTTAGAATACAATAATGAGAAGATTAAACCAGCAACATAATTTTTAAAATTTAAATTTAATAGACCGCTATGTATAGTTAAAATAACTTTTGTATTATTTTTAAGATTAAAAAAAATAAAAAAGAATTTTATTAAAAATGCATAATTTGCAATAAATATTATCTTTTTACCTGGTGTACTTATTAGTATTTTTTTTAATTTTGAATTGGAGGAAAAACTAAATTTATTTGTTTTTATTTTTAAATATTTTATATTTTTTGGAATGTAATCATATGTAGATAAAGGATCATCATCTAAAAGTATAATTTTTTTTTTTTTATTTTTTAAATAATTGATATGATTCATAAAAAAAGTTGTATTTCCTCCTTTATAACCATTTGAAATAAAAATATATTTTGTCTCGTTTTTTTTCATGTATTTTGAAAAAAAGAGGTAACAATCTTTTTTAAATTACTCATTCTTGGCTTCCACTGAGAATTATTTAAAAATTTTTCTGTATTAGCTACAGATTTTGATATTTCACCACTTCTACTTTTTAAAAATTCATATTTAATCTTATTTTTAAAGTTTCTATTACACTCTAATATAACATCTAAAACAGAATATCCTTTATTATAACCTACATTATAAACATTATTCCAAAACTTTTTATGATTTAATTTTTTTAAACATACAATGTGTGCTTCAACTAAATCGTCAATAAATATAAAATCTCTTACAGCTGTACCATCATGGGTTTTGAATTTTTTTCCGTATATTTTAATCCTTTTATTTTTATTCTTACAAAATGCTATCATCTCAAATAAATTTAAATTTTTTTTTTGGGTTAGATTATTACCTATATCCCTCCCAATGACATTGAAATATCTAAAAATACAGTATTTTATGTTATTATTTTTTGAATAACTAAATATCTTATTTTCACATATTTTTTTTGATTTTCCGTAGACACTTATGGGTTTCAATGAAAAGTCTTCTTTAATATTTTTTTTAAATTTATTGTTTCCATAAACTGCAGCACTACTTGAAAATATAAAATATTTTATTTTAAAATATTCTGACTCTTTTAAAAGATTTTCAGTTGATAAAACATTATTTAACAAAAATTTTTTTGGATTTTTTTTACTTTCATTTACATTACTAAATGCTGCCAAATGAAATATTACACTTATTTTATGTGTAAGAAAAATACTATGGAGTTTTTTATAATTAATTAAATTTATTTCGTAAAAATAAATTCTTTTGTTCATATTTTTTGCTTTTTGCTGTATTTTTAATAAGTTTTTTTTAAAACCTGTTGAAAAATCATCAATTAAAACAAAATCATAGTTATAATGTAATAGCCTATTTACTAAATTGGATCCTATTAATCCACAAGATCCAGTTATCAAAATTTTTTTTTTCATAATATCTAATCAATTTTATAATTATTACTTAATATTGTTAAAATCTTTATTATTTTAAAATTAGCTCTTTTGATTCCTAAAAAACTTTTAAAATTATTTAAGTTTGTAAATATATAACAATCATAATCTTGAAAATATTTTGTCATTAAATTTAAAATTAATTTATAAAATCCTTTTCTTCTAAATGGGATAATAGTTTTAAAATCAAAAAATATAATTTTTTTCTTAGCTTTTATACTACAATTTATTTCTGATATTTGGAAATCATTACTACTCGAACTCCAACCATAAGATAATAAATTATTTTTTTTTGTCAAAATATGAAGTTTTTTTTTATTTTTTAATCTGCTAAAAAAATACTGAGGCAATATAAAGTTTGTAAATGTTTCATTTTTTAATTGTTTTGAATTTTTGATTACTTTATATGAATATTTTTTTGATAAGGTTCGGTGTTTTTCTGTTTTTTGCTTTTCAAAAATTATTACTATATTAAATATTTTTTTAATTTTATTTTTTAAAATCCTAAGATAAATTTTAAATTTAAAGTAATTGATTATCATGTTTACTTTGAAAGGAGGTTTTGTTATGAAGTTAATTTTTTCTAAGCATTCTTGATTATTTTTGTTCTTAAAATCTCTCAGTATTTTTGGATATTCTAACCACCATGGACTCTTATCATTTATATTTTTCAGTACCTTTGCAAAACTTTTTCCATAATATTTTTTAATATTATCTGAGTTTTGTATTTGTTTTTCTAAGTTACTAATATTTTCTTTACCGATCCATATCGAACCTAGTGTTATAGGTATTCTTTTAAATGAATTTGTTTTTCTTGATATTTTTAACCATGTATCAAAATCTTCCCATGAAAATTTTTCTTTATTCATTGAAATATATCCATTTTCCTTTAATAAATTTTTTTTAACGACTACGCTAGATTGTCCAATTCCATTACCGTTTTCTGCAAAATAATTAAATACAGGTTTTGTTATAGTTTGACTTTTATCGTAAATTTTTTTCTTTTTAAAAAAGAAGTATTTATTTAAGAATACCAAATCATGATAAAATAAATTTTCATTTTTATTTTCATAAATATAATTTTTAACTATCTCTAATTTTTTTGGATACCAAGTGTCATCTGAGTCTATAAAACATATCCAGTCTGTTTTAGCTTTTTTAATTCCAAGATTTCTCGATTTAGCCAATATATTTTGATTATTTATTTTGAGGACGTGAAATCTTTCATCACGCAGTTTATTTATAACATTTTGCGTGTTATCTGTAGAATTATTGTCAACAATTATTAGTTCCCAATCTTTGTATGTTTGATTTAATATTGATTTCAAACAAATTTTTAAAAAATTTCCCTGATTATATGTTGGTAAAATTATCGAAAAAAAAGGTTTCATCTTCTTAAAATTTTATTTATTAAACTGTCCAAACCTATTGCCTTTGAATTTAGTCTATCTTTAACATCCAAATTCCCAATACCAATACGTGGTATTTGATTACAATTCTTTTTATTAAAAATACCATGTTCTGTAGTTACTATTGTTTGAAAATTATACTTTGATATTAAATTTATTGTTTCTCTAGTAAATGTTTTTTTCACTCCATATGGAATTGAAAAATGTTTTACTTTTTTACTTAAAATTTTTTCTAAAATATTTAAAGATTTACTAATTTCATAATTAATTTCATTCTCGTTTAAATTTTTTAGATTTTCATGATTATGGGTATGGCAGCCAATTTCTATTAATTTATGATTTCCTAAAGATTTCAAATTCTCTGTAGTTAAAAATTCTTTTTTGTGGAATGACAAGCTTATATTATTTTCAGAAATAATATTTTTAATATATTCATGTTGAATTTTTTTTTTTTGGGAGATTAATATTTTACAAAGATAACCATAAAGCCTAATTTTCTCCTCATTTTTATCTATTTCAAATTTTTTACCATCCACTCTAATATTTTTTGTATTAAGTAATATCTCCCATACTTTTGACCACCACGGATATTCGATATTATCCAGATATGATGTAGCAATGTATAATATTGCTGGGCAATTATATTTTTCAAGTATTGGAAGAGCATTAATATAATTATCTAAGTATCCATCATCAAATGTAAGTACTATTTTTCTATCTTTTATATTTTTTGAATGAATATCATTAATAGATATTACATTAAAATTTTCTGAAAGATATTTTATTTGTTCTTCAAATACTTTAGTTGTAACTATTAAATCATCATTTGGTCTTAAAAAGTTTATAAAATCGTAATTGTTAATGACTCTATGATAATTTAAAAATACAGTATTAATATTAAAAAAATTTAATATCTTATTAGTAAATAGTTTTTTTGATATAATGTTAACAGAGTTTCTTATTTTTTTTTTTATTCTCATAAATTAAAAATTCTCATATATAATTTTAATAATTTACCTTTAATAGTGTTTGATTTTAAAAAAACTTTAATATCTATTTTTTGATTTGTCCATTCCGATTTATAATCTTGATCTCCATCACAAAAATCAAAATTTTTAAACTTCTGAAACTGAATATGATTTATTAGTTCTATTAAAAGAATTCTTCCAGGGGAATATTTAAAATATCTATTTTCTTCCTTAAAGGATGGAACTAAAAAAAAAAAATTATTTAAATACTTATATCCTAATATTGCCGCAACAAAACTACCATTAATTTTTAATGCTGATAAATGAATACCTTTATTATCTAAAATTTCTGAGTAAAAATCTTTATTAAAAGAGTTAGCAAATACAAATTTTTTTTTAGAAAATTTTTTCCATTTAATCATTTCAGAAATTAAATTTCTCTTTGTTTCAATACTTTGAATATCAAATAATAACTCAAAAATACCTAGAGATAATAATTTTTTTTTTTTTCTTCGAAATTGTTGAAAAGATTTATTTTTTTTTTTTTTTGTTAATTCCCATTTAGACAAATCAATTCTTAGGTTTTGTTTATAAGTAATTAAATTTAAATAATTACATAATGGATTATTTATTATACTTTTCTCATCTGTTTGTTTATCTAAATAAATAAGATCACATTCAGGTTTTAAAGATAAAGAAATATTATTCCATATTTCAATAATTTCTTTGTGCTTTACCTCATAAGAATTATCAAAAATTGGACCTAAATAATCAGAAATATCAAATCCAAACCATTTAATTATTCTAAATGAAAATTTTTTTTGGAGATAAAAAGGAAATATTGAGAATGGTTTATTATTTTTATAGATTATAAAGATAAAAATTGAATTTTTAGTTTTGTTAAATTTAAGCCAATTTTCATTCCATTTTAAAGTTTGAAATAAAATTAAATTATTTTTTTTTTCTAGGAATTTCCAATCTTTTTTTACTATACTGTCAATTTCTCTCTTTAATATAATTTTCATAATATTTAATTGTTTTGTTTAACCCAATCTTAAGATTAATTTTTGGCGACCATTTAAAAAAGTTTTTTGTTTTTCTGGTACTTCCATAATATGTTCTAATTTCATCTTTTCGCAGCTTAATTGAGCCAAAATTAGGATGTCCACCATTAATTTTCTTTTGTATGTAATTTATTATTTTTTTTATATTTGATGGTCTGCCACTACAAATATTGAAAACTTGACCATTAGATTTTTTATTTTTTAATGATTTAAATAATATTTCAACTACATCATCAATATATACAAAATCTCGGAACTGATTCCCATCAGAACACTTAAAAGATCTATTTTTTAGACAATTTATAATCGTATAAGGAATTACCCTATTAAAATCTTGTCCTGGTCCATATGCCAAATATATTCTAAATACTGTTCCTGGAAATTTTTTTTTATTAAATAAATTTAAAATATCAATTGATGACTTAAGTTTAGATTTTGCGTAAATAGAATTTAGTCTATTTAAATTTGTAATTGAATTTTTTTCATAGTGAGGAGATTTTAATTTTCCATATTCAACACTGCTACCAATTTGAATAAATTTTTCTATTTTCCTATTTTGAAAAATTGTTGTTAAATTTTTACATCCAATATAATGGCTTTTGTATGTACTATTACTATGATGATTTACATCTCCACCAAAATTAATTACATATTCATAATTTTTTTTTAATTTTAAATTAAGTTTATTTTTATGTTTTATATCTGCATAAATATATTTTACATTTTTTAAATATCTTTTTTTTGATGGTTTTTTTCTAGATAAGCTTGTTACTAATAATTTTTTTTTAATACATTTTTTTGCAAAACTGTAACCTAAAAAACCAGTACCACCCACTATAAGAATTTTTTTTTTCAAAATTTTTTCTTTTTTAAAATTTTATCTAAATAATCTTTATCTCTTTTAGTATCCATACACTGCCAAAACCCAAAGTGTTTAAAGGCTACTAGTTGTGACTTTTTTGTAATTTTTTCTAAAGGTTCTTTCTCAAGAAAAGTCTCATCATTTTTAATAAATTTTAAAAAGCTTGGCTCTATTACAAAAAAACCTCCGTTTATCCATCCTTCATCTAGTTTGGACTTTTCTTTAAAATATTTTACTTGGTTACCTTTTAATTTGATTGCGCCAAATCTTGCAGGCGGTCTTACAGCAGACATTGTTACGATCTTTTGATTTTTTCTATGAAACTTTAATAATTTATTCAAATTGATACTTGCAACACCATCCCCATAAGTTAACATAAATGTTTCATTTTTTAAATACCGACTCAATCTTTTTAATCTTCCACCTGTCATTGTTTTTTTTCCAGTTTTAACTAATTTAATATTCCAATCAGTTTTTTTTTTTTTAAAATAATCCTGTAAGACTTTTCCCTTATAACCAGTTGCTATTATAAATTCTTTAAAACCATATTTTGCATAGTGATTCATTATATGAAGAATTATTGGCTCTCCTGCAACTTTCACCATCGGTTTAGGTATAGTTTTGGTATACTCAGACAATCTTGTTCCAAGGCCTCCAGCTAATATTACTATCTTCATTTAATATTTTTTTTTTAGTTTTTTTATGTAAAAAGTTATTTGGTTTTCAGTAGTATTTTTTATGTCATAATTCTTAAAATAAGACTCATACCAATTAGATGTCATTTTAATTGTATCTTGAAAGTTAAGGATATTTTTCCACTTTAACCTTCTGTAAGATTTATCACTATTCAAATTTAATAAACCCGCTTCATTAACTGTGTTAGTTGAATTATCAACCTTCCATTGAATGTTATTATTATATTTTTTGAATTCTTTTAATAACTCAACAACTTTATAATTTTTTATAAACTTTGGTCCAAAATTAAAAGATTGTCCATTATTCTTGTTTTGTTTATGCAGGTTGTATGCCAAAAATATATAACCAAATAGTGGTTCTAAAACATGTTGCCAAGGTCTAGTTGAATTTGGATATCTAATTTTTAGTATTTTTTTTAGTTTAATTGCTCTCACTAAGTCTGGCAAAATTCTATTACTAGACCAATCTCCACCACCAATCACGTTACCAGCCCTTGCTGTTGCAATTTTAATATTTTTTTTTTTTTTAAAAAATGATTGAAAATATGAAGTGAAGGCTATTTCCGCTGATGCTTTAGATGCACCATAAGGTTCATCATCTCCTAGTAAATCAGTTTCTTTGTATCCTTTGCTTAAATTCAAATTTTTATAACATTTATCACTAGTTATTATGACTGCACTAATTTTTTTTTTTGAATTGAGGTTTTTTAAGATATCTAACAAGTTAATGGTACCAATTAAATTTGTTGTCCAGGTTTTATGTGGATTAATAAATGATTCTTTGACTAAAGATTGAGCTGCTAGATGGAAAATAATATCAGGTTTTATGTCTAATATTTTTTTTTTAAGTTTCTTATAATTTCTTATATCTATTCTATAATCCTTAATTGAATTTCGAATACCTAACAGACTAAAATGAGAAGGTTTTGTTGGTATATCAATTGAAATTCCATAAATTTTTGAATTAAGAATTTTTAAACACATAGTAAGCCATGAACCTTTAAAGCCTGTATGACCTATGATCAAAACTTTTTTATTTTTGAAAAATTTTTCAATATAACTAAATTTCATTATATAATTTTATTAATTGTTTCTAAAATTAAATTATCATCGCTCAAATTTGCAATATTTGGTTTATGTATTTTTTTTAAGGAAATGAATCTAGGAAACCTTGATATCTTTTTTTTATCTAAAAAAATATTTTTAAAAATATTGTTAGTTAAAGTTTGTTCTTCAAATTTAAATTTTTTGTCAGATATTTTTACTGGAAGCTTGTAGTCCATTAAAAGGTCTCTTACACTTTTAAAAATCGAATTTTCTTTTCCGTTTACAAAATATATTTCACACATCATTCCTAAACCTACAGCCTCACCATGTCTAAAAATTTCATTTTTTGATATAAATTCAGTGGACATTTCTATTGAATGAGCAAATGTATGGCCGAAGTTTAACATAAGCCTATTATTTTTTTCATATATATCATTTTTAAAAAAAAATATTTTTGTCTTTAATGTTTCTTTGCATAAATTTCCAATTATTTGAAAATTTCTTTCTAAAATTTTTTTTTTTTCACTTTTCAAAATTTTTAAAATATTGTTTTTTTTAATTAATCCACATTTTATTATTTCTGGTATGCCTGCTATAAATTCTCTCTCAGGAATTAATTTAATTATTTCGTGAAATATAAAAACTGTTTTAGGATGGTAATAATTTCCAATAGAATTTATAATGTTTTTATAATTAATAGCAGTTTTGCCTCCGATACAACTATCAATAATAGATGTCATAGTTGATGGAATATTTAAATATATGGTGCCTCTGTAATATAAACTTGCAGCTAGGGCTGCTATATCACCTAAAACCCCGCCTCCTAAAGAGATTACTATAGATCTTTTCGTAAATTTATTATCAATCATAATGTCCAGAAGATTAAATAAAGATTTTTCACTTTTATTTTTTTTTTTCCCTTGAAATTCCAATGCTATTAACATGCATCCTGAGTCCTTAAAATTTTTTATAACTTTTTTTACAATTGATTTATTTACTTGCTTATCATAAACAAACAAAACTTTTTTATCCGAATGTAATGAATCTAATTTTTTTTTGATTGTATTATTTATATTTTTTTGAATTAAAATATCATAACTTTCATTGCTGATTTTATATTGTATTTTCATTTTAAATTTTAAGACTTATACAATTTAAAAAACTTATCATTTATCATTTTTTTTGATGCTTTATTAAAATCATCTAAAACATCTACTGAAAAACTATCCCCTTTTAACGACAATGATTTAATCTTTAAACCTATTTCTATTGCTCTTAATAGCTCTATATCTTCTATTTTCTCTAGATAAGTTTTTTTATGAAGTGCAAATTTTTCTAAGGCTTTTGGGAGAAATGAAATTATAGATAAGTGTTTATCGATTTGTGAAGTAGATGACTTATACTCAAATGGTATATTACCTCTAGATAAATACAATACATAATTATTTATACTTTTAATTACCTTTACAATATTTGTATTATTTTTAGATTTAACTTTTAATGTAGGAAGAATTATATCAGCTGTTAAATTTTTTTTATGAAAACTGACGACCTGATCAATATGGAAGGGACTTATTAAAGGTTCGTCTCCCTGTATATCGATTATTAAATCAAAATTTTTACTTAATTTTTTATATGCTTCATAAATTCTCTCTGTTCCATTTTTATGAAATTTAGATGTCATAATAACTTTTGCATTAAATTTTTTTACCTTTCTAAAGACAATTTCATCATCACAACAAATGAAGACATCATCTAGTGACTTACTCAATTTTGCTCTTTTGTAAGTATGAATAACAAGGGGAATTTTATTTATTTCCATTAAGGCTTTTTGAGGTAGTCTTGTGGAGTTTAACCGAGTAGGAATTAAACCAATCGCTTTAATGCTTTTTTTTTTCACTGCGCTGTCCATCCTCCATCAACACATATAGTTTGTCCAGTTATATATTTTGATTTTTCAGAAATTAAAAACAAAACTAATTGGGAAATATCTTTATTTTCACCCCAATCTTTTAAAGGTGTTTGTTGCAATGTCCAATTATAAAGTTTTTTATTTTTTTTTTTAAAATTTTCGTAATATGAAGACTTTACAAAACCTGGATTTATGGAATTAAATCTGATCTTTTTGGATGCAAACTCAATTGCGAGTGATTTGGTTAAACCGTCTAAAGCACTTTTTGTTGAAGCGTAGCCAGATAGCTCATTAAAACCTCTCATACCTACTATTGAGCTTATATTTATTATTGAAGTATTTTTTAATTTATATTTTAAAAAAAAACTAACAATTTTTTGGGTTAAAAAAAAATGACTAAAATAATTATTCTCAAAAATATTATGAATTTGAGTATTTTTAATTTTCAAAAATTTTTTTCTTTGTCTTTCACCTGCATTATTAACTAAACAATTGATTAATTTTTTTTTTTTTATTGAGTCTTTTAAGATTTTATCAATTAACTTTATATTTTTAATATCTCCTAAATAAATTTTACATGATTTGTTTATTAATTTTTTCTTTAATTCTAAATAATCTTTTCTAGATCTAGTAATTGCGTATACAAAATCTAGATCATTTATAGAGTCAAACAATATTTGTCTCCCAATACCTTTTCCCACACCAGAAATTAACAAATTTTTTTGCACCATGAATTATAAATAACTTATTAATAAAAATCTTCGAATTTTATTAATTCGTCTTTTTTAATATTTTTTTTTAATTTTTTTCCCAGAATCTTATCTCTAAAATAGGGGGCTAATCCGCCACCAGGTGACTTAAAGGCAATGTCTTTTAAGTCTATTATTGAATTTATTTTTAAATTATTTGCAGCAACTATTGATTTAGCCATTTTTTTTATGGGCGCTCTCTCCTTTTCCAAAACTCTCTTTTCGCCACTTCCTAACATTTTAGGTATTCTCTCTAAGTTTCTAATAAGTTTTTTTAGTCCTGTTGGCTCTAATGAGAAGGATTGATCTGTTCCTTTCCAGGCTCGATTTAATGTGAAATGCTTTTCAAATATTCTTGCACCTAATAAAAAAGCTATTGATGCAGCATCTATTCCATTTTCATGATCGGATAGACCTATAATATTTTTTGGAAAATTTTTTATTAAAGTTTTAATACAATTCAAATTCATATCTTCAATATCTGCTGGATATGAAGCTGTGCAATGAAGAATATATAAATTTTCATTTTTTTTTGTTATTACATCGTAAGCTCGCTTCACATCATCTAATTCACTAGCGCCTGTGCTTAATATCACAGGCTTTCCTGTCTCTGCTATTTTTTCTTGTAAAGGAGTATTTGTTATGTCAGCAGATGCTATCTTGTAGCAAGGAACTCCTACATTTTCTAAAAATTCTACACTTTCAAAATCAAAAGGAGTTGAAAAAAATATTATACCTAATTCGTCCGAATAATGTTTTAAGTCTAAATATTGTTCTTTATCAAATTCCAAATAATCTCTATGTTTTCCATATGTAGGTGCATAACTATTTTCGCTGTTGTAAATAGAGTTATACATTTCGTCGGTATATAAGTTTTTGTTGGACCTTTTTTGTAATTTAACAGCACTTGCACCACAAAGCTTTGCTTCTTTTATCATTTTTTTTGCTGTCTCGATTGATCCTTGATGGTTATGGCCTATTTCAGCTATTACAAATGGCAAGTTATCTAGTATAATTTTTTTATTCATGCTTTAAATATTAAACATAGATGAAATAGAATTAAATATCATTCATAATTATACACTATTTTTTTTTTAATAAAAATTTTGCATACTCAAAATCTATTTTATTATCAATATCTACATTTTTTTTATTATTTATTAATAAAAATCCAGGCTTTTTATCTGTTAAAGAATTAAATTTATTAATTACTTCAGTTCTACATACAATTACGTTGGCTCTAAAGTAAGCTGTATCAAATTCTTGTCTATTAGGGCTAGAACCAACTCCTATTCCTGACTTACTTACATATGTTTGTAAAAATTTTTTTTTGGTTCCACAAATTCTAAGCGCTTTCATTGGATTTTTATTTGTTTTAGATATTATTACAGCAGAATTATATTTCTTAGTTATAACTAATTTTATTAATTTATCAATGTCATTGGACTTTTGAAAAGGGCAAGTAGCTAAAAGCCTGACAACTAAGTCTGGTGAATAATTATCATGATATTTAAGTTTATTTAATGTATCTTTAATAAAGTCTATCTCTTTAGCATTATTACCAGATATTTTTTTTGGCCTTAAAAAAGGAACATCACCATTAAAATTTTCAATAATCTTCTTATACCTTTTTGAGTCTGTAGAAAAAATAGTTTTATTGATAAATTTAGATTTTTTTGCTGATTTTTGTATATATGTAAATAAAGGGTATTTTCCGAGTTTTTTTATATTTTTATTTTTAAGTCCAGTTGATCCCGATCGTAAACCAATGATTGCTAAAATTTTATTTTTCATTCAAAATATAATAATTAATTTTACTAATCTAAAATTTCATCAACTGCATTTAAAATTTTCTGATCATATCTTTTTTCGTCTTTAAATAATATAAAATTTCTTTGATAGTCTATGTCATTTATATCTAAAGAGTTTAGAGAGATCATCTTAAGTATTTCTTGACCTAATTTATTTAGGTCATCACAATAGTGAATAGTTTCAATTTTTTCAATTCCCCTAAAATGTTGATAGGATGAAAATACTTTTTTCATATTTGTGTAATTTATTTTATCATCATATGTAAGAGCTAAATAAAATTTATTAAATATTGTTGCTTCTATCATCATAGTTTGAGGGCCACCCATAACAAACTTTGCATTTTTAATTAACGAAGGATAATAATGTAAGTTTGAATGACTGTGAGTTTTTTTTTCTATAATTTTGAGTATTTCAGGATCGTAAATTACGTTCTTAAAATTCACAGGTATCGTTTTACCTTGTCTAAAAGGATGAGGTCTATAAATAATTTTATATTTTGTTTTTAAAAAATGATTTTGTGTGATAAATTCGTCTATTATTTTTATTGTCTCTTCTTCATTCCAATTCCATGAAGTTCCTAAAAATAAAATATATTCAAAGTCAAAATGTGATTTAAGTTCTTCATTTCTCAAGTTGAAGTAATCTTGATACCTTGCTGACCCAACTATTTTACACTGGCTATTTTTAAAATTTTGAATCTTTGTAGCGTGATCTTTAGTTTGTTCACCCCAAACACCAATAAAATTTGGATGTTCTGGCATTATTGATTTAGTTGATATGTTGTCCCAATTGTCAATTATTGCAAATGTTTTAATTTTTTTTTTTCTAGACTCAACCACTGATTGAAAAAATTGACCATCTTGTCCTGAAGTTGGTATTATTACTAAATCAGGATTTATTTCATCAAGAATTTTTTCAAAATTCTTGTTTGTGTGGATATAATTATTGAGTTTTCTTAGGATAAAATTATTTTTAATAATTAAGCTAACTGGAAATCTTGTTGAAAAGATTCTAAATGCATTAAATAGTCTAATTAATATCCTAAATGGTGTTTTCCAAAGTGGTTTCCTTAAAATATTTCTAAAATTTAAATTGAATCTCATTATTATCCTGAGAGGGAAACTTGACGACTTATGACTATTAGCTATCAGAAGAGCATCTGATAATATTCTGGAAAATCTATCCTTTTTGTCATTTCTTGTTATAAAACCTAGAAAATTTTTTTTTCTCTCAATCAGATCTTTAAATATTTTTACATCCTTGCTTGCTAAAAAACTACAGTTATATTTTTTTTCAATTAACTTAAAACTATCAAATGTAAGATAATGTTTTACATACATATCTTGTGAAATAAAAAAAAGAATTTTTTTCATCAAAATGTATTATAATAACTTTACTTCTCTTTTTTTAGTAGATGGTAAACCTTTAGTTTGACTTAAACCATATTTTTTTTCAACTCTAACTCTATCATTAAAATGTGGAGTTGAAGCTTCTATAATTATACAATCAGAAAGAGCTTCTTCTTGGTGCACTGCTTTAGGTGGAAAATGAAATGAGGAATTTTTGGTTAAGATCTTAGACTTAAGTTTACCTTTCCCATTATCATAAGTAATCTTAAGTCTGCCAGATATTAAAAAACCACACTCATTTTTTTTATGATGGTATTGCAATCCACCTTTTCTTCCCTTTTTAATAAAAATTTTTTTTAAGGAAATCTTTTTTGGGATTAATGCCAAAAGCTCTTCTTTACCCCAATCTCTTTTACCTACATCTTTAATTTTAGGGAATGCAACTTGTTTAATCTGATTTCGTTTCATTAGGCAATGATATCTATATAAAAAAATTAATTAATTCAATTTAATTATTAAATTTCTAAATTGTTGATTATCTTCATCGAAAATCATAATATTTTCTTTAAGATTGCTTACTGTATTATTCCATTCTATGTTAGTACATTCATCTAGATATTTCATAATTCTTTCAAAATTTTCAAAATCATTTTGTTCTGTTGATATAACTGTCTCATTCTCTTTTAATGGCCAACTTAAATCGTATCCATTTATATTATGATTTTTTAGGTAGTTAAAAAATCCGGTTTTATTTCCTCGACTGAAATTTTCATATAGAAGTGTGGAAGTAATTCCGATTATGCATTCAAATTTGTCTAATAGACTATAATTACTTAATTTATCACTTTTAGATAGAAAATTAATTTTTAGATTTAATTCGTTACAAATTTTTTTATAAATAGATTTTTCATACTCAACTAATTTTATTTCTGAATTATAAAGAAAAATATTCATTTTTATCCCTGGTTTATATTTTGAGAAATATTTTAAAAGTCTTTTGGTTGCCTCATAAAATGTTTCATTAAGTTTTTTTTTGCTTATATTATCGAACTTGCCATCTCCATAATCAGAAATTTGAGAAATTAAAGCATAATTTTGTTTTTGAACTACATTTTTTTTAATTGAATTATTTTGCATTAATCCATGAACAATAAATTTACCTTCTAAGTATTTTTTAAACTCATTTTTAATAGGTCCATTCATTAAAAAAATATAATCTACTTTTTGTTTTTGAAATTTAAGATTTTTTAATTTAAAAAATAAATCTGACGGACTTCCTGTTTTTTTCGCATTTTGTATTAAAATTAATTTTTTTTCTGGAAAGTAATTTTTCAATTTCCAAAAAAAAGTATTTGTATCTATAGAAAAAATAATAATCTCGGGGTCGACAACTTCAATTATAGATAAGTAATATTTATATAAAAAATTTTTGTATGAAAAATTAAAAAAAGTTTTTAAAAATAATTCTAAATATAATGTTCTATTTTCGAGATCTAGGCAAAAATAATTACTTTTTATTATGCTTGAAATGATATTTGTATTATTTCCACAAATTAAATATTTTTTTTTAAATGGTCTTTTTAATTTCCATTTCGCGTTAAATATTAATTTCAAATAATTTATGATTTTTTTCATCAAAATATTTTTGTAAAACTATTTTTTATATTCAAAATTTTTATTTAGTTAAATTTTAATTTTTTAATTAGTGAATTTTTTTTTGAACATATAAAATATAATTCATTTGAAGAAAATTTTTTGTTTATAATTTTAGTTAGATCCTTATGGTATATGTTTATAGAGCTAAGATAGTTCAAAAACTTATAAGAGAATGAAAATTGATGTTGTTTAGTAACTGTTTTAGATGTGTGACATTGAACAATAACATAATTACTTTTCGTTAACGCATAATCTAAAATTTTTTTGGGTTCGAATGTATGATCCAATGTTAAAAATATGCTAAATAAGTCAAATTTAATTTTTTCTTTATGATTAAGATCAATTATCTCTAGGTCAAATAACTCTGATGCCAAGGATCTACTATTTACAGATTTATAATTATCATTCTGACCCCAGCACATTTCAGAATTATCTGTTAATAAGTATTTGTTTGTCAATGACTTTAAGAAATTTTTTCTTTTAATTAATTTAATTTTCTTAATTAATTTTTTACTTGTAGTTTCAGCTTTTTTTATTTCATTTTTGGATTTACCAGCTAATTGTCGAGATGAAAGGTAATCAATTAAATTAAGAGATAAACTTTTATAAAATTTTAAATTACATTTGTATTCCTTTGAAAAATAATTGAAAAATAATCCCATAAAGGGACTATTATATTCTCCATAGTTTTTAATATGAATATTCTTTATTATCAAATCAAAAAGTTTACCATGATTTGGTAAATTACCATTTTTAATAAAGGAAAGATAATTATTCCAATTTTTATTGTGTTGACCATAAATATTAGAGTAAATTTTTCTTGTAATTTTTTTATTAAACCAAGGACTAACTTGAATTAAAAAACACTTTTGACATTCATATGTAGCCAATTTTTCAAATTCTTTTTTTTTAATAAACAAATCTGAAATGATAGCCTTTGTATAAAAATTTTCTTTTATTTTCAGATATGGTTTTTTTTTTAATTTTTTTGAATTACAAAAAGTACATCTTGTATATGTTGTAAAATTTTTTTTATTAAAGTTTGTGTCTAAATACATTCTGTTTTATACAACCTTAAAAGTCTCTTTCAAAGTTTAAGCTCAGATAAGCCTCTTACTCTTTTTATGCATTTCTTATTAATGTGAATGCATCTGAATAGTTCCTTAATTTTGTCAAATCTTCTAAATCCATGCTACAAACATGCGCAAGTTGAGTTTCCACTTGTAATGATTTATTATTTGTAAAATGTTTTTCTATCATTTTTGCTCCATGAGCTACAGCATACATCGGTGCTCCTATACCAATTGAATGATCGCTATAGCCATAAAAATAATCTTCAGAAAATTTTGGAAATTCTAATTCAGTAAGATGAGTTGGGTAATTTGAAATACAATAAAGATACTTTACATTTGCCTCTTTAAAAGGAAAACCATTCGTCCAGTCATACATTCCTAGCGAGACGATTGTCTCTTTATTAATATTAATTATTTTATTACACAATTTAATATCTTCTTTTACAGTTCTACTTGCAATTTTATAAAACTTTAAATTAATTTCTTCACACCAATCTAGTTTTTCTTCATCAAAAACTGAAGCGGATAAGTCGATCCCTACAATTTTACAATATTCGTCTATCTCATTTAATTCTGGTTTAGTTATAGATATATATGAACGACTTTCATCACCCCAAATATTTTTTGATGAGTATAGTTGGACTTTTACTGCATCTGCGCCACCAATTTTACTTTGTAAGATCATTCTTTTAATTTCTGACATTGATCCATGGTGCTGAGGGTGTATTTCAGAAATAATTCTTACAGATCTTTGTTTGTTATTTGTTTCCATTTTCTAACATTTTTATATCTTTTAATTTATGAACATCAACTAAATTTGTAATTACACAACCAACATGCGCACTTAGTGATTTTTGGAATAATGATTCATATTTCATTGCTCTAATTGCTCCATCTTGATTTAAATTTTTATCTACTGAAATAACTTCATTTAGATCAAATTTAATTAAATGCTTTATTACTTTATCAATATGATATTTTTTAATTTGAGGAGAATTTGCCTGTAAGCTAATTACATAATTAGGTTTTTTTTTATACTTTCTAAAAAAGTTTCTTACAGCGTGTCTTACTGCAATCAACTTGGGAACATTGTCTTTAGCTAAAAGCTTTGGTCTTTTTAATGTTAAAACATTATATTTTTTTGCTATTCTTAATATATCAGAAGAGTCTGAGCTAACTAAAATTTTTGGAGCAAATTTTGACTTTTTTGCAGCTTCTATACTCCATGCTATCATTGGTTTATTCCATATTTTAAAAATATTTTTATTTTTTAATCTTTTAGAATTAGCTCTTGCTGGAATAATTATTAAAAAATCATTTTTGTTTCGCATAAACTTTTTTTAAATCTACTAATATTTTTCTATATTTAATTTTATAATCTCTACTTTTAGTTTTATTTGATAAATGCATTCTATATCTGTAGAGTGGTAAATTTAGGTAGCCAATAATGTATTTTTTTCCTAATCTGGCTCTCAACTCCTCCTCTTCTCTGTGCTTTAGTTTTTTATTATAAATTCCATATCTTATAAGTTTTTTTCTTCTGTACATTACTGCACAAGAAATTGGTTTTGATGTATAATTTATCTTATTCAGTTTTTTTCCAGAATTCGAAACAAAATAATAGTCACAGCATACACCTAAATTATTTTTAAATTCGTCAAGATAAAATGTCATGAAATTCAAAAAATTTTTAGAAATATAGTCATCTGAGTCTAATCTTGTAATATATTCACCTTTACTTTTTAAAATTCCAAAATTAGATGATGCTGCTACGCCTACATTTTTTTTATTTATAAAATATTTTAAATTAAAATTATGAAATTTTTTTTTAAGTTTTACTATTTTTGTTAATGATCTATCTGTTGAACAATCATCAACAATAATAATCTCGAATGCCTTTTTATCAAAATTTTGTGAAATACAGCTCTTGATACACCTTTCAATATACTTCGAATAATTATAATTGGTTATAATTATACTTGCTTTAATTTTCATAATAATTCAAAAGAGCAGTATTTAAGGGGCCGTAACTTTTTTCATCTAAAAGCATTACTGTTTGATTGCCATTGTTTAAATAAAAATATTTCCACTTTCTTAATAGTTTTTTTTGGAAAAATCTTACAGATGCTGGAAGACCATCAACAACAACAATAGTGCCCGGATTTAGATTAAATTCTATTTCAAGAAGATCAATGTGAACAGGATTAATGCTACTTTTATAATTAAAATTTGGCAAATCATGAATGCCGGGTCCGTCTATATATATAAAATCAGAATTTAATATATCTTTTTTATCATATTTAAAAGCTGATATCTCATTTACAGATACTTTTTTACACTTATTCATACTTAGTTTAACATTTTTAATCTTGTTATTTGAAAGTATTTTTTTTTGAATATTGAAAAATTTTTTTGAATTTTCTAAACTTTCAACAGTAAAATAATTATCAATCTTGAATAATGTTTTTTTATCTTTGTCTAAGAAAAAATTAATGTTTTTTTTTAATTTTGTTTTTAAAAAAAAATCTATTTTATTAATTTCCAAAGCATCGGACAAAACAAATGTGGAGAAACCTGATCCGAATTCAATGACTTTAATTCTTTTATTTTTTGTAACAAGATAATGTAAATTATATAAATCTATGTAGTCTATTTTTGTTAGTAATTTTAAATATTTTTTATAATTTTTAAAATTTAAATTAAATATTCTTTCAATTTTTTTTTTTGCGTATTCTAATTTAATTTTTTTAGGTAGATTAATCTTCATAAATTTTACCATCAACTATTTTAATAATTCTATCAGAATCAATAAAATTTTCTTTATTATGTGAAATAAATATTATTGTTATTTTATTTTTTAAATTTTTCAAAGACCTCAAAAATTTTTGCTCGGTATCACTGTCTAAAGAACTTGTGGGTTCATCCAATACTAGAATTTCTGGTTTTTTATATAATGCTCTTGCTATACCTATTCTCTGTTTTTGACCACCAGAAATTCTATTACCCCCTTCGCCAATAGAATTATTATTATAACTTGAGTAAAATTCTTTTAAACCACTCATTTCAAGTACTTTATTGAAATAATTTTTATCTTTTAAGAGTGGGTCCACTTTGTCTATTACACATATATTATTTTCAATAGTGTCATCTAGCAAATATATATTTTGGGGAACATATCCAATCTTTTTTCTCCACAAAAATATATTTTTATAAATATCAGTATTGTCAGATTTTATTGTACCTGAATAGGGTTTTGTTAATCCAGATACTAAATCAAAAAATGTACTTTTTCCTGAACCAGAATTACCATAAATACCTAAAAACTCATTCTTATATATTTTAAAGTTATCAATTTCAATTTTGAACTTATTATTTTGATTATAAAAAAATTTAATATTTTTAAATTCTATATTTTTATCAAAATGCATTTGGTCAACTAAGTTGTTTTTATCTGTATTAAATTCTTCATCTAACTCAATTTTCCATACTTTTTGATAATCATTATAAATTCTGTCAACTGGCTCTTTATTAAACTTATATGCTTGATAAGCGTCTGCTACTTTGTTTATAATTGGCAAAAGTCTAATTAAACATATTGCATAGAAACCTAGGGTTATTATCAATTCATCTGTATTTAAATTAAATTTCAAAAAATAAATAATTAGTGCTGAAAAAATAATTACTATGATGACTTCAACAAAAAATATAGGTAGTTGCCTTGTAAAAGAGTGCATAATTTTTGACCAACTATCAATATCTTTGTGATAATAAAATTTATTATTGAAATAATTATACATATTAAATAATTTAATTTCTCTTAACGAGTTAAGGCACTCTGTTAAAATTCCTGAGAGTTTTTCATTATGAAAGTATCTTTTTTTGCCTAGTTTCAATAAATAATTTTTTGAAAAAGCTAAGTATATTAAAAAAAAAAGGGTAAGAAATAATATAGCTAAAATTGTAATTAAAGGGTCAAAAAAAATGAGAATTGCTATAATACTAACCACTAAGAAAAGATCACTAACAAATTTTACTAATAAAAAAACATTTGCTTTTAATATATTTGTCTCGGTATATATATTTTTATACATTACAGATGGTTTTGATCTTGTAGAAATTTGAATTGGCTGCTTCATGTAAATGTTAAGTAAATTACTAGTAGTGTTTAAAGAAACTTCGTGAAGAAATTTTTGTATAATTAGAAAATAAAACGATTGAAAAAAAAATCTTATTAGAAAAAAAACTATTATTATGGAAATTAATATATTTGAAATACTACTATCGGGTAAGAAAGAGAACTCAGATAAAAAAATTAATATTTTGTTGGTATCGTAAGTCTCAGGTGATAAAATTATGTTCATTAATGGAATAAAAGCACCAATTCCTATTAATTCAATCAAAGTATTTAAAATTATAAGAACAACAATTGGAATAACATATTTTTTTTCCTTATTGTCTATACATGAATAAATTTTTTTAAAAAAAGAAAACATTTTTAAATGTATTTTTAAATTAATTTCACTTGAATATAAACGTGTATATTAATTATATTGAGAAACTATTAAATTTTATATAAAAGTACACCTTTTTCAGATGTCAAATTTAAAATCTAAAATTAAGAATAAAAATGCAGTTATTGGTATTGTAGGTCTTGGGTATGTCGGCCTTCCACTTTTAACAAATTTTTTAAAAAAAGGCTTTAAAACAATTGGTATAGATAATAATTTAAAAAGAATATCTTCAGTTAAAAAAAATAATAAGAAACTTTATAATAAAAATAACCATAAAAATAGGAAATTAGAAATAACAGATGATTTCTCTAAAATTAAACAATGTGATGCAATAATTATTTGCGTACCAACTCCACTAAAAAAAAATAAAAAACCTGAGTTAAAATTTATAGAATTAGCAATTAAAAACTCTCTTCCATTTCTAAGAAAAAATCAAATAATTTCTCTAGAAAGTACAACATACCCTGGCACAACAAAGGAAAAAATTATTAATATTATTTCACATAATAAAGAATTACATATTGGAAAAAATTTTTATGTCTGTTATTCACCAGAAAGAATTAATCCAGGGATTGGAAATATGAATCCATTAAAAGTTCCAAAAATTTTAAGTGGAAATTCAAATAAATGTAAATTAATTGGAAAAATACTTTATGAGGAAATTTTTGATAAGATAGTCTTAATGAATACTATAGAATCTGCAGAATTTACAAAGTTAATCGAGAATATTTATAGATCTGTCAATATTGCTTTAGTCAATGAACTAAAAATTGTGGCACAAAAACTAAATTTAAATATTCATGAATGTATCAAAGCAGCATCAACTAAACCATTTGGATATAGACCTTTTACACCTGGGCCTGGCTTTGGTGGTCATTGTATTCCTATAGATCCATACTATCTCTCATATATTTCAAAATTAAAAGGTTTCAATCCTAAATTTATTGAACATGCTGGTAATGTGAACAGATTTATGCCAAAATGGATTTGTTCTAAAATTTTTGAAAAAAATTCCAAGTATAAGTTTATTCCTAAAATATTAATTATGGGCATTGCTTATAAAAAAGGAATTGATGATTATAGAGAGTCTCCAGCTCTAGAAATAGCAAAGATCCTTAACAATAGAAAATTTAAAGTATATTTTCATGACCCTCACATAAAAAAAATCAACAGTAATGAAAAGAAATTTTTTACTAATTCTGTTAGTATAAAACTTTCGCAGAAAAACTTACGAAGTTTTAATTCTACTGTGATTGTAACGGATCATGATGAAGTCAACTATAGTCGATTACAAAAAAACTCAAAATTAATTTTTGATTCTAGAAATGTTTACAAAAATTATTTATTTAATGTAATTCCAGTTTAAAACTACTTTAACGCATTACATTTTTAATTTTTGATTGTAATTGTCTAAAGACAACCCCTCTTTTAGTTGGCTCTCCAAAACATTTTCTACAAGTTATATGCTTTTCTCCATCCAAACTTCTTAAATTTTTTAAAAATTGATTATTATTAAGAATTTCAAAGAGAGATTTTTTTTTTATACTTCCTAGAGAAATAGTATCATCATAACCTAAGCAGCATGGTAAAACACTACCATCAGCTAAAATACCAAGTATTTGATTGTCACATGAAAATGTATTACTTGGTACAGGCTTAAAATCCGTAATTCTACGGCCATAAAAGAAAGGTTTAATTTTTAGTTTTATATTATCACTAATTTTTAAACCCAATTGTTTTTTATAATCAATTTTAAATTCATTTTTATTTAAGATGATATTATTAGTTTCAAATATTTCTTTATTAATCTCAGATAAATCTTTTATAAATAGCTGAAGATTATTAAATAAACTTTCTTTATTTACTGCTACAGATGGGTCTCCAGTATGTAACCCAAGTAATTTTTTTAAAAAAAACACTGATTTTGACTCATTAAAACTACAACCAATATCTATCGAAATATCTAAATCTTTGCATTCTATATTAGCTAGTTTACAAAAATCAAAGATAGTTTTTGAGTATTTATTTAACTCTAAGTTTAAACCTCTTGCCTTAGAGTGCACATTATGATCAATAACTTGTAGAGAAATCTTCATTTTAGGTTTTAACTTAAAAATATTTTCAATATTTTTTTTTTTATTTAATAGTAAACCATTTGTGATCAACAAAACTTTTAATCCCTTATTTTGAGCATAAGCAATTAATTCAAAAATTCTGCTATCTAGCAAAGGTTCATTAAATTGAGAAAAAGTAATATAATCAAATTTAGGATCATTAGGATTTATTTGATCTATAACATTTTTAATTTCGTCTGTATTTAATTTGCTTTCTTTATCATCTTTAAGAGGATACGGACAAAAGCTACACTCCATATTACAAGCAGCATAACTTTCAATTTGCAAAATATTAAATCCAAATTCTGATAAATTAATTAATTTGCTATTCATTATTAATTTTTTTTTTCCAAAGTTTAATAATATTAAGTAAAGAAGTTTTGGTTTTAATCTCCATATCTGAATTAATTCTCTTTCTAGTTTTAGAATTTATAAAACTATTTAAATCAATTTCATTCTTTATAAAATACATATAATTTTTATCAACAGGACTTAAATTCAGGTTTTCCTTATCTAAAATTATTCCTGTTTTTATATTCATTTTTTTGAGTTCTAACCCTAACGAAGTTTTATTACTAACTATATATGCATAATACCTAAAATTAAAACAATCATTATTTTTATATACTTTAATCCCTTTTAGCTCTTTAAAATTTGAAATATTTATTTTTGAAATTGGATGAGGTTTGTATTCGAAATTAGCTTTTAAATTCAATTTTTTAAAATTATTGACGATGTTTAACAGGTTTATGGTTGATCCATCATCATGATCTCCTAATAATAAGATACTCTTATTTTTGGTTTTATTAGATTTATTAAGTTTAATTTCAATAGGTCTAAGATTTTCTGTTAAAAATATCTTTGGAAGAGTACCTTTGTAAAAATTTTTTGAAATTTGTCTTACACTAGATGAATAAAATGTAATAATATTATTTGGGAATAGGTGTTTATTTTTTTTTGTAACCTTAAAGAAATATCTAAGATCCCAGTTTCTTATAGGATTAAATTGTATTCCAAAATGATTATTAATTTTGTTTTTATTCAAGTTATATATTAAAGATTTTTCCCATCCTTGAAACTCATTTATATAAATAACTACTTTATTGTTTTCGTGTGTATATTTGACATATTTTTGGATCATATAATGAAAAAATAAATTCTTTATAGACCAAACACCAATGTAGCTATCAATAAACATTTGATATAAAATTTTATTTTGAAAGATTAAATTGCTCGAATTTTTAATTTTAAAAATTCTATAATTGAAATAATTTTTAAAAAAAATTGTTATTACTTTAAAAAAAATTAATAGATCAATTTGAGTATCAATTATATTATGTGACATATTTTTTGATTTGTTTAAATTTCTAAGAATATTTAATTTTTTCTTTATATCAAAATTTTTTTCATCCATAGTGATATGAAAAAAATTGATATTGATATTACTTTGCCTTAATGATGGGATCAGTTTTTTCCAATATGATGAAATAAAATTATTCTTAAATGCTTCGGATTTATTAAAGTATGCAAAATAGTCATAAACCATAATTGAGTTTTTTTTTAACTTAAAAACAGGATTAAATAATCTATATCTTTTTAAAAAAAAATTTATTAAATAATAAGCAAAATATAGAATGTTATTTCTAAATAATTTTTTTTCTTTTTTATTTGTTTTTGTAAGATTGAATTCGATTTCTATATCCTTAATTATACTTAAAATATTTAATTTAAGATTTTTATTATTTGAAAAAATAATAATTTTTTTGATTTTTTTTTTTTTAACGATTTCTTTAAGTGCTAAAATTTTTATTATTTCATTTATATATGGAGATTTATAGATACTCTTTTCCTCAAATACACTCATATCCCATAAAGAAAAATTATTATTACTTTCAAAA